>NZ_DASSCL010000142.1:0-51636 GCF_035697785.1 Nocardioides sp.
CTCGTCGATGTAGATGATCCCGGTCTCGGCCTTCTTGACGTCGTAGTCGGCGGCCTGGATCAGCTTGAGCAGGATGTTCTCGACGTCCTCGCCGACGTAGCCGGCCTCGGTGAGCGCGGTCGCGTCAGCGATCGCGAACGGCACGTTGAGCATGCGGGCGAGCGTCTGGGCGAGGTAGGTCTTGCCACAGCCGGTCGGGCCGATCACCAGGATGTTGGACTTGGCCAGCTCGACGAGCTCGTCCTTGCCGTGCCGCTGCGCGCCGGCGGTGACACCCGCCTGGACGCGCTTGTAGTGGTTGTACACCGCAACCGCGAGGGCCTTCTTGGCGTTCTCCTGGCCGATGACGTAGGAGTTGAGGAACTCGAAGATCTCCCGCGGCTTGGGCAGCTCCTCGAGACCGACCTCGGTGCCCTCGCTGAGCTCTTCCTCGATGATCTCGTTGCAGAGGTCGATGCACTCGTCGCAGATATAGACGCCCGGGCCGGCGATGAGCTTCTTGACCTGCTTCTGGCTCTTCCCGCAGAAGGAACACTTCAGCAGGTCGCCGCCGTCACCGATGCGTGCCACAGGCACGACTCCTCACGACTCGGGCCGGGGATCCCACGTGGGACCAGGCGGGTGGACCCGCTTCCGGCTGCTTGCGTCTGACTCGAACTCGAAGGTACCCCGTCGCGCCCCCAAATGGGACCGAGACACGACGATCGCCCTCGGCCGGCGCCTCGCCGGGCACCAGGTCCCGGTGAGGCGCCGTTGCGCTCCACAGGGAGCGCGCGCCGAACGGCTCACGCGACCGGGAGCGCTGCCTTCCGCGACTCCAGGATCGCGTCGATCAGGCCGTACTCGACCGCGCCCTCCGCGGTCAGGATCTTGTCACGCTCGATGTCGCGACTGACCTCCTCCTGGGACTTGCCGGTGTGCTCGGCGATCATCTTCTCGAGCAGCTCGCGCATCCGCAGGATCTCGTTGGCCTGGATCTCGATGTCGGAGGTCTGGCCGTAGGAGCCCTCGGTGTAGGGCTGGTGGATGAGGATCCGGCTGTTGGGCAGGGCGAGGCGCTTGCCCTCGCTGCCTGCGGCCAGCAGGATCGCCGCGGCGGAGGCCGCCTGACCCAGGCAGACCGTCTGGACGTCAGGCTTGATGAACCGCATGGTGTCGTAGATCGCGGTCAGGGCCGTGAACGAGCCGCCGGGGCTGTTGATGTAGATGGAGATGTCGCGGTCGGGATCCATCGACTCCAGGCAGAGCAGCTGTGCCATCACCGCGTTGGCGATGTCGTCGCTGATCGGGGTGCCGAGGAAGATGATCCGGTCCTCGAACAGCTTCGCGTAGGGGTCGATGCGGCGGAAGCCGTAGGACGTCCGCTCCTCCCACTGGGGGATGTAGTAGTTCATGTCCGCCGCGGCGTGCGCCGGTGCGCGACCGATCATCGGAGCGGCCATGCCGGGGATCTGGGTGCTCGTCATCGCGGGGTCCCTCACTTCTTCGCGGCCGGACGGCCCTGGTCTGCGACCTGGCCGGCGTTGGCGACGACCTTGTCGATGAAGCCGTACTCGAGCGCCTGGTCGGCGGTGAACCAGCGGTCACGGTCGGCGTCGGTCTCGACCTGCTCGAGCTCCTGGCCGGTGTGCTCGCTGATCAGCTTGAACAGCACCTGCTTGATGTGCAGCGACTGCTGCGCCTGGATCTTGATGTCGGACGCCGAGCCGCCCATGCCGCCGGACGGCTGGTGCATCATGATCCGCGCGTGCGGCAGGGCGTAGCGCTTGCCCTTGGCGCCGGCGCAGAGCAGGAACTGACCCATCGAGGCGGCCAGGCCCATGCCGACCGTGGCGACGTCGTTGGAGATGTAGTTCATGGTGTCGTAGATCGCCATGCCGGCGTCGACCGAGCCACCGGGGCTGTTGATGTAGAGGAAGATGTCGGCTTCGGGGTCCTCGGCGTTGAGCAGCAGCATCTGCGCGCAGATCGCGTTGGCGTTCTGGTCGCGCACCTCGGAGCCGAGGAAAACGATGCGCTCCTTGAGGAGCCGTTGGTAGATGTGGTCGTCGAGCCCGTAGGACTGTCCGGCCCCATTCATCGTCGGGGTCATCTCGATGTCGGTCACGTCCCGACCCTAGCCGGAACCATCGACGCATCCACGGGCGATACCGCCTTGTTCGCCAACAGCGGACTCCGGTGTGTTGCGCGGGACTCGAGGGTCTCGACGGGCTCGACCACCGAGGAGCCGGGCTCAAACCACAGGGAGCCGGGCTCGAACCACCGGGAGCCGGGCTCGACCACCCGGCGCGGCTCCTCGGTACGACGAAGCGGCGCCGAGGGCCCATCGACCCTCGGCGCCGCCGCATGCATCAGACGTGACTCACGACAAGACTGCTCACCGCTGCCAGATGCGGATGTCCATCGTCGCGCCCTGCTGCCCGGTGACACCGATGTTGACGCCGTGGTTGGGCACCTTCACGCTGGCCGACGGCTGTGCCGCGTCCCAGTAGGACTTGTTGTCACGGAACGTCGACTGCGCCGCCTGACCCCGGATGTAGTTCGGCTGACCGTTCACGTGCAGCGTGATCGAGTCGGACTTCTCCAGGGAGAACGGTGCGTCGTACCCGGCCACACGCGGCCGCCACAGGCTGCCGTCGAGGCGGACCCGAGGCGTCGGGTTCGCGTCGATCGGCAGGATCAGGCCGGAGCCCGGGTGCGTGCTGGTGTTGTTGTCGCTCTGCGAGGTGTCCCAGTAGCTGACCAGCAGGCCGTCCTGGTAGGGGAACCGCTCCACCCAGTCGGGCTTGGTGTTCGTGAACCCGAAGTTGTACGGACCGGACTGCAGGTACTTGTCGAAGGACAGGTAGTCGCGGTGCGACGCGATGTAGTAGTTGTCGTGCTGGGTCGTCAGCGACGAGCCGACGACGGACCAGCCCTCGGCGAACGTCCAGCCGTTCGCCCCCGCCTCGGCACCGTCCGCGAAGACGCTGGCCGGACCGGCGGTGACCTTCAGCTCGTCGACGAACACACCGGCCGGGGTGTCCGCGCCGTTGCCCTGCACGCCACCGTCGGTGAAGTACCGGATCCGAATCTGCACGTCCTTGCCGGCGTACGTCGACGGGATGTCGTAGCTCACCGGCACCCAGGCGCCGCCGGTGTCGCCGTCGACACCGTTGTTCGCGGCCGGGTCGGCCTCGGTGCCGGGGATGCTGACCCAGCCGTTGCCGTCGTTGACCTCGACGAAGTAATAGTCGAAGTCCTCCTCGATGTTGTAGTTGGCCTGGAACTCGACCTTGGCGGCCTGACCTGCGGGCAGGGAGACCGAATGGGTCATCGAGGAGTTGAGGTCGTCGGCCGCACCGCTCCACCAGGACTTGGTGCCGGCCGCCGGGGCGACCAGGTCGGTGGTGACCGACTTCTTCGGGAGTACGACGACCGCGCCCTGGGCGTTGTTGGTGTTGTACTCGTGCGGGCCGAGCTTCAAGCGCCGGTTCTGCGACGGCAGCACGGTCTCGTAGTCGAGCCAGCCGAGCTGCAGCTTCTCCCACGCGCCGAGGTCGGCGCCACGGGTGCCGAGGGCCTCGTCGTTGGGGCCGTCGACGCGGCTCTGCGCCATCATCGACCAGTAGTTGACGCTGTTCTCGCCGCCGGCGGTGTCGTAGAGGTCCGGCAGGCCGAGGTCGTGGCCGTACTCGTGGGCGAACACGCTCATGCCGCCGTTCTCGGGCTGCGTGGTGTAGTCACCCACCCAGATGCCGGTGTCACCGATCGGGGTGCCACCCAGGGGCGCGCCCTCGGGGCCACCGGTGCCGATCGGCGTGGTCTGGACGTACCAGCGGTGCGACCAGATCGCGTCCTCACCCTGGATCGGGTCGCCGTCGGCCTGGTCGCCGCCGGAGTGCACGATCTGGAAGTGGTCGATGTAGCCGTCGCGCTCGTTGAAGTTGCCGTCACCGTCGACGTCGTAGCGGTCCCACTGGTCGAACTCGGCGAGCTCCGCCCTGACCTGCGCGGCGGTCTTGCCTGAGGCGAGCTGGTCGGCGAACCACTTGTCGACGGCGTCCTTCACCAGGTTCCAGACGTTGGAGCAGTTGCTGCTGGCGCAGACCGCCGGGTCGTCCCCGTTGGTGGTGGGGTTGTCGCTGGAGCGGCCGTAGCGGGCCTCGTTGTAGCGGACCTTGACCCAGTCGGTGACGGTGCCGTCGATGCTGTAGCGGCCGGACGACTGGCGCTCGTAGTACTGCTTGACCGTCTCGTGCTCGGCGCCGGAACCCTCCACGCCGCCCTCACCGAAGTAGAGGTCCTGGAAGTACGCGCGGCTGTAGTCGGCCTGCCAGCCGGTGGAGTTGTCCTGGGTGCGGTCGGGCTGCGGGATCGCGTTGTGCACCGGACCGTTGAACGTCGTCGGGCCGGGGATGCTGGGTTCGAGGTCCTTGTCGGGGAACAACGGGTGCCGCTCGTCGCCGAACTCGGCGAGCACCACGAAGATCTTGTCGGTCTTCTCCCGGCTGAGCTCGACGTACTGCGGGTCCTTGCTGGCCTTGGCCGTGGTCTGGCCCTGGGCGTTCACCGCCTCGGGGGCCTTGCCGCTGCTGACCTTGACGACCTTGCTGCCGCCCCGGTTCTGGATGGTGGCCTCACCCGACAGCACCTCGGTGAGCGCCTGCTCGCGCAGCGCGCGGCGCTTGTCCTCCAACGGGTTCGGCATCTCGTGGCCGGACGCCTCGTCGGGGTGGTCGTGGGTGATGGCCACAGACTTCTGAAGCGTGGGTGTCGGCGTGGCCGAGACAGCGGGTGCCGTGAGGGTTGACCCCAGGCCCGCCGCCAGGACCAGGCTGAGCAGCCCGGCTGACTTCTTGCGCACAGTTCCTCCGTCGAACAGCGATCGTGTCGCATCGGCGCAACAACGGGCTGAGCGCAGGACTGACCGCGCCGTGGAGGTCACGGAAGTCTGAAGGGACCGGGTCCACGCCGAGAGGCACGCAGCGTCGTCCCGAGCTCGCACGTAGGTTGCGCGGCCGCGGTTTTGCAGCCGGACGGAGACAAACACGGACGTACGGGCCGATCAATACCGATCCCGCCCCGAACCCCCTCATGTTTCTGCGAGTGCACAAACATGAGGGCAGTCGCGTCCGGTCAGCGAACGACGCCCGGATCGGCGTCGGCGGTCCGGGCGGACTCGACGGCCGCCTTGATCCGCAGCAGGGTCTGGCGGATCCCGTCGGCCAGCTCCCGGTCGTGGCCGGCGGCGCCACCGATCACCGGCGCCAGCAGCGTGGTGCCCAGGGTGAACCCGGCGAGGTCACGCCGACCCGTCAGCCGGGTGCCCGTCGCCGTCGGCTCGAGCTCGTAGGTCCAGGTGGCACCGCTCTCGCGGGTGTGCCACGCCACCGCGCGGTCGGGCTCGAACCGCACCACCTTGGACGTGGTCGGCCACACGGCGTACCCGCGCCGGTTGATCCCGACCAGGCGCATCCCGATCCGGGGCTCGCGGGCACCAACCGCGAACGCCCACCGGAGCTCCGGGCTGAACTCCGGCATCCGCGAGACGTCGGAGACGACGGCCCACACGTCGGCGGGCTGTGCATCGACGTCGACGGAGGCGGAGATGGGCAGCGGGGTGGGACGGTTCACGGTTCTCCTCGAGGGGATGGTCAGGACAGCCAGTCCCGGAGGGCGGCGTCGACCTCTGGGTGGTTGAGCAGGTCGAAGTGGCCGCCGCGCACGTGCAGCACGTCGGCGTCGGGGAACAGCGCCCGGCCGCGGCGGGGACGGCCCACCGCCGACGGGTACCGGACCAGGAGGTCCCCGAGCAGCTCGCTCACCGGGTGCCGGTACGACGAGGCGAGGGTGGCCGCGACCAGGCGGTACCGCGCGTGCGGCAGGTGCTGCACGTCGGGCGCCAGCCCGCCGCGCAGGTCGAGGATGCCGACCGACCGGTACTCCAGGATCCGGCCGAACGGCGCCGACTCGGGCAGCAGGCCGAGAACGCGGGCACCGGCGTGCACGGTGCGCTCGAGGGGCGCGCCGAGGTGCGGCGTGCCGAGCGTGACGACGTCGGTCACGAGCAGGTTCCACTGGGTGGGGGCGTCGGTGACCACGGCGCAGGCGGCGCGCATCACGAGGCCGCCCAGCGAGTGCCCGACGAGCGCGATCCTGCGCACCGGCACCGGCCAGTGCTCCACAAGGTCGTCGAGCAGGCCGGCGAGCGCGATGCCGTTGTCGGCGATCGGAAGGCCGGTGTTGGCGCGCAGCAGCACGGGCGTCCAGCGGCCCTCCGCCTCGAGCCGGTCCGGGTAGGTGCCACCCGTCTCGACCGCACGGTGCCGCCACGCGTCGTCGCTCTCGGCCAGCCCGTGCAGGAAGACGACGATCTCACCGGTCGCGTCCGGGTACGCCGCCGCGAGATCACGGGCGTTGCACCGGACGTCGCGACCGTCGCGCCGCACGCTCATGTCGATGGCGAGGTCCGGGTGCCGCTCGGCGAGACGATCCCCGAGCAGCCCGTTCGCCGCGGCCCTCAGGAACCGGCCGCGCGGACCCGACTCGAGTCGGGCGCCCAGACCGCGACGGTCGGCGGCGCGAAGCAGCCGCGACGTGCCGTCCAGCCCCGCGCCGACCCCCGTGTAGACGCCTGCCGCCACCCGCCCCGGACGGTCGTGGGGGGCCGGGCGACCGGCGAGGCGACGGACCCGTCGCGCCACCGCTCCGTGCACGTCCCGGACCGTGCCGACCACCAGCTCGTCAACCACGTCGGCGGCCAGCGCGGCCGCCCCCAGCACGCCAGGAGCGCGTCTGGTCGAAGCGGTGCGTGCGGTCATCGCCCGAGTCTCCGGGCCATACCCGGAGTATGTCAACGACGACTCCGTCACAGAAGGTGACGACGCCCCCGGTGGGTCACCGGGGGCGTCGTACACAGGAGAGCGGGGATCAGGCGTCGGCCTTCTCCTCGTCCTTCGCGTCGTTCGGAGCCTCGTCGTCGGCGTCGGAGGCATCGGGTGTCTCGTCGGCGGGCTCGCCGATGGTGCCGTCCGGCTGCAGCAGCTTGAGCTCGACGTGGTTGCCCGACGCGTCGGTCACCGTGGCCGACTCGACGATCATCGCCAGCGCCTTGCCCCGCACCACCTCGGCCACCATCTCGGGGATGTGGTTGTGCTCGAGCATGTGCTGGATGAACTCCTGCGGGTTCTGCCCGGACTGCTGGGCGCGCCGCATCAGGTGCTCCTGGAGCTCGCCCTCGTTGACGGCGATCTCCTCCTTCTTTGCGACCTGGTCGAGCACGAACTGGGCGGCGACCGCGTCGCGGACCCGCTTCTCGAGATCGGCCTCGAACTCGTCGACGGTCTGCTCCTCGGAGTCGAGGTACTGCTCCATGGTCATGCCGGCGAAGGAGAGCTGCTGCTGGACGCTCTCGCGGCGGGCGGTGAGCTCCTGGTCGACGACCGCGTCGGGCAGCGGCACCTCGACCATGTCCAGGATCTTCTCCAGCACGGCGTCGCGCGCGGCGGCGGCCTGCTCGAGACGCTTGCCGTTGTGCAGGCGGGAGCGGACGTCCTCGGTGAGCTCCGCCACGGTGTCGAACTCCGAGGCGGTCTGCGCGAAGTCGTCGTCGAGCTCGGGCAGGTCCTGCTCCTTGACCGCCGTCACCTTGACCTCGACCTCGACGTCCTCGCCCTTCTGGTCGCCGCCGACCAGCTGGGAGGTGAAGGTCTTCTCGGAGCCGGCCGACATGCCGGCGAGCGCCTCGTCGAGACCGTCGAGCATGCCGCCGCGCCCGACCTGGTAGCTCATGTCGCTCACCTCGGCGCCCTCGACGACCTCGCCGTCCTTGGTCGCCTTGAGGTCGATCGTCACGAAGTCGCCGTCGGCGGCGGGCCGCTCGACGTCGGTCAGGGTGGCGAAGCGCTCGCGGAGGTTCTGCACCTGCTCCTCGACGTCCTCGTCGCTGACGACCACGTCGTCGACGCTGACCTCGAGACCCTGGTAGTCGGGAAGGTCCACCTCGGGGCGGATGTCGACCTCGGCCGTGAACTCGAGGGTGTCGTTGTCCTCGAGCTTGGTGATGTCGATCTCCGGCTGCGCGAGCGGCTCGAGCTCGTTGGCCTGCAACGCGTCGACGTACAGCTTGGGCAGCGCGTTGTTGATCGCCTCGTCGAGGACCGCACCGCGGCCGACCTGCCGGTCGATCACCATCGGCGGGACCTTGCCGCGGCGGAAGCCCGGCACGTTGATCTGCTGGGCGATCTTCTTGTACGCCGCGTCGAGGCTCGGCTTGAGCTCCTCGAAGGGCACCTCGACGGTGAGCTTGGCCCGGGTGGGGCTCAGAGTCTCGACGGCGCTCTTCACAGGTGTTTCTCCTCTAATCCACATCTCGTGCGTGGGTTGCGTGGGTGACTTCTGGACACAGGACGCCACTCGTCTGGTCGCGCGGCGATTCGTGTGGTCGGGGCGACAGGACTCGAACCTGCGATCTCCTGCTCCCAAAGCAGGCGCGCTAGCCACTACGCTACGCCCCGAGTTCACGAGCCCCTGTTGGGAGCCCCGGGGAGTCTAGTCGACCTGGTGGGCGCTCCCCCAATCGTGACCGGGACGGCCACGAGGGCAGGTCGACCGATTGGAACGGGAGTTCGCTCCTGTGGCACGATTGACCCGCGTTGTGGGGGCTTCCCGGCTCGGTACTGGATCCTCGCGACGGCACGCGGATGTAGCTCAATGGTAGAGCCCTAGTCTTCCAAACTAGCTACGCGGGTTCGATTCCCGTCATCCGCTCCACGTCGAACCCCGGGTGGTCACAGCCGGGGGTTCGCGGCGTCTCCGGGGTCTCTCAGCGGCGGTGCAGCAAGAACAGGGCGCGGTCGTCGTTGACCGCGGGACTCTGGTTGATCAGCCGCACGGCGCCCTTCTCGAAGCCGCTGCGCAGCAGTCGCTCCCCCTGGCCGAGCAGCTTGTCGATCCCCAGGGAGATGTCCCGGGTCGGGGTCTCGACCAGCCCGTCGGTGAACATGAGCAGGGCGTCGCCGTGGTTGAGCCGGCCACAGACCGCCTTGAACTCGGCGTCGGGCATGAGTCCGAGGATGGGGCCTTCGGACTCGTGCACCGCCCAGCGGCCCGAGCCGGCCTTCATCTGCACGGCCGGCGGGTGGCCCGCGGAGCGGATCTCGAACTCGCCGGTGTCCAGCGCGACCGAGAGGTGCACCGCGGTCGCGAACCCCTCGAGCCAGTCCTGCCGGAGCAGGTAGTCGTTGGCGGCGGGCAGGAACTCGGCCGGAGGCATGGCCCCGAGCAGGCCACCGAAGGCACCGGAGAGCAGCAGCGAACGCGTGCCGGCCTGCTCCCCCTTGCCGGAGACGTCGACCACCACGACCTGGAAGCGCGAGCCGTCGCGCGACAGCGACCCGACCATGAAGTCGCCGGCGAACGACGAGGCCCCGGCCGAGCGGGTCACCGACTCGGCGTACCAGGCGTCTGGGAGCTTGGGGATCAGCCCCTGCTTGGTGATGCGATCGCGCAGGTCGACCAGCATCGACTCGCCCCGGGCGCCCGCCACCCCGAGCTGGGAGCGACGGAACGACGAGACGAGGATCACCAGCCCGACCAGGAAGGCGACGACGATGCCGCCCACCCGACGGCCGTCGAGCGCCTCCTCGGCCGTGGCGGCCACCACCACCACCATCACGCCGAGCACGAAGACCACGAACCACGGCAGGCTGCGCGGCCCCAGCACGCTGTTGGCCATGACCATCGGGATGATCAGCGCGCTCACCGGCACGATCCCCACGAACTGGTACATGCCCGCGCCAATGACCACGGTGAGCAGCCCCAGCAGGAGCATCCAGGTGAACTCCGTGCTGCGGTAGCGCCGCAGCGCCCGGTTCCAGCGTCGCGAAAAAACCCGACGTGCGGGCACGGACGCCAGGCGGTCGGAGGAGGGGGCGGCGACCACGGGTACGACCATAGTCGTCAGGTCACCCCCTCGCGGCCGATTGGCGCAGCCCGGCCGACCGGCCGCCGCGACGCCCCCGCGCGGGACCGGAACCGGGGCTGACAGCGGGGGCACCAGAACAGGTTGCGGCCCTCCAGCACCTCGGTGCGCACCTTCGCGCCGCAGACCAGGCAGGGCTGGCCGGTGCGCCGGTAGACGTAGACCTCGCCACCGTGGTCGTCGACCCGCGGATCCCGGCCCATCGCCTCGGGGGTGTGGTCGTGGCGGACGGTGTCGATCCGTCCGGTGCGCACACCCTCGCGCATGAGCGCGACCAGGTCGTCCCACATCGCCTCGAACTGGCCGCGCCGGAGCGTGTTCCCCGGCCGGTGCGGGTGCATCCGATGCCGGAACAGCAGCTCGGCGCGATAGACGTTGCCGACGCCGGCCAGCACCGCCTGGTCCATCAGCAGCGCACCGATCGGCTTGCGGCTGCGCGCGATCCGCACCCAGGCGGAGGTCCAGTCGGCGTCCGCACGCAGCGGGTCGGGGCCGAGCCGGTCGACGACCGCCCGGCGCTGGTCCGCCGTGAGCAGCGAGCAGATCGTCGCGCCGCGCAGGTCGCCGTACGACGCCCGCCCGTCCCCGGTGATCGAGTCGGTCGAGATCCGCAGCCGCACCTGCCCGCGCGGCGGCGGAGGAGGGCCGTCGAACAGGTCGAACGAGCCGATCAGGCCGAGGTGCACCTGCACGAACCGCCCGCCCTCGAACTCGATGAACAGCTGCTTTCCCCAGGCCTGCGCGTCGAGGAGCCGGGTCCCGTCGAGCAGCGCGGCAGCGTCGGCGAACCGGCCCTGCGGAGAGGACACGCGTACGGCGCGGCCCGCGAATCGCTCCCGGATCCCGTCCGCGAGGCGGTGCAGGGTGTGGCCCTCGGGCACGCGTCAGCCCTGGGCTGGGCCGCGGCCCAGCGCCGACTCGGGCAACGGCGGCAGGTTGCCGGTCTTCTCGTAGTCGCCGAGCATCGCGATGCGGCGGTCGTGGCGCTCCTCGCCGGAGTACGGCGTGTCGAGGAAGACCTCGACGAAGCGCGTCATGTCCTCGACGGTGTGCATGCGGCCGCCCACGGAGATCACGTTGGCGTCGTTGTGCTCACGGGCCAGCACCGCGGTCTCCTCGCTCCAAACGAGCGCGGCCCGGACCCCCTTGACCTTGTTGGCGGCCATCTGCTCTCCGTTCCCGGAGCCGCCGATGACCACGCCGAGCGCCCCGACGCCGTCCTCGCGGTCGGCGACCACGCCCTGGGCCGCCCGCAGGCAGAAGACCGGGTAGTCGTCGAGCGCGTCGTACACGAAGGGTCCGTGGTCGACGGCCTCGTGGCCGTGGTTGGCGAGCCAGTTGAGCAGGTGCTCCTTGAGCTCGAGGCCGGCATGGTCGGAGCCGAGGTGAACGCGCATGGCGCAGAGTCTTTCACTCGTCTCGCCGGCCCTGTCGATTCGGGCCACGCACGCACGTCATCGAGGTGGAAGACTCATCCCCACCTGGAAGGACCTGCGATGACCACCACCTACGTGATCCTGCTCCCCGGCGACGAGAGCCGCTGGGAGAGCGCCTCGGCCGAGCACCGCGCGGCGATGTACGGCGTGCACCAGGAGTTCTCCGACCTGCTCGCCGCGCGCGGCCACAAGGTCACCGGCGGCGCCGAGCTGACGCACTCCCGCGAGGCCAAGGTCGTACGCCGCACGGGCGACTCGATCGACGTCACCGACGGGCCGTACGCGGAGTCCGTCGAACAGCTCACCGGCTTCTATCTCGTCGAGTCCGACGACCTCGACGACCTGCTCCGGATCGCGTCGATGCTCGGCGGCGAGGACGGCGCAGTCGAGGTTCGTGCCGCCGTCGACCACTCCGGCAGCGACGCGTGAGGTACGTCCTGCTGCTGGCCGAGGTCGACCCGTCCGCCTGGGACCGGGCGACGGAGGGGGGGCGGCAGGGGGTGCTCGCCGCCCATCGGGCCTTCGACGAGGCGGTGGCGCAGCGCGGGAAGATCCTCGGCGGGGAGGCGCTCGACCGCACCGACACCGCGACGACGCTCCGCACGGTCGACGGGGTCACGACGGTCACGGACGGGCCGTTCGCCGAGACGGCGGAGCAGGTCGGGGGCTTCTACGTCGTCGACCTGCCCGACCTCGACGCCGCGATCGAGACGGCCCGGCTGCTGCCGCCGCGGTACACCGTCGAGATCCGGCCCGTCGTCCCCGTCGAGCCCTACTGACCGCGTTGCCGAGGCTCGACGAGGTCTGGCGCGACCAGTGGGGTCGGCTGCTGGCCCTGCTGGTTGCGCAGTTCCGGCGCCTCGACCTGGCCGAGGACGCGCTCGCGGAGGCGTTCGAGGCGGCCGCCCGCAGCTGGGGGGAGGAACCGCCGGCCAACCCGCCGGCGTGGCTGCTGACCGCGGCCCGCCGCCGTGCGGTCGACCGGCTGCGGGCGGAGGCGGTGGCCGCCCGCAAGCAGCCGCTCCTCGTCGTCGACGCGCGGACCCAGCAGGAGGCGGAGCGTCACATGGCCGACACCGGTGAGCCGCTGCTCGACCAGCGGCTGCGGCTGGTGCTGATGTGCGCGCACCCGTCGCTGGCTCCGGAGTCGGCCGCGGCGCTCAGCCTCCGCCTGGTGCTGGGCGTGCCGACCGAGGACATCGCCCGGCTGTTCCTCGTCCAGCCCGCCACGATGGCGGCGCGTCTGACCCGGGCCCGCAAGAAGCTCGCGCTCGCCGGAGTCCCGTTCGCCCTGCCGGACGAGGCGACCCTCGCGGAGAGGGTCGAGGTCGTCGCGCGCGTCGGTTACCTCGCGTTCACCGCCGGCTACGCCCCCACGTCGGGCCCCGACCTGCTGCGGGTGGATGCCGCCGACGACGCGGTCCGACTCGTGCGCGTGCTCCACGAGGTGCTGCCCCGCGGCGCCCTCCTCGACTCGTTGCTCGCCCTCGTCCTGCTCCAGCACTCGCGGCGGGACGCCCGGGTGGGCCCCGACGGCGGGCTCGTGCTCCTCCCTGACCAGGACCGGTCGCGCTGGCGCCAGGACGAGATCGCCGAGGCGCTGGCACTGCTCACCCCGTTGGTGTCCAGTGCCGACCCGGCGACGCCGTACCTGCTGGAGGCGCTCATCGCCGCCGAGCACGCGGTCGCGCCGACGGCCGAGGCGACCGCCTGGCCGAGGATCGCCGATCTCTACGCCGAGCTCGAGGACCTGACCGGCTCCCCCGTCGTGCGGCTCAACCGCGCGGTGGCCGTCGCCGAGGCACACGGCGCACCGGCGGGCCTCGCCGTCCTCGAGGGCGTCGACCTGCCGGGGAACCACCGGCTGCCGGCCGTCCGGGCGGAGCTCCTCGCCCGGGCCGGACGCCCTCAGGAAGCACGCGCGGCGTTCGACGAGGCGTTGGCGCTGAGCGGCAACGACGTCGAGCGGCGGTTCCTCTCCGCCCGCCGGGCGGCCCTAGGGAACGCGTAGGGACGGCAGGAGGTCAGCCGCCCAGCCGAGCCAGCTCCTCCTCGACCACTGAGGGGTCGAGCTTGGTGAAGACCGGGGCCGGCTTGGCGATCCCGGCGCCGACGGTGATCGGCGTACGCCGCCAGGGCCGTACGTCGGAGTACTCGCCGGTGATGATCGGGTAGCCCGGACCGCCGTCGAGGTCCTCGACCTCCTCGATGTGCGGCATCGGCTGCACGTCCCCCTTGCCGCCGAACACCTCGTCGACGGCGTTGGCCGAGAACGGCAGGAACGGCGAGAGCACGACGTTGAGGTCGGCCACGCACTGGGCGACCACGTGCAGGATCGTGCCGAGCCGCTCGCGCTCGTCCTCGCCCTTGAGCTTCCAGGGCTCGGAGTCCGAGACGTACTTGTTGACCTCGGCGACCGCACGCATCGCCTCGCCGATCGCCTGCCGCATCCGGTTCCGACCGATGAGCTCGCCGACGGTCGCGAAGGTCCCGTTCACGTGGTCGAGCAGGGCCTGGTCCGCCGCGGTCAGGTCGGCGGCCGCGGGGATCTCACCGAAGTTCTTGGCGATGAGGTTGGCCGTGCGGTTGACCAGGTTGCCCCAGCCGGCGACCAGCTCGTCGTTGGTCCGGCGGACGAACTCCGCCCAGGTGAAGTCGGCGTCCTGGTTCTCCGGACCCGCCGCCGCGACGTAGTAGCGGAACGCGTCCGGCTGGTAGCGCGAGAGCAGGTCCCGGACGTAGATCACGACTCGCTTCGACGAGGAGAACTTCCGGCCCTCCATGGTGAGGAACTCGCTGGAAACGACCTCGGTCGGCAGGTTCAGCGCGCCGTACCCACGCGGTGTGCCGCCCTTGGCGCCCTTCCCGGAGTACGCCAGCAGCTCGGCCGGCCAGATCTGGGAGTGGAAGGTGATGTTGTCCTTGCCCATGAAGTAGTACGACAGTGCGTCCGGGTCGTTCCACCAGTCGCGCCACCGGTCCGGTTCGCCGAGCCGACGCGCCCACTCCACCGACGCGGAGAGGTAGCCGATCACGGCGTCGAACCACACGTAGAGCTTCTTGGTCGGGTTGTCGCGCCAGCCGTCGAGCGGCACCGCGATGCCCCAGTCGAGGTCCCGGGTGATCGCGCGCGGCCTGATCTCCGACAGGATGTTCTGGCTGAAGCGGATGACGTTGGGACGCCACAGCCCGGTCGCCTCGCGCTCGTCGAGCCACTCCGCCAGGGCATCGGCGAGGGCCGGCAGGTCGAGGAAGAAGTGCTGGGTCTCGACGAACTCAGGCGTCTCGCCGTTGATCCGGGACCGCGGGTTCTTCAGGTCCTGGGGGTCGAGCTGGTTGCCGCACGTGTCGCACTGGTCGCCCCGGGCGCCGTCGGCTCCGCAGATCGGGCAGGTTCCCTCGATGTAGCGGTCCGGCAGCGTGCGCCCGGTCGAGGGTGAGATCGCGCCGAACGTGGTCTGCTCGACGAAGTAGCCGTTCTCGTAGACCCCGAGGAACATCTCCTGCACCACGGCGTGGTGGTTGCGCGTGGTCGTTCGGGTGTACAGGTCGTAGCTGAGCCCCAGCGCGACGAAGTCCTCGACGATCATCCGGTGGTTGCGGTCGGCGAGCTCCTGAGGTGTCACCCCGGCCTCGTCGGCGGCGATCAGGATCGGTGTGCCGTGCTCGTCGGACCCCGAGACCATGAGTACGTCGTGCCCGGCCATCCGCATGTAGCGGCTGAAGACGTCGGAGGGCACACCGAAACCGGCCACGTGGCCGATGTGGCGCGGGCCGTTGGCGTACGGCCAGGCGACGGCGGACAGGACTCGACTCATGCGGCAATCCTAGGGAGCGAGGGTGGATCCCCCGCGATCGGTCCACGTGCAGCCCAGATGGGCGGCGCGGGTCGAGCGGGCCGGGTCAGACGCTCCGGCCGGCGAACGCGGCGAGCCGGTCGTACGGCGTACCGCCCTGGTCCGGCTCCTGGGCGGGGCCGAACGCCGGCCCGCGGTTCTCGTCGGTCAGGTTGGCCTGCATGAACTTCATGCCGAGCTCGGCGACCTCCGGGTCCAGGTCCTCGGTGCCACGGCCGAGCGACCGGCGCAGGTCCCACGTGTGCACGGCGAGGTCGGCCGTCTGCCATCCGGCCCCCGAGGTGTCGTCCTGCTCGTGCCAGGCGTGCAGCAGGTCGTCGGCCGCGGTGCGGAACGCCCCCGCCCAGTCCTCCTCGATCCGCGGCGGGTCGGCCGACCAGTCGACCTGCTCACCGCGCATCATCTGCAGGTAGCGGCGCGGGGACTCCACCACGTGGTCGACGAGCTGACGCAGCTTCCAGTCGGAGCAGGGAGTGTCCCGGTCGAGGTCGGCCGAGTGCACCTGGGCCAGCGCGTCGCCGGTCTGGTCGAGGGCGTGGGACAGCAGCCGGACGTCGTAGGCGATGCTCACGCGACTCACCGTAGCCCCGTCGCCCGGGTCCCTCCAGCCCCGCAACCGTGGTCCTCGCGGTCCGCCGGCTCTGGCGAGCGGGGGTTCAGGAGAAGTCGGGGTCCCTGTCACGGGTGCGCTTGAGCTCGAAGAAGCCCGGGGTGCCCGCGACCATGAGGACGCCGTCCCACAGCCGGCCCGCGGCCTCACCCTTCGGGGCCGGGGTGACGACCGGACCGAAGAACGCGACGCCGTCGACGCTGATCACGGGAGTGCCGACATCCTCGCCGACCTGGTCCATCCCGGCGTGGTGCGACTTCTTGAGGTCCTCGTCGTAGTCGGTGGAGTCCATCGCGTCGGCGAGCGCGACGGGGAGGCCCACCTCCTGGAGGGACTCCTCGACCAGGGCGCGGTCGATGCTGCGGCCCTCGAGGTGGATCCGCCGGCCGAGTGCGTTGTAGAGCGGCAGCAGGATCTCGTCGCCCTCCACCTGGGCGGCGGCGACGGCCACCCGCACGGGTCCCCAGGCCGACTCGAGCATCTTGCGGTACTCGTCGGGGATGTCCTTGTCCTGGTTGAGATAGGCCAGGCTCATCACGTGGAACGAGGGGCGGATACGGCGCACCTTCTCCACCTCGAGGAGCCAGCGCGAGCTGATCCAGGCCCATGGGCAGAGCGGGTCGAACCAGAAGTCGACGGGGGTGCGGTCGGCGGACTTTGTCATGAGGGTGCGTCTCCAGTTTCGGCCCGTTTCGGGGGTATCCATACGCCTATATCTACGTTTGGTCTCGATTCGTTTATTCCCCGAAACGGGTGACAAGATGCCCTCCATGCCTGGAACGAACCTCACCCGCGACGAGGCGCGTGCCCGCGCAGCCCTCCTCGACGTGCAGTCCTACGACATCGACCTCGACCTCACGACGGGCAGCACCAAGACGTTCCGATCCACGACGACGCTGAGCTTCACCTGCTCCGAGCCAGGCGCGGAGACGTTCGTGGACCTGGTCGGCGCCGACATCTCCGAGCTGACCCTCAACGGGCGTGAGCTCGACTGGAGCGAGCTCTACGCGCACGGTCGGATCCGGCTGACCGACCTGGCCGCCGAGAACGAGCTGCGGGTCTCCGCCGACATGCTCTACAGCCACACCGGGGAGGGTCTGCACCGTTTCGTCGACCCGGCCGACGACCGGGTCTACCTGTACTCCCAGTGCGAGGTGCCGGACGCGCGGCGCATCTACGCGACCTTCGAGCAGCCCGACCTCAAGTCGGTCTTCTCGTTCACCGTGAAGGCGCCCGCCCACTGGAAGGTCGTCTCCAACGCACCCACTCCCGAGCCGCTGGAGTCCCCCGACGGCACCGCGGTCTGGAGCTTCCCCGCGACCGAGCGCATGTCCACCTATGTGACGGCGGTCGTGGCGGGCGAGTACCACGAGGTGCTCGACGTCTACGAGGGCAAGCACGGCTCGATCCCGCTGGGTCACTACTGCCGGCAGTCGATGGTTCCCTACCTCGACACGGCCGAGCTGGTGGAGATCACCAAGCAGGGCTTCGAGTTCTTCGAGGATGCGTTCGGCTACCCGTACCCGTTCCACAAGTACGACCAGCTCTACGTGCCGGAGTTCAACAACGGTGCGATGGAGAACGCTGGGTGCGTGACACTGCGCGACGAGTATCTCCCGCGCAGCCAGCAGGCCCGCTGGTTCTACGAGCAGCGCGCGAACACGATCCTCCACGAGATGGCGCACATGTGGTTCGGCGACCTCGTGACCATGAGGTGGTGGGACGACCTCTGGCTCAACGAGTCGTTCGCCGAGTGGGCGGCCCACCATGCGGCCGTGCACTCCACGCAGTACGACGAGGCGTGGACCGGGTTCACCAACCACCGCAAGAACTGGGCGTACCGCCAGGACCAGCTCCCCACCACGCACCCGATCGCCGCCGACAACCACGACCTGGAGGCCGTGGAGGTCAACTTCGACGGCATCACCTACGCCAAGGGCGCCTCAGCCCTCAAGCAGCTCGTCGCCTACGTCGGCGAGGACGCGTTCGTGGCCGGCCTGCGGACCTACTTCCAGAAGCACGCGTTCGGCAACAGCGAGTTCGCCGACCTGCTGGCCGCGCTGGAGGAGACGTCGGGGCGCGACCTGGTCACCTGGGCCAAGGCCTGGCTGCAGACGTCCGGTGTCAACACCCTGGCCGCCGAGTTCACCCTCGACGACGCGGGCCGCTACGCCTCCTTCGCCGTGCGGCAGACCGCCGCGGAGGAGTTCCCGACGCTGCGGCCGCACCGCATCGGCATCGGCCTCTACGACGAGGTCGAGGGACGACTCGTCCGACGCACGTCCGTCGAGACCGACGTGGACGGCTCGTCCACCGACGTGCCGGAGCTGGCCGGCGCCGAGCAGCCCGACCTGCTGCTGCTCAACGACGGCGACCTCACCTACGCCAAGATCCGTCTCGACGAGCGCTCGCAGGCCACCGTCGTCGAGTCGATCCACACGCTCGACGACTCGCTGGCCCGCGCGCTGTGCTGGTCCGCCGCCTGGGACATGACCCGCGACGCCGAGATGTCGGCGGGCGACTTCATCACCCTGGTGCTCGACGGCCTGGGCAGCGAGACGGACGACACCGCGGTCAAGCAGCTGCCGGTCTACGCCCAGGTGGCGATCGAGCAGTTCGCTCACCCGAGCAAGCGCGACGCGCTGCGCAGGCGGTGGGAGCAGGGCTTCTGGCAGCTGCTCCGGTCGGCCCGCCCGGGCAGCGACAACCAGCTCACGTTCCTCAAGACGTTCGCCGGCACCCACGGCAAGCGGATCCCGCCGTCGTCGTACACCGGTGCCGGGCGCAGCCCCGAGGCGATGCGGTTCATGGCCGGCCTGCTCGACGGCAGCGAGAGCCTCGAGGGCCTCACCATCGACACCGACATGCGCTGGGTCCTGCTGACCGCGCTCGCCGCCGGTGGCCACGCCGACCGGGCCCGGATCGAGAAGGAGCTCGCGTCGGACAACACGATCACCGGGCACGAGAAGGCCGCGGCGGCGCTCGCGGTGCTGCCCGACCCGGACACCAAGGCGCAGGCGTGGGCCGACGGCGCGGTTCGCGACGGGGTGCCCAACGAGACCCAGCGGAGCATCGCCTACGTCTTCGACACGTCGGGTCAGCCGGAGGTGCTCGCACCGTTCCTGGAGCAGTACCTCGAGGCGGCGGACACCATCTGGGAGGACAAGGGCGTGCAGATCGCCTCGACCGCCCTGGAGTACATGTTCCCGCGTGCGCTCACCAGCCAGGAGACCCTGGACCGGGTGGACCGCTGGCTGGCCGAGTCGGAGGCCAACCCGGCCGCCAAGCGCTACGTGTCCGAGGCCCGCGCCGACATCGTGCGCGCCCTGAAGGCTCAGCAGGCCGACGCATAACGGGTGTGGAGAGCCGCCTAGCTCGGGCCGCCGTGCAGGAGGGTCGGCCTGCGCGCGTGCTCGGCCAGCTGCAGCACGCCGGCCGTGATGCCGCCCACCAGGTCGCCGGCCGCGAACGCGGTCTGCATCGACAGGGCGGCTAGCTTCACCTCGGCGTCGTCGAGGTCGCGGCGCGCCTCGGATCCGGTGATGATCTCCACGATCCGCGCGGCCGGGTCGACCAGGACGAGCACGGAGCGGCTCGGCGCGACGAGCGCACCGTGCAGCCGCTCGGCGAACGGCCGCGTCTCGCCGTCGGAGGCCCCGACGTACACCGAGAACTCGTAGCGGCACATCGTCTCGGCGTCACGGATGGCCTTGTCGATCTCGTGCTTCTGCGCGGCGCTGAACGCGTCACCAGCGGGCACTGGCTCCTCCTCGGTCGGAGGACGACTCGCCGGACTCGAGCTCGGCCTGCTCGTCGGCCTTGTCCAGACCACCACGAGGACCGCCGAACCACTCCGGCTCGTTGCGCCATGCCAGGCCCGGCTGGTACGTCGAGTCACCGCGAGCCATGCTCGGGATCGCCGTCAGCAGCGCGATCAGGAGGAACAGTCCAGCCGGGATCAGCACCAGCACGATGAGGAAGCTGAGCGGCGAGACCGGGTCGGCGGGCGGCCAGCTGGCCGGTCGCGACGCGAACGCCGGCGAGATCCCCGTCACTATCAGCAGCGCCGGGGCGAGGACCAGAGCTCGGACAACCGCGCGTGAGCGGGGAAAACGTGGTTTCGTCACGGACGACAGGGTATCCAAACCGGGTTTGAGACGGGCGATCCCCTCTGGTTAGTGTCCGGCGCATGAGTCTCCTCCAGACGGCCCCCACGTGCGACCCCGACGACCAGTGGTGTGTCTGGGTGTCGGAACTGACCGGGAACGACTGGCTGGCTCAGGCCGCCGACTGGCTCATCGCAAAGCCGCTGGCGCTGCTGGTCCTCCTGATCATCGCCTTCGTGGCCCGGTGGTTGCTGCACCGGATGATCGACCGGGTCACCAACCGCGCCGCCGAGGGCCTGCCGACGCCGATGCTGAAGCACAAGCCCGGCAAGGACGTCCCGGCGACGGTGCTGTCCGGACGGCGCGTGCAGCGCGCCCAGACGATGGGGTCGCTGCTGAAGAGCATCGCCTCGATCGTGGTGTTCACCATCACCGGCATCACCGCCCTGGCCCAGCTCGGCTTCGCGGTCGGGCCGCTGATCGCCAGCGCCGGGATCGTCGGTATCGCGCTCGGCTTCGGGGCGCAGAGCCTGGTGACCGACTTCCTCTCCGGCATCTTCATGATCGTCGAGGACCAGTACGGCGTCGGCGACGCGGTCGACCTCGGGGAGGCGGTCGGGACCGTCGAGGCGGTCGGCCTGCGCGTCACCCGGCTGCGCGACGTGGAGGGCACCGTCTGGTACGTCCGCAACGGCGAGATCATCCGGGTCGGCAACCAGAGCCAGAACTGGGCGCGCACCGTGGTCGACGTGCCGGTGTCACACGAGCAGGACCTCTTCCGCGTCCAGTCGGTGCTCAAGGACGTCGCCCACGAGGTGTGGGAGGACGAGGACTTCCGCAGCGTCATCCTCGAGGAGCCCGAGGTGTGGGGCGTCCAGGACATGACCCCCGACTGGATCACCGTGCGGGTGACGCTCAAGACCGCCCCGCTGGAGCAGTGGGGCGTGGCCCGCGAGATGCGCGAGCGGATCAAGGCCCGCTTCGACCACCTGGGCATCGAGCTGGCCCGCCCGGCACGCGTGCTCATCCACCGCGACAACCGGGCGGCCGGCGAGGACCTGGAGACCACGGGAGCCCCGGACGGATCCGGGACTCCCGCGTCGTCGTAGGTCGGGGATCGCCCCGGGCCGTCAGGCCAGCGAGGCGTCCAGCGTGATCGTCGTACCGGTCAGGGCCTGGGAGACCGGGCAGTTGGCCTTGGCGTCCTCGGCGTGCTTCTGGAACGCGTCGGCGTCCATGCCCTCGACGCTGCCGACCACGGTGAGGTGCACGCCCGTGATGCCCTTGCCGGGCTGGAAGCTCACGTCCGCCTGCGTGTCGAGCGCCTGCGGCGGCGAGCCGGCCTTGGACAGCCCCAGGGACAGCGCCATCGAGAAGCACGACGAGTGAGCCGCGGCGATGAGCTCCTCGGGCGAGGTCTTGCCGTTGGGCTCCTCGGCGCGGGCCGGCCACGACACGTCGTACGTGCCGAGCCCCGACGACTCGAGGCTCACCCGACCGGAACCGCCCTCCAGCAGCGGACCTTCCCAGTGGGTCTTCGCGGTGCGGGTGGTGGCCATGCACATCTCCTTCACGTAGGGGTGACAACGGGGTACCGGTCCGACTCTTGCCGGGAAGGGGACAATAGACAAGTGAGCGCACCAACGAGTGAACGTGACGACGAGACCTTCTACGACCAGATCGGCGGCTACCCGACGATCGCGAAGATCGTCGACCGCTTCTACGAAGGCGTCGCCACCGACGAGGTGCTCCGTCCGCTGTACCCGGAAGAGGACCTGGCGCCCGCCGCGGAGCGGTTCACGTTGTTCCTGGTGCAGTACTGGGGCGGACCGACCACCTACTCCGACCGGCGCGGGCACCCGCGGCTGCGGATGCGGCACGCGCCCTTCAAGGTCACTCCGAAGGCGCGGGACCACTGGCTGCTGCACTTCCGGGCCGGTCTCGACGAAGCCGGGCTCACCCCCGAGCAGGACACCCAGTTCTGGGACTACATCACCCACGCCGCGCAGTTCATGGTGAACAGCTTCGACGAGGACTGACCTCCCTCAGGCCGGCTCGAGCGCGCCCTCCAACACCTGCCGTTCGAGGTCGCGGAGCGGCCGGGAGCGCTGCGAGCTCATGTCGAACGCGACGAGCACCGCCTGGGCCCGCGACAGCACGGTGTGATCGTCGCTGATGTCGCTCGCCAGCGAGTACGACGACGTACCGACCCGGGTCACCCAGGTCCGGACGACGTACGGCTCCGGGCGGAACAGGATCGGCCGGCGGTAGTCGACGTCGATCCGGGCCACGACCGTCGCGAGGTGTGGCTCGTCGTCGGTGCGCATCGAGCGCAGGAAGTCGATGCGGGCCTCCTGGTAGTACTCGAAGTACTTGACGTTGTTCACGTGCCCGTAGACGTCGACGTCGGAGAATCGGACGTGGCAGGTGTACTCGTGCGGCATCAGGCCCCCTCCCCTGCCGGTTCGAGGAACCGACCGAGCACGTCACGTTCCTCGGCGGTGATCCGCCGGGGGCGCTCCTGGCTGAACACGTACGGCGTGAGCACGCTGTTGGCGCGCAGGTAGACCCGACGATCGCCGTCGGGAAGCTCGTCGAGCACCTCGTAGGCCATCGTGAACGTCGCCGCCCGGATCTGGGTCACCCACGACTCGACACGCACGGGCTCGGGCCGGAACACCAGGGGTCGGACGAACTCGACCTCGTGCCGCACCACGACGACGCCCTCCGCGAGCTCCTCGCCACCCTGCGCGGGCGCGTGCACCCGGAGCATGTCGACGCGCGCCTCCTGCAGGTAGTCGACGTAGACCACGTTGTTGACGTGCCCCAGCGAGTCCATGTCGGCCCACCGCAACGGGCAGTCGTAGATGTGTCGAGCCACACAGCCATCAAAACAGGTCTGCCCCCTATGGTGAGAGACGCCCTGCCACCCGTGAGATCGGAGCCCCCATGCCCGAAGCAGTGATCGTCTCCACGGCCCGGTCCCCGATCGGTCGCGCCAACAAGGGGTCGCTGAAGGACATGCGGCCCGACGACCTCACCGCGACCGTCATCCAGGCGGCCCTCGCGAAGATTCCCGAGCTCGACCCGAAGCAGATCGACGACCTCTACCTCGGCTGCGGCCTGCCCGGCGGCGAGTCCGGCTTCAACATGGCCAGGATCGTCTCGGTGCTCATGGGGTTCGACCACCTGCCCGGCGCCACCATCACCCGCTACTGCTCGTCGTCGGTGCAGACCACGCGGATGGCGTTCCACGCCATCAAGGCGGGCGAGGGTGACGTGTTCGTCTCCGCGGGCGTCGAGACCGTCTCCCGGTTCGGGAACGGTACGTCGGACGTTCCGGGAGCGCAGAACCCTGCCTTCGGGGACGCGATGAGCCGCACCACGCAGACCGCCCAGGGCGGCGTCGACTGGCACGACCCGCGCGAGGACGGCACGCTGCCCGACGCCTACGTCGCCATGGGCCAGACGGCCGAGAACGTGGCCAAGTTCCGCGGGCTCAGCCGGCAGGAGCTCGACGAGTTCGGGGTGCGCAGCCAGAACCTCGCCGAGAAAGCCATCGACGCCGGCTTCTGGACCCGCGAGATCACTCCGGTGACCACCCCCGACGGCACCGAGGTCTCCAAGGACGACGGCCCCCGGGCCGGCGTGACGCTCGAGGGGGTCTCGGACCTCAAGCCGGTGTTCCGGCCCGACGGTGTGGTGACGGCGGGCAACTGCTGTGCGCTGAACGACGGCGCGGCGGCCGTGGTGGTGATGTCGGACACCAAGGCCCGCGAGCTCGCCCTGACCCCGCTCGCCCGGATCGTCTCCACCGGGGTCACGGCGCTCTCCCCCGAGATCATGGGGCTCGGCCCGGTCGAGGCCTCCAAGCAGGCGCTGGCCCGCGCGAACATGACGATCGACGACATCGACCTCGTCGAGATCAACGAGGCGTTCGCCGCCCAGGTCGTCCCGTCGTACCAGGACCTCGGCATCGACCTCGACCGGCTCAACGTCAACGGTGGCGCCATCGCGGTCGGCCATCCGTTCGGCATGACCGGCGCCCGGCTGCAGAACACGATGATCAACTCGCTTGACTGGCACGACAAGTCCACCGGGCTCATCACCATGTGCGTCGGCGGCGGTCAAGGAATGGCGCTCATCCTGGAGCGGATGAGCTGATTCTGGGATCGCCGAGTGTCAGGTTTGGTGGCCCGACACGCGGCTCCTGCGTGCGCACGGGGAGGGCCCGCCGGCGTGGGCTGCCAACCGTGCAGTCGCTGCGGCGGCGCGTCGGCCGATAGCTCCGCCGTCAGTCGAGTCCGTTGCGGCCGCCGCGGCCAAGCCGCTTGACGCTCCCCGCACGGCCGTCCGCCCCCACCGCCTGGCCTGAACGTGCGCGGGCCCCCGGATCCAGGTTGGATCCGGGGGCCCATCGCATGAGAGGTGTTGCAGGCGGGAGTTACGCGCCCTGGTTCAAGATGGCCTGGATCGACAGGACCACGTTGACCTTGTCGCCGACCAGGACCTTGCCACCATCGAGCGGGACGTTGAAGTCCACGCCCCACTGCTTGCGGGAGATCTCCGTGGTGGCCTCGTAGCCGATCCGGGTGTTGCCGAACGCGTCCACGTCCACACCGAGGAACTCGACCTCGAGCTCGACCGGCCGGGTCACGCCCTTGATGGTGAGCTCGCCGGTGGCGGTGGTGCCGTCGAAGGCGGTGGTGTTGAAGGTCATCGGGCCGTGCTTCTCCACGTCGAAGAAGTCGGCGGAGCGCAGGTGGTTGTCGCGGGTCTCGTCACGGGTGTTGACCGAGTTCAGGTCGATCGTCGCGGAAGCGCGGAAGCCGTCCACCTCGTCGGTGGTGGCGATCGTGCCCTCGAACTTCTCGAACTGGCCGCGCACCTTGGTCATCAGGTGCCGGACCGTGAACCCGACCTCGGAGTGGCTGGGGTCGATGGTCCAGGTGCCGGTGGGGACCTTGGTGGACTGGGTGACGTCGATGCTCATGCGATTGTGCTCCTCAAAAGTTGTCGTTTCAACTACGGGACCAACGTACCAGGGTTTTATTGAACCTTCAATAAGCCGGGCGTACGATCGTCGTATGAAGACGGACACACAAGACGCGCTGTGGCTGGACGCTGCACAGCAGCGCGCCTGGCGCGCGTACCTGGTCGGCACCACGCTGCTGATGGACCGGTTGGACCGGGACCTCCGCGAGAAGCACGACCTGTCCCTTCCCGAGTACGAGATCCTCGTCCGGCTGTCCGAGGCGACCGACAGGCGGCTTCGGATGGCGGCACTCGCCGACTCGCTGAGCCACTCCCGCAGCCGCGTCACCCACACGGTGTCCCGGATGGAGCGCGCCGGCCTGGTCACCCGGGTCGCATGCGTGTCCGACGGGCGCGGCGTGGAGGCCAGACTCACCGACGAGGGGTTCCGGTTGCTGGAGGAGGCCGCACACACGCACGTCCGGGGCGTGCGCGAGCACCTGGTCGAGCTGGCCAGCGACGACGACTTCACCGCCGTCGGCCGCGTGTTCGACGCGGTCACCGACCACCTGGTCTCCGCGCAGCCGGGCCTCGACATCCGCTAGCGGCTCGCCGGAAGTCCCCTGCCCCGCTCGGGATGCCAGACTCCCGACCATGACCGCCATGAGCTGGGACCCGGCCGCCGCGCTCGGCGAGGAGCGGGAGCGCACCCGCGAGCGGCTCGCCGGCCTCACCGGCGACTACGCCGGGATCGTCGAGGCGTCAGTGGACTCCAACGCCGACGACGAGCACGACCCCGAGGGCGCCACCATCGCGTTCGAGAGGTCGCAGGTCGGGGCGCTCGTCGAGCAGACCAGGCTGCACCTCGCCGAGATCGACGCGGCGATCGCGCGGGTCGCTGACGGCAGCTACGGCACCTGCGAGCGGTGCGGCGGGGCGATCGCGCCAGGCCGGCTGGAGGCGCGACCGGTTGCACGGACCTGCATCACCTGCGCCTCGCGCTGATCTCGACGGGCTCGATCACCCGGGACAAGCCCTCAGTCGCGGGTGAGCCGCCGGTGCGTGACCCGGTGCGGCCGGGCGGCCTCGGCGCCGAGGCGGTCGATCTTGTTCTCCTCGTAAGAGGCGAAGTTGCCCTCGAACCAGAACCACTTGCCGCCGTCCTCGTCGTCACCCTCCCAGGCGAGGATGTGCGTCGCGGTCCGGTCCAGGAACCACCGGTCGTGAGAGGTGATCACGGCACAGCCGGGGAACTCCAGGAGCGCGTCCTCCAGCGACTGCAGCGTCTCCACGTCGAGGTCGTTGGTGGGCTCGTCGAGGAGCAGCATGTTGCCGCCCATCTTCAAGGTGAGCGCGAGGTTGAGCCGGTTGCGCTCACCGCCGGAGAGCACGCCTGCCTTCTTTTGCTGGTCGGGCCCCTTGAATCCGAAGGACGCGATGTAGGCACGGCTCGGCATCTCGAAGTTGGCGACCTTGATGAAGTCGAGCCCGTCGGAGACGACCTCCCAGACGTTCTTGTTGGGGTCGATGCCCCCGCGGCTCTGGTCGACGTAGGAGATCTTGACGGTCTGGCCGACCTTCAGCTCGCCGGAGTCCGGCTTCTCCTCCCCGATGATCATCCGGAACAGCGTGGTCTTGCCGACGCCGTTGGGGCCTATCACGCCGACGATGCCGGCGCGCGGCAGCTTGAAGTCCAGGTCGTGGATCAGCACGCGGTCGTCGAAGCCCTTGGTCAGCCCCTCCGCCTCCAGCACCACGTCACCGAGCCTGGGCCCCGCCGGGATGTTGATCTCGGAGACGTCGATCTTGCGGTTGCGCTCGGCCTCCGCCGCCATCTCCTCGTAGCGAGCCAGACGGGACTTGCTCTTGGCCTGCCGTGCCTTGGGGTTGGACCGCACCCACTCGAGCTCGCGCTCGAGCATCTTGGCGCGCTTGGCGTCCTTGGCACCCTCGACCTTGAGCCGCTCCTTCTTGGTCTCGAGGTAGGTGGAGTAGTTGCCTTCGTAAGGGTGCGTCTTGCCGCGGTCGAGCTCGAGGATCCAGCTGGCCACGTTGTCCAGGAAGTACCGGTCGTGGGTGACGGCCAGAACGGCGCCCGGGTAGCTGGCGAGATGGCCCTCGAGCCACTGCACGGACTCGGCGTCGAGGTGGTTGGTCGGCTCGTCGAGCAGCAGCAGGTCGGGCTGCTGGAGCAGCAGCTTGCACAGGGCCACCCGGCGACGCTCACCGCCGGAGAGGTGGTCGACGACAACCTCCGGCGGCGGGCAGCGCAGCGCGTCCATGGCCTGGTCGAGCCGGCTGTCGAGGTCCCAGGCACTGGCGTGGTCGAGGTCGGTCTGCAGCTCGCCCATCTCGGCGAGCAGCTTGTCGTAGTCGGCGTCGGGGTCGGCCAGCTCCTCGGAGATCTGGTTGTACCGGTCGAGCTTGCCCTTGATCGCGCCGACCGCCTCCTCGACGTTCTCGAGGACGGTCTTGCCCTCGCTCAGCGGAGGCTCCTGCTGCAGCATGCCGACGGTCGCGTCGGGGTCGATCGTCGCGTCACCGTTGGACGCGTGCTCGAGCCCGGCCATGATCTTCAGCAGCGTCGACTTGCCGGTGCCGTTGGGACCGACGACGCCGATCTTCGCTCCGTGCAGGAACGAGAGCGTGACGTTGTCGAGGACTACCTTGTCGCCGTGCGCCTTGCGGACGTTGCGCAGCGTGAACACATACTCAGCCATAGTCCGGCCAGCCTACGGTGGGTGACCCGTCGCCCCGAAATCGAGCAGCAGCGGCATCCGCGAGGATTCGGGACCGCTCACGCGGCGGTGTAGCCGGGCGTGGACCCCGGCTCCTCCTCACTGCTGCGCACCGGGTTGCCGAAGCTGTCGAAGCCCTCGAGGTCGGGCGGCTCCTGCCGGTTCAGCGCGTCTGCCTGCGCGTCGACGTCGCTCTCGGTGCGCTCGGTGCGGACCGTGCGCTGGAACGAGCTGGTCCCGCGGGCCAGGTCGTGGCCGATCATCGACGCCTCGATGCACAGCGTGGTCGACGACTGCCCGTCGGCGCGCTCCCACGTGTCGGTGCGCAGCCGGCCGTGCACGATGACCGCGTCGCCCTTGCGGATGGAGTCGCGGACGTTGTCGGCGAGCTGCCGCCACGCCGTCACGGAGTACCACGTGGTCTCGCCGTCGAACCATCGGCCGTCGCGCTTGAGCCGCGGCGTCGAGGCGACGCGCAGGTTGGCGACGCTGATGCCCTGCGGGTCGCGGAACGTGACCTCGCTGCCGACCCAGCCGTGCAGTGTCACGAAGGTGTCGTTCATTCATGCCTCCTCGTCGTGGGGGTACGACGGGGAGGCTGCCGGGCGGCTCCGACCGGGCCCGGACGCCATCGGGTCGCCTGGGGACGAACCGGCGGTCGGGTCGGCTGGGGACGCTAGCCGGCGCGGGCGGCGACGGCGAGACCGTCGCGGGTGCTGCGGTACGCCGCCAGCTCGACCTCGATGGGCTCGAGCACCAGGCGCTCCGCCACGTCGCTGATCGCCGCCCGCAGCCGACGGTCGACCGACCGCGCCTTCGAGCGTGCGGTCCAGCGCACCAGGAGGCGGCAGGCCAGCGCGAGCACGATGCCGAGCAGCACGCCCCCGACGAGCATCAGCGTCGGCACCGGCAGCCCCCGGTAGGACGGCGTCGCCGGCTCGGGCAGCCGCAGGTAGCCCATCACCGCGAGGGCGCCGAGCCACACCGCGCCGCCGAGTGCAGTCAGCAGCAGTAGCCACTGGAGGACCCTGACCAGCTGCCACCAGACCGGCGTGCGGGCCACGCCCAGGTCGGTGCCGGTGACGGCGGCGTCGAGGCCGTCGTTGACGTCGGGGAAGCGCGAGACCGAGGCCCGGCGTACCGCCTCCGACCACGGCCGCGGGAGCTCCGTCGTCACGTCCTCGGCCACGCTGCGGACGGCGGTGTCGACCCGGGCCCGCTGGACGGCGGTTGCCTCCGGGATCGAGGCCCGGGCCCGGCCGGTCAGCTGCTTGCCGCTCTTGCCGAGGTCGAGGTGCAGCCTCTTGAGCGGGTCCGGACGGAGCTTGCTCAGCCACTTGGTCACCGGCCACCCGGTCGCCTGCGCGGCCCGGACCCGGGAGGCCTGCTCGACCGCACCCACGACGACCGGCACGCCCGCGGCGTCTGCGAAGGCGTCCACGAGCTCGGCGCGCCGCTGCCGGCTCACCCCACCGGGGTCGGCAGCACCGTTGGCCGCCTGCATCCGCTGGGCCGAGGAGGCGACGTCCGCCATCAGCCGGGCCTTGGTCGCCTTCTTGGCGGCGACCCGCTCCGCGATCAGCTTCTTCAGCTGCGGGATCCCGTCGCCGTGCTTCGCGGAGGTGGCGAGCACCGGGACCTGGCCGAGCCCGTTGAGCGCGAGCAGACGCTCGACGTCGGCGACCATCTTGGGCCGCTCGGCCTCGGCCACCTCGTCGATGTGGTTGAGCACGACGAGCATCACCTCGGCGTGCCCCGCCAGGGGCTTGAGGTAGCGGTCGAAGAGCGCGGCGTCGGCGTACTTCTGCGGGTCGAGCACCCAGACGAGCATGTCGGTGAGCTTGACCAGCCGGTCCACCTCGACGTGGTGGGCCACCTCGGTCGAGTCGTGGTCGGGAAGGTCGAGCAGCACCAGCCCCTGCAGCTCACGGTCCTCGCGCTGCTCGTCGAGCATGCTGTCGCGGGAGACCTGGTGCCGACGCGGCACGCCCAGCCAGTCGAGCAGCTCGCCGGTCTCCGTCGACCCCCACGCGCACGACATCGTCCAGGACGTGGTCGGACGGCGTACGCCGATCGCGGCCAGGTCGAGGCCAGTGAGGGCGTTGAACGTCGAGGACTTGCCGGATCCGGTGGCCCCGGCCAGCGCGACGACGGTATGGTCACCACCGAGGCTGAGCCGGGTCGCCGCCCGCTCCGCGACCTCGAGCGCCTCGTCCACGAGGGAGTCGGCGAGTCGTCCCCGGGCTGCCTCCGCCGCGCGGCGGAGACCCTCGATGCGCTCCGTGACGTCGGTGCTCCGGCCGACGAGGCGTTTGGCCCCTTCGACGAGCGAGCTCACGACTCCTCACCACCCGGTGCGGTGCCGGACTCGGCGAACCGGAGATCGTCGACGGCGCGGGCCGCGTTGCGCAGGTGGTCGGCCGCGCCCTCCTCGATCCCCAGATCGGCGAGCACCGTGAGGAACCTGGCGCGCTCGCCGTCGAGGAGCTCCTCGACGCGACGGTTGAGGTCCTCGCGAGCGCGGGCGGCCAGCCGGCGTACCGCCTGGTCCCCGAACACCGCCTCGAGAAGCTTCTGCCCCAGCACCGCGCTGCCGCCGGCGATTCCCGCCTCCGCGCCGGTGACGCCTGCGGTGTGCGCGAAGACCACGATCATCAGCGCCACGGAGAGCCCGTTGACACCGAAGGCCAGGAAGCGTGCCGTGCTGCGCTTCTCGGCGCCCTCCTCGCGGACGAGCTCGAGGACGTCGTGCTGCCAGTCGCGGACGGCGCGCTCGGCCTCGGCGCGGAAACCACGCGAGGCGCGCCCGAGGTCGGCGCCCGAGTCCTCCACCAGGTCCTGCCCGGCCTGCACCGACCGCCATCCGGCCTGGGCCTGCTCTGCGGCCGACTCGGCGTGCTCGAGGATCAGCGTCTCCAGCCCGGACTCCACAGCGACGGTCACGCGCTCGACCTGCTGGGGCTTGCCGCGCACCCAGCCGACGACGCGGTCACGCAGCCAGCCGACCTTGGTCTCCAGCGAGCGGAGCAGCTCACCGGTCCCGACGAACTCCTGCCAGCGGGCGAGCACCTCGCCGCGCAGCAACGTGCCGTCGGCGCTGGCCTTGTCGACGGACACGATCGCCTCGTCATAGGCCTGGTCGACCGCCTTGCGCAGCCGCGTCACCATCTCGGCCTGGGCGGCGCTCGCGTCGGCGATGTCGTAGCTGCGGCGGGCGACGTTGCGCACGGCGCCGTCCAGCGTCTGCTTGACCACCGCCGTCCGCGCGTCGGCGTCGGCTGCGAGCGCGTGCAGCCAGTGCCGCACCTCGTCGACGGACTCGGCCGGGAGCAGGCCCTGCTCGTCCACCTTGCCCTCGGTGACCGTGAACAGCGGCGAGTCGCGCAGGCCCCGGGAGGTCAGCATCCGCGCCAGGTGGCTGGACACCTCGTCGACCGCCTCGGGTGCGGTGCGGTCCAGGACGATGGCGACCGCCGTGCTGCGCTCGGCCGCGGCCTTGAGGAAGTCCCACGGCACCTGGTCGGCGTAGCGCGCGGCGGACGTGACGAACAGCCACAGGTCCGCGGCAGCGAGCAGCTCCGCGGCCAGCGAGCGGTTGGCCTCCTCGACAGAGTCGATGTCGGGAGCGTCGAGGATCGCCAGACCGGCCGGGACGGACTCGGCCGCGACCAGCTGCAGCGTGCCGGTGTCGGTGCCCGCGCCCGTCGTACGCGCGAGGTGCGGCAGGATCCGCCCGCCCTCGAACCAGTCCGCGTCGGCCGGGTTGTGCACCAGCACGGGCGAACGCGTGGTCGGCCGGAGCACGCCGGGCTCGGTGACGCGCGTGCCGACGATCGTGTTGACCAGCGTCGACTTGCCGGCGCCGGTCGAGCCGCCGACCACGGCCAGCAGCGGCGCGTCGATCTGGATCAGCCGCGGCAGCACGTAGTCCTCGAGCTGGTCGACCAGCTCCCGACGGACGGCCCGGTGCTGCTCGGCCTGCGGTACGTCGAGCGGCAGTGCCGCCGCCTCCAGGGCAGCCCGCAGCTGGACCAGGGAGGTCACCATCGACGTGGACGTCATCGTTCCGCCCCAGGCCGGCCGGCTCCGGACAGCGTGGGCTGGGGGAAGACGACGTACGGCCTCAATGCCTGCAGTCGCTGCACCATGCCGGTGGCGCGCGCGGCGAAGTCGGCCGGCGCGGTGCCACGCAGGTAACGGTCGTGCAGGAAGCCGAGCTCGACGGCCTGCTGCTGGTACTCCTTCATCACCTGCTCGGCGACGGGACCGCCCACGGCGCGAGCGTGCCGGCGCGCCTCCCGGCGGGCGGGGAGCCGAACCAGCCACGGCACCTCGGCCCGGCCGAGGAAGCCGCGGTCGGCGGCGTCGCCGAGGGCTCGGGTCAGCATCGAGGCCTCGCGGTTGCGGGCCCACACCGCGAACCCGACCACGACGAGGAAGGCGGGCACCATCGCGAAGAGGTAGGTCAGCACGAAGTAGGAGCCGCCGGCGAGCGACGCCGAGCCGTTCCAGGCGGCGTGCGCGAGCACCGCGAGGAGGTAGCCGACGACCAGCGCGAGCCACCGGCCCGGGCCTCGCCGGGTCACGGCGTAGCCGACCGCCACCCCGATGAACGCGGTGAAGAGCGGGTGCGCGAACGGGCTGAAGATGCCACGTACGACGAAGACGCCGATCGCCGACCCGAGTCCGCCGGGGCCGATGCCCTCGCCGCCCATGTAGGCCGCGCCGAGGTAGAGGATGTTCTCGGTGAACGCGAAGCCGACACCGACCAGGCCGGCGTAGACGATGCCGTCGAGCACCCCGTCAATGGCGTGCCGCCGCCACCAGACAAGCAGCAGTACGAACAGCCCCTTGGCCGCCTCCTCCGTCACCGGCGCGACGATCGACGCCGACGCGGTGGCGTCGCTGCCGAGCACGACCGCGTCGAGGGACTGCAGGACGAGCGCGGCCGCGGTCGCGACGACGGCGCCCCAGCCGAACGCACCCGCGAGCAGCCGGGTGGGCTCCGGCTCGTAGCGGTCCAGCCACAGGAACGCCGCGATCACCGGCCCGACGGGCAGGACCGCAAGGAGCACGCCGATCACGAGGGCGCCGGGGGCACTGCTCGCGAACAGCACCATGGCCATCACCACCGAGCCGGCCAGCATCGCGATCGTGAGCACCACCGTGAACACGACGCTGCCGTGGCGACGCGGGGACTGGAGCAGGGCCGGAGGCACATCGGGCGTCATAGGCGGGGCGGCATGCCGCTGTCCGAGACCGCCTTCCCCGCTCATGGCGCAAAGCCTATCGGGACGGTGCGTCCGCTTCGTCCCGCGAGGTCGCGAGGTCGCGCACGTGCGTCGCAGCGGCCGGTCGCCTCGACGTACAGTGACCGCGTGAGCGACCACACCGAGACCGACGCGACTGCACAGCTCCCGCCTGAGGGCACCGACAGCAAGCCCGGGACGCAGGGGCACGACCAGCCGGTGCCGGAGGCGTACGCCTCGTTCATGCGTCAGGGCTGGGGCGACCGCGAGCTCGACCTGCCCGCGCACCCGGTGACCGCGTGGACGGCTCGACGGCGCGCCCGGCTGGCCGAGACCTTCCCGGGCGAGCGGCTGGTGGTGCCCGCCGGCACGTTCAAGGTGCGCTCCAACGACACCGACTACCGGTTCCGTCCCGACACCGCGCACACCTACCTGTGCGGCAACCAGACCAGCGACGCGGTGCTGGTCGTCGAGGACGGCGAGTCGGTGCTGTACGCGCGCCCCCGGTCCTCCCGTGACACCGACGAGTTCTTCCGCGACCGGCAGTACGGCGAGCTGTGGGTCGGCCGGCGGCCGTCGCTGCACGAGATCAGCAGCTCGCTGGGCCTCACGGTCCGCCACCTCGACGAGCTGCCGGGCCGGCTGCGGTCGTCGGCGAAGACCCGCGTGCTGCGCGGTGTCGACGCGTCGGTCGATGCCGAGGTGCCGGCCGACGAGGGCCGCGACCAGGACTTCGCACGCGTGCTGTCCGAGATGCGCCTGGTCAAGGACGAGTGGGAGCTCCGCGAGCTCACCGAGGCCTGCGACATCACGACGCTCGGCTTCACCGACAGCGTGCGCGAGTGGGACAACGTCCTGAAGTACGGCGAGCGCTGGGTGGAGGGCACCTTCTTCCGCCGGGCCCGGGCCATGGGCAACGACATCGGCTACGACTCGATCGTCGGCGGCGGCAAGCACGCCACCACGCTGCACTGGATCGAGAACTCCGGCCCGATCATCCCCGGCGAGCTGGTGCTGCTCGACATGGGCGTCGAGGGCAGGAACCTCTACACCGCCGACGTGACGCGCACGCTGCCCGTCGACGGCACGTTCACCGCTCTGCAGCGCGACCTCTACAGCCTGGTGCTCGGCGCCCAGCAGGCCGGCATCGACGCCGTACGCCCCGGCGTCGGCTTCCTGGAGCCGCACAACGCCGCGATGGCGGTGATCGCGCAGGGGCTCGGGGACCTCGGCCTGCTGCCCTGCTCGGTCGAGGAGGCGCTGTCGCCCGACAGCCGCGTCTACGCGCGCTGGACGCTGCACTCGACGAGCCACATGCTCGGCATGGACGTCCACGACTGTGCGCAGGCGTCGCGCGACACCTACCACGAGGGCGACCTGCAGGCCGGCATGGCGCTGACGGTCGAGCCGGGGCTGTACTTCCAGGAGGACGACCTGCTCGTCCCCGAGGAGCTGCGCGGCATCGGCATCCGCATCGAGGACGACATCGTCGTCACGGCCGACGGTTGCACGAACCTCTCCGCGTCGCTCCCCCGCGAGGCGGACGCCATCGAGGAGTGGATGGGCGCGCTGCGCGCCTGACGGCTCCCGCATCCCGCAGCGCTCGGGGCCGACGGGTTGTCCGGGCCATTCCCTGCGGTGACCGGGCCGGGCATAGTGGACGGATGGCCGAGGCCACCGCCACCAGGAGTTCGATCGTCCCACTCGCCGCGTTCGCCGCCGGAGCGGTGGTGGCGCTGCTCATCGGGGTGTACGGCTCCGTGCACGACCCGACCCTCGAACCGGTCACCCTCATGGGCTTCGGCTCGATGATCGCGATGAAGGTCTACCTGGCCCTCGCGGCCGCGGTGATAGCGATCGGCCAGGCTCTCGGCGGGCTGTGGCTGTACGGGAAGCTGGGCATCGCGGCCCCGCGCTGGCTGGGTACTGCGCACCGCCTGTCCGGGTTGGTGGCCGTCCTGCTCGCGACGCCGGTGGCGCTCAACTGCCTGTGGGCGCTCGGCTTCAACGTCGGCGAGGAGACCTCCACCCGGGTCCTGATCCACTCGGTCGTCGGGTGCGCCGTGTACGGCGCGCTGGTGGTGAAGGTGGTCGCCGTGCACAGCCGTCGCGGCCCGGGCTGGCTGCTTCCCGTCGCCGGCGGCCTCCTCTTCGCCACGCTGATCGTCGCGGTGTGGACCTCGGCAGTCTGGTACGTCGGCGACAGCGGCTGGCCGTCGGCGACCGCCTCCGAGTGACGGACCGCCTGCGTGCACGTGCTCATCGTGGACGGCGCCAACGTCGTGGGCAGCCGTCCCGACGGCTGGTGGCGCGACCGTCCCGGCGCGGCGGGTCGGTTGCGGGACCGGCTCACGACGGCGGACCTGCCGCATGACGAGGTCGTCCTCGTGCTGGAGGGCGCGGCGCGGTCCGGCGTACCCGCTGGTCGGACCGGTCGCGTGCAGACGATCCACGCGACGGGCTCGGGCGACGACGCGATCGCCGCGGAGGCCCACGCTCGCACGACGGACGGGTGGGACGTCACCGTGGTCACCGCCGACCGCGCCCTGCAGGACCGTGTCCGTGCGTCGGGGGCGAGCACGGTCGGCCCGTCCTGGCTCCTCGACCGAGTGTGACCCGACCGGCCCGCTCAGGCCGCCCGGCCGTCGGCCGTCGCCGCACGCACGTCGCGCACCAGCCGGCCGGTCAGGGCCCTGGCGTGCTGACAGTCTCCGCGCCCGGCGTCGGTCAGCTCCGCCAGCTCGACCATGCGCTCGACCACCTGCCGCTCGGACGACTCGTCCTCGTCAGCGCAGTGTTCGAGCCAGCGCGTGTACGCCGATGCGGCGACCGGGTTCACGCGCAGCGTGAGCGGCTTGCCGCGGAACCGGGTGCCTGGACGCGGGTGGGTCAGCTCCAGCCGCCGCGAGAACGCCACGACCCCCGTGAAGAAGGAGAGCACCAGGAGCGCCGCACCGGCGACCGGCGCGGCCGCGACCAGGCCGGCGCCGACGAAGATCCCGGCGAGGGCGGCGCCGGTCGCGACCGTGTACCGCCTCACGGCCGACCCGACCGCCGCGCGGTCGTCGGCCGTCAGCTGCGGGTGCGGGACGTCCCAGTCGGCGGTCGTGACCGGACGGGGGCTCGGCGGTGCAACGGAGGTCACGTGGAGAGCAGTACCCGGTTGGGCCCGGTTTGAGACATCCCGGCGGAGCCCTCTGACGCGCGGCCCCTGTCCGGGCAAACCCGGTCACAAACCTTGACTACCCCCTCTTCGGACTATGTCCGACCATCCACCGCCTCCGCTAGCGTCCGTCGGATCGGCGTGAGCCGGCCCCGAGCACCGAGCGTCGGGGCTTGACAGGGAGGTTTCTGTGAATCGGAGAACCACCAGCATCCAAGCGATCGCCGCCGGGGCGACGGTCGCGTTGTGCGGCTCGTTCGCCCTGGCGGGCTCCCCCGCGCAGGCGGCGGTCGCCACCGACACCGGCGCCCTGCGCGAGGCCGTCACCGTCGAGGGCATCGTGAACCACCTCGAGGAGTTCCAGGACATTGCCGACGCCAACGGCGACACGCGGGCGGCCGGAACGCCCGGGCACGCGGCGTCCGTCGCCTACGTCGAAGGGCTGCTCCAGGCCGCCGGGTACACCACCCAGCGCCAGGCGTTCACCTACGACCGCACCGACTTCGGGGACTCGGCGCTCGAGCAGGTGAGCCCCACCGCCACGACCTACACGCTCGGTGTCGACTACTTCCCGATGGACTTCTCCGGCGAGGCGGACGTCACCGCGCCGGTCACCGTCGTCGACGTGAACCTGGACGACGACCGCGCGACGACGAGCGGCTGCGAAGCCGACGACTTCGACGGATTCCCCGCGGGGGACATCGCCCTGATCCAGCGCGGCACCTGCAACTTCTCGGTCAAGGCCGACCTCGCCGCCGACGCCGACGCCGCAGGGGTCATCATCTTCAACCAGGGCAACGTCGACCCGAACGACGACCGCCTCGGGCTCTTCGGCGGCACCCTCGACCCGCCGCCGCGCACCATCCCCGTGGTCAGCGCCCCGTTCGCTCTCGGTGCCGAGTGGGCGACCACGCCGGAGCTCACGTTGCGGCTCAACGTCGACGTGGAGATCGTCCCGGTCGCCACCGAGAACCTCCTGGCCGACACCCCGACCGGGCGCACCGACCGCACGGTCGTGGTCGGCGGCCACCTCGACTCCGTGCCCGAGGGGCCCGGCATCAACGACAACGGCTCGGGGACCGCCGCCATCCTCGAGACCGCGCTGCAGATGGCCGAGCTCGGCATCGAGCCGGAGAACCGCGTCCGGTTCGCGTTCTGGAGCGGGGAGGAGGACGGGCTCATCGGCTCGAGCTTCTACGTCTCGCAGCTCACCCCACGCGAGATCAAGGGCACCGCGCTCAACCTGAACTTCGACATGATCGGCTCACCGAACGCGGTCAACTTCGTCTACGACGGCGACGGTGACGCTCTGGGCATCGCGGGCCCCAACGGCTCGGGCACCATCGAGGACGTCTTCACCGACTTCTTCACCGCCGAGGGCGAGCCCACCGAGCCGACCGACTTCGACGGCCGCAGCGACTACTTCGGCTTCATCGAGGCGGGCATCCCCGCGGGCGGCCTCTTCACCGGCGCGGAGGGCATCAAGTCACCGGCGCAGGCGGCCATCTTCGGCGGCACCGCCGGCACGGCGTACGACCCGTGCTACCACGCGGCCTGCGACGACATCGACAACATCGACGCCGACACCCTCGACGTCATGTCGGACGCCGTGGCGCACTCGACCCTGACCTTCGCCGAGACGACCTCTGCGGTCAACGGCACCGCGAAGGGCAAGGGATCGGGCCGGGTCGACTGGTCCTACAAGGGTGACAGCGCCCTGCGCTGAAGCCGGTTCCGAGAGCGGTCGGGGCCGTCACCACCACCACGGGTGACGGCCCCGACCGTGTTCCTGCCGTACCGAGTGGACGAGTTTCCGCACTCGTCATGTGACCACCCATCTGCCCCCGCCTCGGCATTCCTCATGCACAGATGAGGAGGCGAGCCCCCGTGGGCTCTGCAACACTGCGCCAGACCGGACGACAGACCCGGATGACGACAAGGAGCTTGTTATGGACGCCATGACCAACGACTTCGGAGACGTGCTGCTGTGGTCCTTCTGGTTCTTCATCTGGATTGCTGCGCTCATGGTCTGGTTCCGGTGCCTGTTCGACATGTTCGGTGATCACACGCTCAGCGGTTGGGCCAAGGCCGGATGGGCTGTGCTGCTCATCTTCGTGCCCTGGGTCGGTGCCCTGATCTACCTCATCGCCCGCGGCCGGAGCATGACCCAACGACAAATGACGAGGGCCGAGGAGCTACAGGCCGCTCAAGCCGACTACATCAAGCAGGTCGCCGGCGCCCCCGCTTCGGCAGCGGACCAGATTGCCAGCGCCAAGGCGCTCCTGGATTCGGGCGCCATCGACCAGAGCGAGTTCGACACTTTGAAGGCCAAGGCACTCGCCTGACGACACGCGCGCCCGACGCGTCATCCCGGGCGACATCGCGTTCCGCTCTCTGCGCGGACAGATCCACCCCTACGGGTGATGCCATCCGGTCGTGGTCGCTGAAGAGTGGGAACCCAATCACCAAGGAGCGCATGCCATGTCAGACGAGACCATCACTCCCGACCAGAAGATGAGGGCGGCCGCCGTCTCCGACGGCGCCTACACGCTCCTCGTCGCAGACTTCAGCGACACCAGCACGGCCTGGGAGGCGTACGAGGCCCTCAAGTCGGCCGAGGACGGCCGCACCGTCGAAATCGAAGGCGTCATCGTGGTGAACCGCTCCGCCGAAGGCAAGCTGGAGGTCCAGAAGGCGACGGACCACAGCACGAAGTCCGGGCTCAAGTGGGGCGTGGTCGGCGGCATCGCACTCGGCGTGATCTTCCCACCATCAATCCTCGGCAGCGCCGCGGTTGTCGGCTCCGTCGGCGCCCTCGCCGGCAAGCTGCGCCAGCGCCACCACCACGGCGAGCTCGAGCAGCAACTCGAGAACGCCATCCCGCCCGGGCACTCCGGTCTGCTCGCCCTCGTCTCAGACCCAGGAGCAGTCAAGATTCGGACGGCCCTCGAGCGGGCCGACGCCATCGTCGAGTCCGCCATCGACAAGGTCGAGGCGGAGGACATCAAGGCAGCAGCCAAGGAGGCCCAGCAGGCCGACGCCTGAGCAGAGCACCGGCGCTCTGAAGACCTGTGTCTGACCGCCGCCACCGCCCTGTCGTGGCTGCGCTGCGAGCCGGTCAGGAGGCTTGAGGCGTCAGGTAGGTGAAGTTCGCGGTGACGTCGGCGACGTCGTAGGAGTCGAAGCCGAACGTCCGGATCGTCCACTCGACGCCGACCTGGCGCTGGTACCGGGTGGCGTCCCAGGCGTTGTTCAGCACCGGCGACGACGTGACTGCCTCGCCCGGCGCGGTCGGCGACGTCGCCGTCAGGTTCGCCCAGCCCGACCCCAGCCAGCCCAGCGCGAGCTGCGCGGTGTCGACCTCGCCGTCCAGGGAGGGCCGGCCACGCATCGACAGCTGCGCCGACTGCAGACCACGGGGCGCGTTCAGGTCCGTGAGAGCCAACGACCCCGAACCGCGGGCCTCGTTCAAGGCCCAGCCGCAGCCGCTCTTGGACCGCAGGCTCGCCCCCGGGGCCGGATAGACGGTCGAGGCGAACACGGAGCCGCACGGCTCCGTCGGGGTGTCGTCCCCGCCGTTCGTCGACGCGCGTCCGCCGTCCCCGGCTGAACGGGAGCTTGCCGAGGCGGGAGCGGGTGTCAGCGTGCCGTTGACGGGGGCGACGGTGCGCGTACCGCTGGCGACGACCAGCGGGACCGCGGATACGCTCACGCTCATCGCCGGGGACGTGCCCTTGTTGCCGGCCGCGTCGGTGACGTCCATGTGGACCGCGTACGAACCGGCGGGCACAGCGGCGCCGGTGTCGTCGCGGCCGTCCCAGGTGACCGGGTAGAACAGCTCGTGACGGTACGCCTGCGGGGCCGACCGCACGACGTTCCCTGCCGTGTCCGTCACGACGAGGGTGACCTTGCTGATCCGCTCGCTGCGCGGGCCGCCCCACGCCAGCCAGCCGCCGTGGTTGAACGCGATCTGGTCGGTGATGACGGTCGTGTTCGGGTAGACGGTCGTGGAGCTCGCCTCGAGCGGCTCGGGCTGGTACCGGGTGTCGACGTACACGTAGGTGTAGTCGGACGCCTTCTTGATGCGGTCCTTGACCGGGTTGGCGAGGAGGGAGATCTCGTAGCGGTTGTCGCGGAGCACCTTGCCGCCGGGCTTCTTCCCGTCCCACCGGTACGCGTGCTTGCCGCGCGCGAGCGTGCCGAGCTTCTGGGTGAAGACGGCTTCGTGGGCGCCGGTGGTGCGGAGCACCTTCACGGTGACGACGGACTTCCGCTTGAGCGTGAACGGGACGCGGGCGCGGTCCTTGACCTTGTCGCCGTTCGGCGAAAGGGACACCGGCTGCTGCGTCGCGTCGATGAGGTTCGGGACCGTCACCTTCTTCGGCTTTGCGGCCTTGGCGGCTCCCGACGTCGGCGCCGCCGCCGTGGCCGCGGTGGCAGCGGTGGCCGGCAGCGCTGCCAACCCGGCGGCGATGGTCGCGGTGGCGACCCGGGCGAGCAGTGCAGTGCGGGTGCGGTTCATGCGGTCTGGATCTCCGTGTCGTTGAGCGGTCGAGGACGCGCTACTCCTGCGGGGCGAAGTATGTGTAGGTGAGAGTGACGTCGGCGACGTCGAACGAGTCCGCGCCGCGGGTCACGACGGTCCACGCCACCGTCTTGGGTTGTGTGGTCACCGGGCGGCTGTAGTGGGTCTGCGGCGGGACGGTTGTGGTTTCGGTCGCGGTCGCGGTGACCGTCTCCTGCGCGACCGCGGGCGACGGTACGCCGCGCGGCGTCTCGATGACGCCGTTGAACCCGAAGGAGGGCCCACCCAGCGTCAGCGTGGCGGAGTCGGTCTCACCCGGCACCGTCGGCTGGCCGCGCATCGACACCCGGGTCGAGTACACGCCGCCGCGCGGCGCCGCGTCGAACGTGAGGTTGTCCAGCACGACCGCACCGGTGGCGTACGCGCCCCTCGCGGCGAAGGAGTCGGTGCACGTCTCGTCGGACCGGTAGCTCGTCGCGCCCGCGTTCGGGTACACCTCGGAGGGCACCACCTTGCCGCACGGGTGCGGGCTCACCACACTGGGCGCAGGGGGAGCCACGACGGGTGCCGGCGCGGTCCCCGCGAGCACCTCGGACGCCTTCCACGTGCCCGTCGGCGGCAGCACGAGGGTGCCGGTCTTCTCGACCAGGGCCTTGTCGGAAATTCGCACCGTGGTGGTCTTCGACCTGCCCTGGTTCCCGGCCCGGTCGGTCACCTTGAAGCCCAGCGTGTACGTTCCGGCGGGCAGCGGCTGGTCGGTGGCGTCGCGGCCGTCGAACACGGCGGTGAGGATCGGACGCCACCCGCCGCTGGCGACGACCCTGCGCACGACCCGGCCGTCCGCGTCGCTGACCCGCAGCACGCCGCTGCCGACCGAGGCCAGTCGACCCTTGCCGCGCAGGGTGACCGCGAGCGCGTCCCGCAGCACGGTGGTCTTCGGGTACAGGATGTCGAGGCTGGTGGCCGGTGTCCTGGGCAGGTCGTACTCGGTGTCGACGAAGACGTTCGCCGAACGGACCTGCACCTTGCCGTCGGCGCTCGCGCGCGCGGTGAACGTCGCGGTGTACTCGCCGTCGCGGACGACCTTCCCGTTGGCGTTCTTCCCGTTCCAGACCCAGCGGTGCGAGGTCCCGCCGGCGCCGCCGAGCTTGCCAGGCTCCTCCTTGAACACCAGGGTCCGGTCCGTGGCGCGGCGGACCTTGACGGTCACCTTCGCGCCCTCACGGACGCTGACGGACAGCTTGACCTTGTCTTGGACGTGGTCCTTGTTGGGCGAGAACCAGGCCCGCTCAGGCGAGACGCTGAGGATGGGCCGCCAACCGTCGGCGTGCGCGACGGGCGCCGTCGCGACGGACGTGATGGCGGCCAGTGGGGCGGCGATGGTGGCTGCCGCGACGATCATGCCGGCGGCGGCGCGAAGTGAACGCGTGGTGTTGGACCGTGCGCTCACGGTGACGTGAAGCACTGAGTTCCCCCGACTGGTTGCTGATCGACGTGGAAGTGGAGAAGCGGATCGTCATCGTAGCCGCGGACACGCAGACCTGAGGGAAAGGGACACACCCAGTTGGGCCGGGTCTGACGGTTCACGGCCGACCCGACCGCGCGTGGTCCGCCGTGTCGACGCGAAGCCGCTACTCGCTGGCGCCGAGCGTGACACCCAGCGCGATCATCATGCCTCCGCCCGACGCACTCAGCTTGTCCAACCGGTGAGGCTTGCGGGCGAACCAGTCACGCGCCTTCCCGGCGCCCAGCGCCCAGAGGCTGTCCGAGCAGACGGCCAGGATCCCGAAGACGATGCCGAGAAGCGCCACCTGCGCTGCGGCCGGACCGGAGTCGCTCGTGAACTGGGGAAGGAACGCGACGAAGAACACGATCGTCTTCGGGTTGGTGACCCCGACGACGAAGCCGGTGCGAACCGCGTGACCACGCCTGGCCGGCGCCCGCTCCGGGCTCTCGAGCGCAACCCGGGCGTCGGCCCGGTGCCGGATGGCCGATACTCCGAGCCACACCACGTACGCCGCGCCGACCAGCTTGAGCACGGTGTACGCCGTGGCGCTCGCCGCCACGACGGCGCCTAGGCCGAGCGCGACGAAACCGACCTGCGCGACGAGCCCCAGCGCGTTGCCGACGACCGAGAGCAACGCCTCGCGTCGGCCGACGGTGAGCGCGCGACCGATCGTGAACAAGAGGCTCGGCCCTGGCACCTGGATGAACAGGATCGAGGCCACCAGGAACGCGAGCCACTGGCTTGACGTGGGCATGCCGACCATTGTCGGGCCTCCGCGCTCGATCGGCATCTCCTTAGGCGCAGCTCGGGCCGGTCGCCTTCGCCGTGAACGAGCAAGGAGGCAGGGCTGCCCCAAGCGCTCCCGGGCGTCGGCAAGAGACGCTCCCAGCGCGGGCCTGCCTCGGAATAGGGCGCCGTCCTCGTTCTGTCCAGCGCGATTCCGCAGCCGAATCTGACGTTGTCGCGGGTCCACGGCTCGCTGGACCGGACATCACCAGAGATATCGCGGCGCACGCCAGCTGACCCCGGGTCGTCGATGTGTTGCGTGGCTCCGCGCCGGACGAGGCTCGCTGCGGGCCGGGGGTAGGCGAGCCTCGTCCGACGTCGAGCGGTCAGCGCAAGCCGATGCGACTCGAGCAGGCCGGCCAGGCGCCCCACCCCTGGTGGCGGCGAACCCGCTCCGCGATCCGGATCTGCTCGACCTTGCTGGCCCGGTGCGCGGCGCGGGCGAACTTCCCGCCACCGAAGGCCCGCCACGTCGACCCGCTGAACTGCAGGCCGCCGTAATAGCCGTTGCCGGTGTTGATGTGCCAGTTGCCGCCCGACTCGCAGCGGGCCAGCCGGTCCCAGACTCGCACGGGCGCCGCCTGAGCAGGGCTGGTCGTGCCTACGACGCTCAGCACGCCCGCCGAGACCAGGGTCACCAGCATCAGCAAAACGGCGCGCGTCATCCTCAATTCGGACATGGTTCATCCCTTCCACGCCTACGAGGTGAGCTGTCGGGTTCGGGCGGAAGCTGCCCGGCCGCGTCTACGCGGCTTCACCCCAAGGACCGGTCTGTGCCGGCCCGGGAGATTGGTTCCCCCGCTCCTGCCTTCGAGCGGTGGACATGACACACCGGCAGGCAGGACTCGGCGTCCGGTGGCCGCCCCCGCACTGACGCGGGAACCCAACCATGGTGCAAGGAATGGCCGGACAAACCAAAGCGAGCGAGTCCTGAGCACGCCTCCGCCGTCGTCGCACCCGGCGCATTTCGCGAGGTTCGCCCCGTTCTGTACGGGTCAATCGGTCGTGACCCGTGTGCGTGTTCTCACAGCGGCGATCGGAGGCTTCTGCCTCCCTAAGGGGTCCTCGACGGGCCACCCGGGTGCGGCGTACTGCCGGACACACCACTGGAAATCCGAGAGCCGCCCTCGCCGTGCCCGACCCAGGTCATCAGCTCCATCTCCGGCTCGTCCCGGGGACCGAAGTGTCCGCCGTCGACCCAGACCACCCGAGCGTTCGGCAGGCGCTGCACGAGCCAGTCGCCGTGCGCGGCTGGGATCACGTCGTCGCGGGCCATCATCAGCCGGGTCGGCGCGCGGACGTCGGACAAGGAGAACCCCCATTCGCGGGCCTCGGAGAGCATGTCGTCGACGAAGCCGTGCGACCCCTGCCGCGTCGCCTCCTCGAAGGCGACCAGGAGCATCGCCCGCACCTCGTCGGGAGCATCGACCCCCGGCAGGCCCTGCTCGATCCAGTCGACGGTCTCGAGCCAGTCCCGTTCGATCGCCTCCTCCCCCCGCAGTGGAAGTGCCCACTCGGTGCGGGCTTCCTCGTCCATGCCGTCGAAGACGTCCAGCCCCTCGGCGGTGAACGGTGCAGCACCCACGACGGTGGCGCATCGCGTCACCCGGTCCGGCAGCAGCGCCCCGCAGGCCAACGCCGGCGCCGCGCCCCCGGACACCCCCGCCACGCCGAACTCGCCCAGCCCTACGGCGTCCGCGATCGCGCGGACGTCTGCCGCCGTGTCCGCAGTCTTCCGACCCCTCAACCGGGTGGACAGTCCGAAGCCGGGCCGGTCGTAGGTGTAGACAGAGAGCCGGTTCCGCCGGTACTCGTCCTCGCTGTGGCGCAGGAACCGGCTGCCCGGCGTGCCGTGCAGGTAGAACACGGGTGCGCCGTCCGGGTCGCCCCACCGGCAGAAAGCCAGGGTCCGCCGGTCGACCGTGGTGACCGTCTCGGTCGACCCCTCGTCGGTGATCGGCATCGCGCCGCCCCCGTTCGCACTGATGCGCTCACTGTGCCGCCTGACCGAGGACGCCCGCAACGCCGGACAAGGACCCAGCGGAGACGCGGGAGCGCTGAAGCCCTCCACTACGCTGTGACGCGGGTTGGAACTCGTGTCGAACCACAACGGAGCTGTCCCCCTGGGTTCTCCCGATGCGAATACCTATCCCCCGCCCTCGTAGCTCAGCTGGATAGAGCGCCGGACTTCTAATCCGATGGTCGCAGGTTCGAGTCCTGCCGGGGGCGCGCAGTTCCGCTGACGAGAGGAGAGCCCGTGCGCGCCGTGGTCGTCGAGCAGACCGGAGGATCCGAGGTCCTGCAGGTGAGGGAGCGCGATCCGCAGGCCCCGCTCTCGGGGCACGTCCGCGTCGACGTGGCTGCCTGCGGCGTCAACTTCATCGACGTCTACCAGCGCACCGGCGCCTACCCGAAGACGCTGCCGTTCGTCGCAGGCTCGGAGGGCGCCGGCACCGTGGCGGAGGTCGGACTCGACGTCGCGGACGTGTCCGTCGGCGACCGGGTCGCCTGGGCGATGGTCGACGGCGCGGGGTACGCCGAGGAGGCGATCGTTCCGGCCGACCGACTGGTGCGCGTGCCCGACGGCGTCGACCTCGACGCGGCCGCAGCGGTGATGCTGCAGGGCATGACCGCGCAGTACCTGTGCGAGTCCACGTTCCCGGCCGGGCCCGAGCACACCGCGCTGGTGCACGCGGCCGCGGGCGGGGTCGGGTCGCTGCTCACGCAGATGCTGTCCGCGAAGGGCACCCGAGTTATCGCCACGACCTCGACACCGGAGAAGGCCGAGCTCGCGCGCGGCGCAGGTGCCGCCGACGTCGTGCTCTACACCGAGACGGACCTGGTCGAGGAGGTCACCCGCCTGACCGGCGGCGCCGGCGTCCATGTCGTGTACGACGGAGTGGGCGCGACGACCTTCGACGCCGGCCTGGAGCTGCTGCGCCCTCGCGGGATGATGGTGCTCTATGGCGCTTCGTCCGGCCCGGTACCCCCGCTCGACCCGCAGGTGCTCAACCGGCAGGGCTCCCTGTTCCTGACCCGGCCGACCCTGGCCCACTACATCCACGGACGGGACGAGCTCGTCGAGCGCGCGGGAACCGTGCTCGCCCAGGTCGCGTCCGGCGCCCTCGACGTCCGGATCGGCGGACGCTACGGGCTCGAGGACGCCGGCCGCGCCCACGACGACCTGGAGGGCAGGCGCACCACCGGCAAGCTGCTGGTCATCCCGTGACCCGCAGGCCCTAGCTCCCGACAGGTCCGTCCCACGCCGCCAGGTAGTCGGAGATCTCGCCGGCGAGCGCGGCCTTCTCGTCCTCGGGCAGGAACGAGGCGCGCACGGCGTTCGTCGCCAGGGCGGCAACGCCGGCAGCGTCGAGGTCGAGCAGCTCCGCCGCGATCTGGTACTCCCGTGTGAGGGTGGTGCCGAACATCGGCGGGTCGTCGGAGTTCACGGTGACCAGTGCGCCCGCGTCGTACAGCGCCCGGATCGGATGGTTCTCGAGCGTGTCCACAGCGCGGGTGGCGATGTTGGAGGTCGGGCACACCTCGAGCGGGATCTGGTGGTCCACCAGGTGCTCGACCAGCTTCGGGTCCTGGACCGCGGAGGTGCCGTGACCGATCCGCTCGGCACCGAGGTGCTCGAGCGCGTCCCAGATCGTCTGAGGTCCCGTGGTCTCCCCCGCGTGCGGCACGCTGTGCAGGCCCGCGGCGCGAGCCCGGGCGAACACCGGCTCGAACTGGGGACGCTCGACTCCGATCTCCGGACCCCCGAGGCCGAAGCCGATGAGAGTGTCCGGGGCATGGTCGACCGCGTACTCGACGGTGGCCTCCGCGGCCGGCAGGCCAAACTCGCCCGGGATGTCGTAGACCCATCGGAGCCGGATGCCGTGGTCGCGCTCTGCGGAGGTGCGGGCGTCCTCGACCGCCTCGACGAATGCCTCGATCGGCACGCCCGCCATCACCGACGTGTACGGCGTCAGCGTCATCTCGGCGTACCGGACGTTCTGGGCAGCCATCTCGGCGGCGACCTCGTAGGTGAGCAGCCGGACGTCGTCGGGCTCCCGGACCAGGTCGACGACGGCGAGGTAGACCTCGATGAAGTGCGCGAAGTCGCGGAACCTGTAGAACTCGCGCAGCGCGTCCAGGTCGGACGGCACCTTGCCGGGGTGCCGGGCCGCGAGCTCCGAGACGATGCGCGGCGACGCTGACCCGACGTGATGCACGTGGATCTCGGCCTTGGGGACGCCGGCGATGAAGTCGCGGAGACTGCCCGGAAGTCCGGGCGCGGGGTCGGGGGGCGGCAGGGTCGCTTCGGACATGCGCACCATCCTGCCGTTTCCCACTCGACCCGAGGTGGAGCACCCGCGTGACGGAGGACACGCCGTGACCGGGTGTCGGTCCCGGATGGTCGGGCCGGGACGGGGTACAAAGGGTGAGGCCCCGCAAAGTATGAGTTTGCGGGGCCTCAAGTTTGTCCGGTCGTGACGCTCCCGAACTCACGGTCGGTCCGGTCGATCCGCGGCCTCGTCACCGGCCGATCCGGTGGATTGCTCCACCGGCCTGGATCCCGTTTCCATCCGATCCCGCCTTCGGGTCTCCCCGTTGGCGTGAGAGATTTCTATCCCGCGAAACCCCTTGGCCACAAGGGGTTTCTGGCAACTTTCGCGCCCGATTTCGGGTGCCACGGCGTGTCCGCGAGGACACGCCGTGGACGCCGAACTTGTCCCCAGGGTTGTCCCCAGCATCCACAGGGTGCGCGCCAGTGGTCACCCGCCGAGGGCGGCCTGCACGGCCTCATCCAGCTCCTTGACGAGGGCGTCAATGGTGGTCGCCTCGAGTGGCTCGCCGTCGACCATCACGGTCGGCGTGGACGACACCCCGGCCCGGTTGGCCGCGTCGGTGGCGTTGCGCACCCACTGCTCGAACTTCCGCTGCTCGATGGGGCCCGCGACCCGGTCGCGGGTCGCACCGGCCTCGACCGCCAGGTCGACGAGCTCGTCGTCGGACAGGCCGTCGGTGCCCTCCTCGGGCTGGTTCTCGAAGAGCAGGTCGTGGAACTCCCACGCCACCTCCGGCCCGGCTGTGTCGAGGACGACGGCGAGGGCGTTCATCGAGCGCGTCGAGTAGTCCGTGCCGTTGGAGGCCCGGTCCAGGAAGGACAGCACCCGGTACTCGACCCGCACGTCACCGGCGTCGACGTACGACGAGAGCAGGTCCCGGCTCGCGGCCTCGAACTGCCCGCAGAACGGGCACATGAAGTCCTCGTAGATGGTCACGGTGACCGGCGCCTCCGGGTCTCCCCGCGGCACCGCGTAGTCGTCCACGACACCAGCGGGTGGGGTGGCGACCTGACCGGTCGTGTCGCGGGAGGACTGCACGGCGTACCCGATGCCCAGCACCAGGGCCAGCACCACCACGACGCCGGCGGCGATGAACCCGTTGCGGCGACGGCGCTCCTTGCGCTCGTGCGCCTTGCGGATCTCGGCCGCGCGTTCGTGGGTGGCGAGCTGCTCGGCCCGCCGGGTCGCGTTGGACTTCTTCTTGGACATCTCTTGTTCTCTCGTGTTCAGTCGTCGACGGGGAAGAGCCGGTTGTCCAGCGCCCATGGGCTCCGGGGACGCAGCACCAGCCACCCGGAGGCCAGCAGCAGGCCGACGTCGCGGGCGATCTCCCAGGGGTACTTCGACGCGTAGTCCTCCAGGGTGCCTGCGCCGCCGCCGAAGCACCCGCACTCGATGGACAGGCCGCGCGCCCAGGCCGACGCGATCCCGGCGATGAAGGCCAGCAGGAGCACGCACGACACCACCGCGTTGGCACGCACCAGGAGCCCGACCAGCAGGCAGACGCCGATCAGGACCTCCAACACCGGCAGCGAGTGACCGACCAGCGGGACCACGGCCTCCGGGAGGATCCGGTAGTTGCGGACGGCCCGGACGCTCTCCGTCGGGTCGGGGATCTTCAGCGCTCCCGCGGCCACCCACACAGTGCCGACCACGAGACGCGCGAGGACCCCCAGCCATTGCATGGCGCCCAGACTAGTGACGCATCCTGAGCGTCGACTGAGGCTTTCGGCCCGGTTTGGCCGGGCCCTTGGCCCAGGTCCTTTGCATCGGGGGGCCGATGTCGATCGCCGGTGACGGCGTACGGCGCCCGCCGGTGTCCGCCGATCCGTCCAGTAGCCTCCTAACCGTGAACGACCGTCTGGTGTGGATCGACTGCGAGATGACCGGCCTCGACCTGGGCGCCGACGCGCTGATCGAGGTGGCGGCGCTGGTCACCGACTTCGACCTCAACGTGCTCGGTGACGGGGTCGACATCGTCGTGAAGCCGCCGCCCGAGGCACTGGACCAGATGGACGACTTCGTCCGCAACATGCACACCGTCTCCGGGCTGCTCGACGTGCTGGCCGACGGCGTCACCCTGGAGGAGGCCGAGCAGCAGGTCCTCGGCTACATCCGGGAGTTCTGCCCGGAGGGGAGCCGACCACCCCTGGCCGGCAACACCGTTGCCACCGACCGGGCTTTCCTCGCCCGGGACATGCCGGACCTCGAGGCCTATCTGCACTACCGGATCGTGGACGTCTCCTCGATCAAGGAGCTGTCCCGGCGCTGGTACCCCCGGGCCTACTTCAACGCTCCGGCCAAGTCCGGCAACCACCGGGCCCTCGCCGACATCCAGGAGAGCATCGAGGAGCTGCGCTACTACCGCTCGGCGGTGTTCGTCCCGCCCCCGGGGCCAGACAGCGACACCGCCAAGGGGCTCGCCGCAGAGCACGGCGGGTCCCTGACCGGGGTCGTCCCGGCGACGCCGGCGGACGGTGACGCCCCCGGTTCGGAGACCCCCTGAGAACGGGTACACTGTTCGCTGCTTCGGCTTCTCCCGTGCACGCACGGAGGGGCCGTCGCGACTGTTGGCCGGTCTCGACACCGGTCACATGGTGGGCGTAGCTCAGCTGGTAGAGCGCCGCGTTGTGGTCGCGGATGTCGCGGGTTCGAGTCCCGTCGTTCACCCCAAGAGGCTCAGCGGGCCGCCCGCGCGCGCGACTCCTGTGCGGTGGCGAGCAGCTCCTCCGCGTGTGCGATCGCGGTGTCGGACTCCTCCAGGCCGGCCAGCATCCGGGACAGCTCACGGACCCGGCCGCCGTCGTCGAGAGTGGTCAGACCGGACGTCGTGACGGTCCCGTCGTCGCTCTTGACCACGACGACGTGCTGGTCGGCGAAGGCCGCCACCTGTGGCAGGTGCGTGACCACGAGCACCTGGGCGTGCCGCGCCAGCCGCGCCAGCCGGCGGCCCACCTCGACGGCGGCCTTGCCACCGACGCCGGCGTCGACCTCGTCGAACACGAAGGTGGGCACCGGGTTGGTCGCCGCCAGCGCCACCTCCACCGCCAGCATCACCCGGCTCAGCTCACCCCCGGAGGCGCCCTTGCCGAGCGGGCGCGCGTCGGCTCCGCGGTTGGCGGCGAGCAGCAGCTCGACGTCGTCGAGGCCAGTGGGACCGAAGCGCAGGGTCCGCTCCCCCACCACCAGGCCGCCGGGGTCGGCGTGCTGGGTCACCGCGACCGCGACCTCGGCGTGCGGCATCGCGAGAGCGGTCAGCTCCTCGGAGACGACCTTGCCGAGCTTGACCGCCGCCTTGGTGCGCAGGTCGGTGAGGGTCGCACCGTGGGTGGCCAGCGTGGCCCTCAGCCCCGCGGCCCTGGCCTTCAGCTCCTCGATCCGCTCGTCGGTGCCGTCGAGCTCGAGCAGGCGCCTGGCTCCCTGCTCCGCCCAGGCAAGCACCTCGTCGATCGTCTCGCCATACTTGCGGGTGAGCGCAGTCAGCGCCGCCCGTCGCTCCGAGACGGCGGCAAGACGGCCCGGGTCGGTCTCGAGGGAGGCGGCGTAGGACGCGACGTCGCCGGCGAGGTCGACGAGCAGGTGGCTCAGCTCGGCGAGCCGGTCGGCGAGCTCCCCCGCCGCCGGGTCGTGGTCGCGCACGCCGTCGAGCGCCCGCCGCGCCGCGCTGGTCGTGGCCAGGGCATCGGGTGCGCCGTCCTCGCTGGAGAGCGCCTCGCGGGCCGTCTCGGCAGCCGTGCGCAGCGTGTCGGCGAAACCGAGCCGGGTCTCCTCGGCGGCGAGCCCGGCGTCCTCCCCCGGCTGCGGGTCGACCGCCTCGACCTCGCCGAGGCCGAACCGCAGCTGGTCGGCCTCCCGCGCGCGCTCCCGAGCCGAGCCGACCACCTCGGCGAGCGTCCGCTCGGTCACGATGAGCTCGGCCCACAGGGCGGCGTACGACGACGCGGTCGCGGCCAGCGCCTCGCCACCGAACCGGTCGAGCGAGGCACGCTGGGCACCGGACCGGAGCAGGCGGTGCTGGTCGGACTGGCCGTGCACGGCCACGAGGGGCTCGGCGACCTCGGCCAGGGTCGCGACCGGCACCGACGCGCCGCCGACCCAGGCGCGCGAGCGCCCCTGTGCGGCGACGTTGCGGGCGAGGACGACCTGGTCCTCCTCCACCTCACCGCCGGCGTCCTCCACGGCCGTACGGAAGCCGTCGAGGTCGCTGACGGCGACGACGCCCTCGACGCGGGCCTGCTTGGCACCCGAGCGCACCGCGCCCGAGTCGGCACGTCCGCCGAGCAGCAGACCCAGTGCGGTCACGACCATCGTCTTGCCCGCGCCCGTCTCACCGGTGATCACCGTCAGGCCCGGCCCGAGCTCGAGCGTCGACGACTCGATGACG
>NZ_DASSCL010000143.1:0-11541 GCF_035697785.1 Nocardioides sp.
GCAGAGCAGCACCAGCGACGCGGTGAAGGTCGCTTCCACGACCGCCCCGAGCACGTCGCCGGTGACCCCGCCGAGCCGCCGTACGGCGCGCCAGCCCAGCGCCGCACCCGCGAGCAGGCCGAGCGGGGCCCACGCCACGGCGTCGTCGACGAGCAGCGCCAGCACGACCACCGGGATCGCGGTGAGCAGCACCGCCACCAGTGCCGCGGGCCGCGACACGGAGCCGGCCACGGCCGCGCCCAGACCGTCGGCGCGCGCTGCCGGGACGCCGCGCAGGCAGGCGAGCGGAAGCGCGAGCCGGCTCACCACGAGCGATGCGACGAGGGCGGCCGCGCCGGCGCCCTCCGCGACGAGCTGTGCCAGCGCCGCGACCTGCGCGAGCAGCACGACCACGAGCGTCACCACCCCGAAGGGGCCGACGTCGCCCTTCCGCATCACTGCCAACGCGTCCGCCGCGGGACGCCCAGAGCCGAGCCCGTCGGCCGTGTCCGCGAGCCCGTCGAGGTGCAGCCCCCGGGTGAGCAGCGCGAGGGCGCCGATCGTGGCGACGGCGCAGAGCAGGGGCGACGTCTCGGTGAGCAGCAGCGGGAGGCACGCGACCACCCCCAGCACGAGCCCGACCAGAGGGGCCAGCGCCATCGCGCGGCCGGCCGTGCCGCGGTCCACCGTCGGCGGCCGGACCGGCAGCACCGTGAGGGTCCCGAACGCCAGCCGGAGCGCGTTCACAGCGCGGTGACCCGGCCGGCCGCACACCAGCGGACGTCCTCGGTCGCGCCGGCGAGCATCGCGTTCAGCCGCCCCATCTCGTCGCGGAACCGGCGCCCGGCCGCCGTGGCCGGCACGACCCCCTGGCCGACCTCGTTGCTCACCGCGACGACGCGCCGGGTGGTCGTGCGCCAGGCCGCGAGGAGTGCGTCCACCTCGTCGCGCAGCCCCTTCTGCGCGGTCGCCGTCCAGGTGGCGTCGTCCCAGGCCTCGTGGGCGTCCATCACCCGTGTCAGCCACAGGGTCAGGCAGTCGACGAGTAGCGGGCCGCCGTCGGCCCGGAGCAGCGCGACCAGGTCGATGGTCTCGAGCGTCGTCCAGGAAGCCGGCCGCGACGCCTGGTGCAGCCGGACCCGCTCGGACCACTCGTCGTCGTGGTCGGCCGGGTACGCGGTCGCCACGTAGGTGACGTCGACGCGGTCGAGCAGCAGCCGCTCCGCCTCGCGGGACTTGCCGGACCGCGCCCCGCCGAGGACCAGCGTCCGGGTCGGATGTGCCGGCGGGGGTGTCGCCCCGGTGAGCGAGGTGCCGTCGTCGACGACGCGGGCTCCCCAGTCCGCGAGCCGGCGGGCCAGCTCGGCGGTTGGCGGGTTGTGGTGCGAGAGGTGTACGGCGACCACGTCGGTGCCGTCGGTCACCGCCTCCACCTCGCGCAGCCGGCGCAGCTGCACGGCGAACGTCGGCAGGTGCAGGTGGTCGGTGCCGTGGTCGGCCTTGTCCCCGAACGTCTCCTCCAGCAGCACCACGTCGAACGCCGCACCCCGCACCGCCTCGACGGTCGCGTCGGGCAGCGGACCGGTGTCGGTCGCGTAGAGCAGCCGCCCCGAGTCGCTGGCTACGTCGTACAGCACCGTGTCCTCGCCGTGCGCGGCCTGCAGCACCCGTACGTCGTACCTGCCGACCGTCACGCGTTGGCCGGGCGTGACGACGCGGAAGCGCACCCGCGAGTCGGGCGCCACCCACATCCGGGCCTGCTCGACCACCGGCGCTGGACCGACCACGTCGAGCGGCTCGTCGCCGACCCAGGACCGGAACAGCAGGAAGGCGGGCGCGCAGTGGTCGGGATGCGCGTGCGTGATGAGCACGTGCCGCAGCCGGCTCAGGTCCGCCCCAGCCCGCTGCGCGGCGTGCGGGGTCTCGGGACCGCAGTCGAGCAGCAGCACGTCGTCGACGAGCGCTGCGGTCTGCCCACGGAGCCGGCCTGCGAGCCGTTCGGACGTGCAGGACGCGCAGGTGCAGAACGGGTTGGGCCAGCCGTCGGCCGAGCCGGTGCCGAGCAGGCGGACGTCCATCAGGCGTCCCGACGCTCGAACACGACGGGGGCGTCGAAGGCGGCGCGCCGGGCCGCGCGGCGCAGCGCCCGCAGCAGCGGCCGGCCGGCGAGCGCGATCAGGAGCAGGGACAGCACGGAGCGGCCGAGGTCCCAGGGCAGCGACGTGGTCACGAAGAACACGAGGTAGCGGCCGAGGTTCTCGCTGACCGGATCGCCGGCGACGTAGGACACCTCGGGCCCGTAGGACGCGAACGGCCAGAACCACAGGTTCATCACGAGGCCGTAGACGAGACCGACGGCCGCGGCGTAGCCGGCCAGCATGCCGATCTCGACGCGGCCCCGGCCGGGCGGCAGGCAGCCGGCGAAGAAGCCGACCCAGCCGGCGGCCACCATCTGGAACGGCAGCCACGGGCCCACCCCGCCGGTGAGCAGCGCGCCGACGAAGATCGTGACCGCGCCGAGCACGAAGCCGAAGCCGCGGCCGAACACGCGGCCACCGAGGATGATCACGGCGAAGCTCGGCTCCAGACCGGCTGTCCCCGGGCCGAGGGCGCGCAGGGCGCCGCCCACGGCCGCGAGCATTCCCAGCATCGCCACCGCCTTGGCGTCCAGCGCCCCGGACGTGAGCTCGGAGAGCACGAGGGCGGCCAGCAGCGGCAGCAGCACCACGAACACGAACGGCGCGTCGCCCGAGTGCGACGTGTCCAGGGCGGCGCCTGGCTCGACGAGGAACGGCCAGCCGAACGCCACGATCCCGACCACGAACACGACGGCCATCACCAGCGCGGAGCGCAGCCGGACCGGCACCAGGGCGCTCATCGCGGGATCCTGCTGTCCGACGCCAGCGCGACCGCCACCTCGGTCGGGGTCAGCCACCGCTGCGGGGCGAGCACCTTGGCCACCTGCGGGGCGAACGCGGGGGAGGAGACGACCACCTCGGCCGTCGGCCCGTCGGCGACCAGCTCGCCGTCGGCGATCACCAGCACCCGGGTCGCCACCTCGGCGACGAGCTCCACGTCGTGTGTGGCGAGCAGGACGGAGTGGCCGGCTGCCGCGAGATCCCGGAGGATCTCCACAAGCCGGTGCTTGGCCGTGTAGTCGAGGCCGCGAGTCGGCTCGTCGAGCAGCACCAGCGGCGGTCGGGCCGCGAGCACGATCGCCAGCGCGAGCGTGAGCCGCTGGCCCTCGGACAGGTCGCGCGGGTGCCGGTCGACCGGGACGCCGGGGGACAGCCGCTCGAACAGACCGAGCGTGGTGCCCTCGGCCGCGTCGCAGTCGCGGTCGGCGTGGCGGCACTCCTCGCCGACTGTGGCGCTGTACAGCAGGTCTCCGGGCGCCTGGGGCACCAGCCCGACGTGGTGCAGCAGCTCGGCCGGCTTGAGGGCGCTCGGCTCGTGTCCGTCGACCAGCGTCGTGCCGCTGGTCGGCCGTTTCATGCCCACCAGGGTCTTGAGCAGGGTGGACTTGCCGGCGCCGTTGCGCCCCATCAGCGCGACCACCTCGCCGCGCGCCAGTGTGGTCGAGACGCCCTGCAGGGCGGGGATCTGACCGTACGACGCGACGAGGTGCTCGACCTTCGCCACCACCGGACCGGCCGACGCCGAGCGGTCCGGGGCGTCCACGTCCGCGAGCGTCTCGCGCAGCGGGGCGGCCCGGCGCCGCGCGTCACGCACCGAGAGCGGCAGCGGCGTCCAGCCGGCGATCCGACCGAGCTCCACGACGGGCGGCGCCACCGGTGCGGTGGCGAGCACGTCCTGCGGCGTACCCGACACGACCGGGCGGCCGTCGCCGGGGACCAGCACCACCCGGTCGGCGTACTGCGCGACCCGCTCGAGGCGGTGCTCGGCCAGCAGCACGGTCATCCCGAGGTCGTGCACGAGACGTTGCAGGGTCGCCAGCACGTCCTCGGCCGCGAGCGGGTCGAGCGCCGAGGTCGGTTCGTCGAGGACCAGGATCCGGGGGTGTGTGGTCAGCACGGACCCGATGGCGACGCGCTGCTGCTGGCCGCCGGAGAGCCCGGCCAGCGGTCGGTGCCGCAGCTCGGCGAGGCCGAGCAGGTCGAGGGTCTCCTCCACGCGCTTGCGCATCACGTCGGCGGGCAGCCCGAGCGACTCCATCCCGTAGGCGAGCTCGTCCTCGACGGTGTCGGACACGAAGCCGGCCAGCGGGTCCTGACCGACGTACCCGACGACGTCGGCCAGGTCGCGCGGCCGGTGGTCGCGCGTGTCGCGGCCGTCGACGAGGACCCGCCCGGTCAGGGTCCCGCCCGAGAAGTGCGGGACGAGGCCGTTGACCGCGCGCAGCAGCGTGGTCTTGCCGGAGCCGGTGCGGCCGACGACGAGGGCGAGCTCCCCTTCGTCGATGGTGAGGTCGACCCCCGAGAGCACCGGCCCGGTCGCGTCGGCGAAACGCACTCCCACCCCGTCGAACCTGATCATGCCGCGGCCTCCAGGCTCGGCGTCTCCTGCGTCGTACCGGGCCGGACGACGGGGAGCGGGGGAGCGAGGACGGCCGGCAGCGCCGCGACCAGGATGCCCGCGCAGGCCAGCAGCGGCACGGGGGGCAGCATCGTCACCGACGCGAGGTAGAGCTGCTCGGGAGCGGTCTCGACGTTGACGAACATCGCGACGGCGGCCGTCGCGCCGCACCCGGCGACCAGCCACTCGGGCAGCGCCCAGGGGTCCGGACGGTACGTCGTCCGGCCGGTGCGCCGACCACCGACGGCGATGCCCACCGCCGCCAGGCCCGAGCCCAGCGCCAGCATCGGCAGCCCGAGCCAGGACGACGTGGTCCCGTCGAGCAGGCCGTAGACCCCGACGCAGACGCCGAGCAGGCCGCCGAACACGAGCACGGTGGTGAGCCGGCGCGAGACGCGGCTGTCGTCGGTGGTGCGGCCGTAGCCGCGCGAGTCCATGGCCGCGGCCAGCTCGACCGAGTGCTCGAGGGCGCCCTCGAGCACCGGCATCGCCAGTCGCTTCAGGCTGCCGAGGCCCCGGGTCGGCCGACCCCGCAGCCGGTGCGCGGCGCGGACCCGCTGGGCGTCGGTGACCAGCTGCGGCGCGAAGGTCAGCGCGATCACGCAGGCCACGCCGATCTCGTACAGCGCACCCGGGACGGAGCGCAGCAGCCGCCGCGCGCTACCCAGTGCGTTGGCCGCGCCGACGCAGCACAAGATCACCCCGAGCTGCAGCCCCTCGTAGAACGCCTGCAGCACCGCCTCCAGGGTGACGTCGCCGCCGAGCTTGAGACCGCTGCCCTCCGGCATCGGCAGCAGCGGCAGGCTGAACAGCACGGTCGGGCCCTGCGACCCCGTGGACAGCAGGGCCTGGAACGCGATCCGGATGGCGATGATCAGCAGCGCGAGCTTGAGGAACGCGCCGTACGACTTCGCCCACGGCGCGGTGCTCCGCCGGGCGGAGACCACCAGACCGCCGACGGCCAGGATCAGCAGCAGCGGCACCGGGTTCTGCGTGCGGCTCGCGGCCGCGGCCAGCCCGAGCGCCCACAGCCACCACGCCCCCGGATGCAGGTTCCGGGGGAACGTGAGGCGTGACTGTGGACGCATCGGGCGGTCAGGACTCGCGGTTGCGGCGGTAGAGCGGCACGGCGGCGACGGCCAGCAACGCGATCACGACGAGCACCGCGATGAGCGCCGGGCTCATGCCTTGGTCCTCCTCGGCCGCCTCCTCGACGGTGTCGTCACCCGCGCTGGTCGTCGACTCGTCGGCAGCCGCCGGCAGCACGAACGCCACGGTGGCCTCCTCGGCCTCGACCTGGGCGTCACCGACCGGGTCGCCGCAGCCCTTGGCGGGGTAGCCGTCCAACGCGCAGATCATGCTCTGGGCGGTGCGCAGGTCCACGACCGACTCCAGGGTCTGCTGACCGTTGGCGTCCTCGGGCACCACCGCGCACTCGGCGACAGGATCGGGGATCTCCGCGCCGTCCGCATCGGCCTCGGTCCCGTAGTCGACGAGCACCGCGACGCGCTTCTCGCCCGTCGCGGCCTCGGCGTCGCCGCAGACGGTGTCGAAGTTGACCTCGGCGAGGTCGGCGCGGGGCGCGATGCCGGTGGCGACGGTCGACGTACCGAAGCGCCAGCCCTCGACGTCTCCTTCCTTCGGGGTGAAGTCGCCGGGACCGGTCTGGGCGAACTCGAAAGTGTCGCCCTGGAGGTGGGAGTAGTTCCAGTAACGGAAGCCGTCCTCGGCGTACGACGGACCGGCGCCGGCCAGGACGGCGAAGAGGGAGAGCAGAGCAGTGAGGAGCACGCCGACGACGCGGCGGTGGGACGTGGCCATTCCAGGGCCCTTTCTTGCGGCGATCCGAAAGACGGGACCGGACCGCGGGCACGCCCTGGCGGGAGTGGAGCCGACGTCCGGCTCCGCCCCGTAGACCTCGACGGATATGGGGAGCCGCTGTCTCACCACGGTGTTCCGGCTCGCCGCCTCCTCCAGGAGGTCGGCCTACGGTTGCGGGTCAGCGCCGGCTTCGGACCGGCTTTCCCGCGACGAGACAGTTTGTGCGGGCTCAATCTCCCACGCGGCTCGAACCAGCGTCAAAGCATCCCGGTCCGTGGGCCCCGTTACCCTCGCCACATGACGCACTCACTGGAGCCCTCCACCTTCGGCAGCGGTGAGCCGCCGCCGTCCTCGGTGTGGCGCTGGCGGCTCGAGGACTCCTCGGGCAACGAGGTGACCTCGTCCGAGGGCAGCCCCCGGTTCCCCTCCCAGAGCGACGCGGAGTCGTGGGTGGGGGAGGTGTGGAAGGACCTGGCCGACGACGGGGTCGACCAAGTCACGCTCTTCGAGGGCGACCGCGAGGTCTACGGCCCGATGAGCCTGCACGCCGCCCAGTAGCCGGTGGTCGAGCCCGTCGAGACCGACGAGACCTAGAAGTCCCGCCGCGCGGGCGACTTGGTCTTCGCCGGGTCGCGCTGGACGACCGGGTCGAGCACCTCGTCGATCTTCTTGAGCAGGTCGGGGTCGAGCCTCACGCCCGCCGCCTTCACGTTCTCGGTGACCTGCTCGGGTCGTGAGGCCCCGATGATCGCCGTCGAGACGTTCGGGTTCTGCAGCGTCCACGCGACCGCCAGCTGCGCCATCGACAGCCCGGCCTCGTCGGCCAGCGGCGCGAGCTCCTGCACCCGGGTCAGCACGTCGTCGTCCAGCCAGCGCGAGACCATGTCCGCGCCGCCCTTCTCGTCGGTGGCTCGGGACCCCGGCGGGGGCTGCTCGCCCGGCTTGTACTTGCCGGTCAGCACGCCCTGCGCGATCGGCGACCACACCACCTGGCCGATGCCGAGCTCCTCGCTGGTCGGCACCACCTCGGCCTCGATCACCCGCCACAGCATGTTGTACTGCGGCTGGTTGGAGACGAACGGGACGTGCAGCTCGCGGGCCAGTGCGTGACCGGCCCGGATCTCGTCAGCGCGCCACTCCGAGACACCGATGTAGTGCGCCTTGCCGGCCTTCACCACGTCGGCGAACGCCTCCATCGTCTCCTCGAGCGGCGTCTCGTGGTCGTAGCGGTGCGCCTGGTAGACGTCGACGTAATCCGTCTGCAGCCGCCTCAGCGAGCCGTCGATCGACTCCATGATGTGCTTGCGGGACAGGCCGTGGTCGTTGTGCTTCTTCTCGTTGGTGGGCCAGTAGACCTTGGTGAAGATCTCCAGCCCCTCGCGGCGCTCACCCTTGAGCGCCTTGCCGAGGACGGTCTCCGCCGCGGTGTTGGCGTAGACGTCGGCGGTGTCGAAGGTGGTGATGCCCTCGTCGAGGGCCTGCTGGACGCACGCGAGCGCGGCGTCCTCCTCCACCTGTGAGCCGTGGGTGAGCCAGTTGCCGTAGGCGATCTCCGAGATCTTGAGACCGCTCCTGCCGAGGTTTCGGAACTCCATGGCATCGAACGTACCCAGCGGCCAAGCGGCGTACGCCCATCACTAGGTTGGCCGCATGCTCGTCGCCTTCAGCATCAGCCCGACCGCAGCCGACGACACCGGTGGCGTCAGCGCCGCCGTCGCCGAGGCGGTCCGCGTGGTCCGCGAGTCGGGCCTGCCGTGTGAGACCAACGCGATGTTCACCAACATCGAGGGGGAGTGGGACGAGGTGATGGCGGTCGTGAAGCGTGCCGTCGACGTCGTCGCGGCATCCTCCCCGCGCGTCGGACTGGTGCTCAAGGCCGACATCCGGCCCGGGTTCGAGAGCCAGTTGACCGCCAAGGTCGAGCGGGTCGAGCAACACCTCCGCTAAACCCCCGATATCGGTATGTCCGGCGTGACCCCTGGACCACGCTGCGCATACCGATGTCGGTGGGGGTCAGGCGGCGTTCGACCAGCCGGCCGCGCGGAGGGCGCGCTCCACCTGGGCCATGAACTCGTCGGGCATCGTGCGCAGCCCCAGCACCGGGATGCGCAGCACCTTGTCGTGGCCGATCGTGAGGTCGTTCTGCCTGAGGGAGTCGTCGATCGCGTTGCCGGGTGAGTCGTGGTGGGCGCCTTCGATCTCGACGACGAGGGCGTAGTCGTCCCAGTAGACGTCGAGATAGATGCGACCGCGTGCGCCACGGCGTACCACCTGCCGCGCCGGGACCGGCAGCCGTCGGACGCGGCACAGCCGCGCGAAGTCGAGCTCGCCCAGCGCCTGTGCGCCGTCGGCGATGTCCGTCGCCACCGCGAGGATCAGTGGTCGGCGCCGGTGCCGGTTGAGGCGGCGCGCCTCGAGGAGTACGGCGTCGCCGGAGGCGAGTCCCTGCTGCACCGCCATCGCCATCACGGTCGCGGCGGCCCGGTCGCTGCGCGCGTACATCGCCGCGCGCACGGTCGCGACGTCGTTGCGGGTGCGCCGGATGCCCTGGGTGACCACGAAGTCCTCGGGGTTCCACAGTCGCGAGTTGTGGATCCGCGATCCCGACCAGCTGCGCCCGCCGTTGGGCCAGGGACAGAGCAGATGGATGCCGTCGTCGAAGTTGCGGAGTCCAGCCACGACGAGCGAGGTGGCCCCGTCGAGAACCGCGTTGTCGCCCGCCTCCCACAACGCCACCCGGCGGACCGCCGCCGGATCGAGAGCCAGGGTGTGCAGTGCGACGGAGTTCAGCCCGTGCGCGGCCCATCGTCCGGACCGCACCTCATGGGCGATCGCCCACCGGTCGACACCGAGCCGGGCCGCCTGCCCGCGCGAGACGACGCCGTCCTGCTCGTGCGCCAGCAGACGCAGACGCTCCCGTGTGGCTCTGTCGACCATGCCCGACACCCAAGCCAACGCCGACCGCGGACGGAAGAGCCATTTCCGACTCTGTGGACAGCCACCGATATCGGTAGTCCGACAGTGGTCCCCGGGTCACGGTAGGACTACCGATATCGGGGGGTGGGAGAGCGGTCAGTAGCGCTCGGGGAGCTTCTGGCCCAGCTTGACGCGGCGCTTTGGCAGCCGGAGCCAGCGCATCTGCAGCGAGCGCAGGACGGCGTACGACGTGACGCCCTTGTGCGACTCGTCCGGGAACCGTCGGCGTACCTCGCGGCGGAGCTTGAAGATCATCAGGAACGTGTCGAGGGTGACCAGCAGGATCGTGGCCATCCAGAGCCCGTTGGCGAACGCAGGGTTGATCGCCTGGGAGACCATGATGATGACCAGCAGCGGCAGCAGGAACTCCGCCATCGCCACCCGCACGTCGACGAAGTCGCGGACGAACCGCTTCACCTTGCCCTGGTCGCGCGCCGGCAGGAAGCGCTCGTCGCCGGTCTTCAGCCCCTCACGCATCTTGGCGTTCTGGGAGGCCCGCTGCTCGCGCAGCAGCGCCTTGGCTGCCTTCTTGTCCCGGGGCGCCTTGGCCCGGGCGCGGGCGGCCGCCTCGGCCTCCTTGCGGCTGGGGGTGGGCCGGCCCTTGCCGCCCTCCTTGACCGGGGCGGTCGTGGTCGTCGTGGCGGTCTCGTCGGTCTTGGTACGTCGGAACAACGGGCTCGGGCTCTCTGGAGGTCAGCGGCTGGTCTGTACTGGGTGCGACGCCCAGCCTACCGGCGCACCCCCGCTGCGGAACCTTCTCCCCGGTCCGCCCGTTCTGACCGTAGGGTGGACGAGACGACAGTGTCGGCACGTCACCCAACCGCCCAGAGAGAACGAGGGGGCCCGCCCAGCATGAGCCTCATGAAGCGCATGAGCCTGATCTTCCGCAGCAAGGCAAACAAGGCGCTCGACCGCGCCGAGGACCCGCGGGAGACCCTGGACTACAGCTATCAGCGGCAGGTCGAGCTGCTCTCGAAGGTGCGCCGCGGCGTCGCGGACGTGGCGACCAGCCGCAAGCGGGTCGAGCTCCAGGTGGCGCAGCTCGAGCAGCAGGAGAACAAGCTGACCGCGCAGGCCAAGAAGGCGTTGTCGATGGGGCGCGAGGACCTCGCCCGCGAGGCGTTGACCCGCAAGTCCGGCCTCGCCGGACAGGTCAGCGACCTGCGTGCGCAGCAGGCGCAGCTGCAGGGCGAGGAGGAGAAGCTGACGATGGCCTCGCAGCGGCTCCAGGCCAAGGTCGAGGCGTTCCGCACCAAGAAGGAGACCATCAAGGCGACGTACACCGCCGCCGAGGCTCAGACCCGCATCAACGAGGCGTTCTCGGGCATCTCGGAGGAGATGGGCGACGTCGGGCTGGCGGTGCAGCGCGCCGAGGACAAGACCGCGCAGATGCAGGCCCGGGCCGGCGCAATCGACGAGCTGATCGCGTCGGGCGCGCTCGACGACGCCAGCGCGATCGGGCAGGGCGACGACATCGCCCGCGAGCTCGAGTCGCTCTCCTCGCAGTCCGACGTGGAGGCCGAGCTGGCCGCGCTCAAGGCCGGTTCCACCCCTGCACCGCAGGCGATCGAGGGCTCCGACTCGACGCCCGAGGCCCAGCCGGCCGCCCAGCCGGCAGCAGAGCCCGTCGCCGAGCCGGTCGTCGAGGAGCAGAAGGAGAACGGCCGGCCATGATCATCCGGATCCTCGGCGAGGGGCAGTACGACGTGGGCGACTGTGAGGTCGAGGGCCTGAACAACCTCGACGAGACGCTGGAGCGGGCCGTCGAGTCGGGGGACGACGCGACCTTCACCGAGGCGCTCGCCGGGCTGCTGGCCGCCGTCCGCGGCGCCGGGTCCCGGCTCGCCGACGACAGCCTCGAGGACTCCGACCTGATCCTGCCGCCAGCCGACGCCGGCATCGACGAGGTCCGCCAGATGCTCAGCGGCGACGGCCTGATCCCCGGCTGACCCACACGCACGACGAAGGACCAACACCCATGGCGCACACCCGCTTCATCAAGGACACCGGTCTCACCGCCCGGATGACCCTGGTGATGTTCCTGCTCGGGGCGCTGTTCGTCGCGCTCGTGGTCGCGGTGATGTTCATCCTGCCCCGGGCCTGGGCCCCGATCATCGCGGTCATCGGTCTCGGGATCGCCTGGTGGCAGTGGTACAACTCCGACAAGCTGGCCCTCAGAGCGATGAACGCCCGCGAGGTCTCGCCCGAGGAGGCCCCCGAGCTGCACGC
>NZ_DASSCL010000144.1:0-3127 GCF_035697785.1 Nocardioides sp.
CCGTTGCCTCGCCTCTCGGCCACTCCACCAAGGAGGGGACCTGCGACCCTTCTCCGAGCGGACGACGAGGCTCGAACTCGCGACCTCAACCTTGGCAAGGTTGCGCTCTACCAACTGAGCTACGTCCGCTTGCGACTCCCGGCGGTTTCCCTGACCGGAGGTGCGAGAGAACTTTAGCCGACATCGTACGAATGACAAATTCGCCCCTGAGCACGCGTGTTCCGCCTGCAAGACAAGGCTTCCCGCGTCTTAGGGTCGACCCATGCGGGCATGGATGAACGGGCGCCTCCTCGACGATCCGGAGGGTCCTGCGGTCACCGTCCAGGACCACGGGCTAACCGTGGGCGACGGCGTCTTCGAGGCGGTCAAGGTCGTGGACGGCCGGCCGTTCGCCTTGACCCGGCACCTCCGGCGGCTGGCCCGGTCCGCGGCCGGGATGGGTCTGCCGGACCCCGACCAGGACGAGGTACGCCGCGCCGTGGACGCCGTCCTGCGCGACCAGGACCTACCGCTCGGACGCATCCGGATCACCTTCACGGGGGGAGTCGCACCGCTCGGTTCCGGGCGCGGCGACAACCCGCCGACACTGATCGTGGTGGCCGCGCCGATGCGCCCGGCGCCGCCGTCCACCGCCGTCGTGACGGTGCCATGGCCGCGCAACGAGCGCGGCGCCCTGGCGGGGCTCAAGACCACGTCATACGCCGAGAACGTGGTCGCGCTGGCCCACGCGCACCGGCACGGCGCGACCGAGGCGGTCTTCGCCAACCTCGCCGGGCACCTCTGCGAGGGCACCGGGAGCAACGTCTTCTACGTCGTCGACGGCGAGCTGCGCACCCCGACGCTGGCGGCGGGCTGCCTCGCCGGGATCAGCCGGGAGCTGCTGCTCGAGTGGCACGGCGCCCGGGAGGTCGACGAGCCGATCGAGGTGCTCGACCGGGCCGAGGAGATCTTCCTGGTGTCGACCACCCGCGACGTCCAGCCGGTGCACCGGTGGAACGACCGTGAGTTCGACGTACCAGGTCCGGTGACCGCCGGGTGCCAGAAGGTCTGGACCGAGCGGGAGGCCGCCGACGTCGACCCGTGACCGAGGAGTCAGCTGTGCGGTGACACGCCGGTGAGGGGCCTGAAGTGCTGACCCCTCGGCGTTACTGGCTGGCGCGCTGGCGCTCGCGGTAGGCGGCGACGTGCAACCGGTTGCCGCAGGTGCGGGCGTCGCAGTAACGCTTCGAGCGGTTGCGGGACAGGTCGACCAGCACCTGGTCGCAGTCGGGGGCCTCGCACCTGCGGAGCCGCTCCTTCTCGCCGGCGGCGACCACCTGGGCGAGGGCCATGCCGCAGTCGAGCGCGAGGTGGTCGGCGAGCGTCGCGCCGGGAGTGAAGTAGTGGATGTGCCAGTCGTAGCCGTCGTGGTCGGTCAGCCGAGGCGTGACCCCGGCCTGCGACACGAGCCGGTTGATGACCACCGCGGCGTCGGAGTCGTCGGCGGCGGAGAAGACCGCACGGACCGAGTCCCGCAGGAGATGGACCGCGTGGAGGTCGGCGGCGGTGAGGCGCCGGACGTCGCTCACGTCGTGACGACGGACGAAGTCCTGGAGGGCGCCGAGGTCGGGGAGTCCTTCGCCGTACGAGCCCGAGGGGGCGGAGTTGACGAGGTCGACGGCACAGGCGAGAGAGTGCTCGGTGTCATGACTGAAAAGCACCGGTGTCCCCCACCCTGTCGCGGTGATCGTGCCGAGGTCGGTCCTCCCAGCCCCACCCTAGGCCACGACCCCGCGACGGGTGGTCAGGCGTTCTCGGCGGCGAAGATGGCCGCGATGGCGGCGTCGACGTCGAGCAGCTCGGACTCGCTGCCGGGCTTGACGGCGGCGCTCATCCGGTCGACGAAGCTGCGCAGGTCGCCGGTGCGGGCCTGCACGAGCGCCTCGCCGTCGGGGGAGCAGAGCTCGATGATCACCACCGCGTGGCCCTGGGTGTCCAGGCACGGCCAGACGTGCACGTCGCCGTCGCCGGCGGGCTCGTAGAGGCCCTCGGCGAGCAGGTCACGACCGAAGGTCCAGCGCACCTCGCTGTGTCCGGTCTGGAAGACCGTGGTCACGGCGAAGGGGTCGTTGGCGTCGTAGCGGAGCTCGGCCTTGATCGGGGTGGCGGCACCCGAGGCGTCGATCAGCTCCAGCTGTACCGGCGCGGTCACCGTCAGTGTGGTGTTCATCGAGTAATCCATCTCTCTCTTCCTCCCAAGGTCATCCCCTCCGGACTTCGGCAAAGAGACGTCAAGTAGTAGTCGGCGTGACGCGATTCCAAACGAATCCGTCGAGTTTTTTCGGAGACTGTCCGAACGGAGGGCCGGAGTGTCCCGTTTGGGGCAGTTAGAACCACCAACCGGACTACCCGAGGACGGCTACGCTCGTCGTGACAGTCGAGCCAGAGTGACAGAGGCATCCGTGACGGACAACGCGACAGACATCGCGTCGGAGGAGCAACCGGCGCAATCCGGACAAGATTCCGCACGTGAGCCTGGTCGCATTCACCGCACCCTGCACGGACACCCGGTCCTCTCGCTCACCACGAAGCTCATCGTCGGCGTCGTCGGGACGCTGGTCACCATCATCGGCGTGGTGATGCTGGTCACCCCGGGTCCGGCCTTCGTGCTGATCCCGCTCGGCCTGGCGATCCTGTCGACGGAGTTCGAGTTCGCCCGGCGCTGGCTGCGCTGGGCGCGCCGAAAGGCGGAGCAGGCCAAGGAGCGGGCCGAGGCCCTCGATCCCGCCGTACGACGACGGCGGCTGCTGCTCACCGGCGTCGCGGTGCTGGTCGCGGTGGGCGGCGCGACGACGTACCTCCTGGTCTATGGATGGCCGCATTTCGCTGTCGGCGGATGGAACTGGGTGCAGAGCCTGGCCGGCTGGGTGCCCGAGCTGCCGGGGATGTGAACCCTCGATCCGGATGCGCTAGCCTTGCCCGCGCACCGCAGCCCAGCGGGTGCGACCGAGGGCGATTGGCGCAGTGGTAGCGCGCTTCGTTCACACCGAAGAGGTCACTGGTTCGAACCCAGTATCGCCCACCCTTCCTCGCAGGCCGTCTCGTCACGAGGCGGCCGTCGTCGTTCCCGGGACGGGACAGTCGGCCA
>NZ_DASSCL010000145.1:0-2234 GCF_035697785.1 Nocardioides sp.
CGCCGCGGCCCTGTCGCGCAGGTCGGCGTGCATCCCCCCGAACGCTTCGGCGTCCGGCAGCAACGACTTCGCCGCCTTGACCACGACGCTGTAGTTGGCGTCCACGACGTTCGCGACCGGGACCTCCGCGATCTGGGAGCACAGCTGGTAGGCGTCCATCGGGTGCAGCCCGTAGAGCTCCGCGACCCAGTGCACCAGCTCGGCGTTGCCGATCCGCCAGGAGTCCTCCATCGGCCGGCTCGAGCCGACGGTCATCCAGTGAGTGTCATCCTCGATGCGGGGCCACCCCGGCGCTCCGCCCTTGATCAGGTCGACGATGAGGGTGGTGGTCATCGCGCCCTCTACGGCGGTGCCGCAGGCCTCCCCCTCGCCCTGCCGGTAGTGACCGTCGCCAATGGAGAACATCGCCCCCTCGACGTTGACGCCCAGGAAGGCGGTCGCGCCGGCGCGCATCTGCGGGGTGTCCATGTTGCCGCCGAACCGGTCGGGCACCAGGGAGGACCGGACCTCGCCGCCGGCCGGTGCGACTCCGACGGTGCCGAGCATCGGCGCGAGGGGCAGCTCGATCCGGTGGTCGCTGTGCCGGGCCGCGAAGGCCACGGTGCCGCGGTCGCGGTCCAGCTCGTAGATCCAGGTCGTGTCCGGCAGCGCGTCCTGGAGCGTCACCACCCGGTCGGTGCTGGTCATGCCGCCGAAGAACGGGATGGCCGCCGAAGCCGCCCAGTCGCGCGCCGGTTCCAGGGCCACGAGGTGGATCGCGAGGGTGTCGCCGGGCTCGGCGGCCTCGACGTAGAACGGCCCGGTCTGCGGGTTGACGAACCTGAGGTCGATCTTGGCGGTGGACAGGTCGTCGACGCTGCGCAGCACACCCCCGAACGCGTCGTCGGACCAGAGCCGCATCGCGGTCCCCGGCTCGATGCGCATCGCAGGAGGTGCGCCGCCGAACGTGTAGGCGTACTGCTCGCGTGTCGGCGTGTACTCGAGGACCTCCATTTTCGGAAACTACCTCAGCCCGAACGAAGCCGTACATGGTCACTTCGGAGCTCGGCGACCCGTTGTACGCCGAGCAGCGCGAGCGTGCTGGTCGCCTCCTGCATCAGCAGGTCGGCGGCCCGCTGCACGCCGCGTTCGCCGCCGGCCATCAGCCCGTAGAGGTAGGCGCGTCCCACGAGAGCCGCCCGGGCGCCGAGGGCAACGGCCGCGACGATGTCGGAGCCGGACAGGATGCCGCCGTCGACGTACACCTCGGCGCGGTCACCGACCGATTCCACGACCGACGGGAGCACCTCCAGCGGGGTCGGTGCCCGGTCCAGCTGCCGGCCGCCGTGGTTCGAGACGACGATGGCGTCGGCGCCGGCGTCCACCACCGCGCGAGCGTCGGCCAAGGTCTGGATGCCCTTCACGATCAGCGGCCCGTCCCACTCGGACCGCAGCCAGCCGAGGTCATCCATCGTGGCCGTGGGGTCGAACATCCGCGCCACCAGCTCGGCGACGGTGCCCTCGAACTTGTGCAGCGACGCGAACTCCAGCGCCTCGGTCGTGATCAGGTCGAACCACCAGGCCGGGTGCCGGATCCCCTCGGCGAACGTGGCCAGGGTCAGCGAGGGCGGGATCGTGAGCCCGTTGCGCACATCGCGCAGGCGCGGCCCCGGCACCGGTGTGTCGACGGTCAGCATCAGCGCCTCGTAACCGGACTCCCGAGCCCGTACGACGAAGTCGCGGCTCGCCGCACGGTCGCGCCACAGGTACAGCTGGAACCATCGACGCCCCTCCGGTGCGGCAGCCGCGAGCGCCTCGATGGACGTGGTGCCCATCGTGGACAGGGCGTACGGGATGCCCACACGCGCCGCGACCCGAGCCACCGCCGGCTCGCCCTCGATGTGCATCATCCGGGTGAAACCTGTCGGCGCGAACACGAACGGTGCGCTCGACGGCCGCCCCAGGATCGTCGTAGACGTGTCGACGGCGGACACGTCCCGGAGCACCTGGGGCACGAACTCGAGCCGTGCATAGGCCTCCCGGGAACGGCGCAGCGCCAGCTCCTGCCCGGCGGCGCCGTCGGTGTAGTCGAACACGGCGCGTGGTGCCCGACGCCGCGCGAGCGCCCGCAGGTCGACGACGGAGGCGGCGCGGGCCAGGCGGCGCTCCGTCAGGTTGAGCGACCCGACCCCGGGGCGCAGCAGCGGCTGCAGCTCCGACCAGCGTGGCCGTCGGCGAGCGGTCATCCTCGAGTT
>NZ_DASSCL010000146.1:0-10912 GCF_035697785.1 Nocardioides sp.
GTCGTGATCACCGTCGCGTCGGACCAGCGAGCCAGCTGGATCGCCGCATTGCCCACCGCCCCGGCCCCGCCGGCGACCAGGACACTGCGGCCATGCAACGTGCCAGGGCCGAGCCGGACCGGGCCGCCTTCGGTCACGGTCAACGCCCGGTGGGCGGTGAGGAACGGAACACCAAGGGACGCACCGAGGTCGAATGACCCCACGTCCGGCAGGTGCACGACCTGGTGCGCCGGCACCAATGCGTACTCCTGCGCCGTACCTTCGGGGCGCTGGTACGCCGCCTCCCAAACCCAGACCCGCAACCCCAGCAAGGCACTCTCGACGCCGGGGCCGACTGCATCGACGACGCCGGAGCCGTCCTGGTCGGGCACCTGGGGCGGCTCGACCGGGGTTCCCGGTTTGGCGCCGCGGCGGGACTTCCAATCGGTGGGATTGACCCCGGACCGGTGGACCCGCACCCGCACCTCGCCGGGTCCCGGATCGGCCCGATGTCGGTCGACGAGCGTCAGGACATCGGGTTCTCCGGTCTGGTGATAGGTGATGGCGCGCACCTTCCCGACGGTAGTCGTTGTGGCGGTGCTGCCGGCTCAACGGCCCGTCTGCCGGTCCGCGTCGAAGCGGCGAAGTGACGCAGCGGGTAGGGGCTCGGAGCGTCAGCGCGAAATGCCAGCGGCGTCTGCGGGCTTGATGTGAGCGAACTTGCTGCGGCCGTTCCAGGTCGGGAAGGCGCTCACCAGCCAGGACGGACCATGGAGCTGGATGCGTGAGCCGCGGGTGGCTTCCGCCCACGAGAGCTGCCCCGCGTGCCACTTGACGAAGGCCTCGGCGTCGGCCGTGATGAAGAGGTCCTCGTCGACGCCCGGGTAGGTCTTGCAGATCTCGGCCTCACCGTGCTCGAGCAGCAGCCAGTACCGCTCGTGTGGCCGGAAGCCGGTGAAGTCCAGCCGGACGACCACCCGACTCTTGGGCAGCCGCTCCGGTCGGAGCGCGTTGCACATGGACCACAACGCGACGTAGGGATCGAGGTTCTCGGGGGCGATCTCGAGCCACCGGGCTCCCCACTCCCCCAGGGTCCTGCAGACCTCGAACAGGTCCTCGCCCGACGTCGTGAGCAGGTAGCGGTGACCGCGTCCCTGCGCCTTCGGCGTCACCTCGACGATGCCGAGACGTTCGAGCTGCCTCAGCCGCTGCGCGAGCAGGGTGTGGGAGAGCCCGGGTGCACCCTGGAGGATCTCCCCGAACGTGTCGCAGCCCAGGTGCAGGTTGCGGATGATCAAGGGCGTCCAGCGCTCGGCGAAGATCTCCGCGCCACGGGCGATCGGACAGTACTGGCCGTACGTCCTCATGAGCGAAGTGTCCCGCGACTCCCGGCCGAGGTGAAGTCCAGATTGCTTACCTCGAGGTCCAGATACCTGACTTCTCGGGGGCACACCCCGATGTTGCGATGAGCCCAGGCACCGAGGAGGAACGATGACAGCGCAGACCATGATCCGGATCCCACGATTCGGCGGCGAGGTGATCACCCCGCAGCATCGTGAGTACGACGACGCACGGACGGCGTGGAACGGCGCAGTCGACAGGCGACCCGCGGTGATCGCTCGCTGCCGGAGCACCGCCGACGTCGCCGCCGCGGTGCGCTTCGCCCGCGAGCACGACCTCGAGATCGCCGTACGCGGCGGTGGCCACAACGTGGCCGGCACCGCGGTCTGCGACGCCGGACTCGTGATCGACCTCTCCGCGATGCGCGACGTCTCCGTCGACCCCGTCCGGCGCGTGGCTCTCGTCCAGGGCGGTGCGCTGTGGGCGGACGTCGACCACGCGACACAAGCGCACGGCCTGGCCACCACGGGCGGCATCGTCAGCCACACCGGCGTCGGGGGCGTGACCCTGGGCGGCGGCATCGGCTGGCTGATGCGGAAGCACGGACTCACCGTCGACAACCTCGTGGAGGTCGAGTTGGTCACGGCGGAGGGCGGTGTCGTCCGGACATCGGCCGATGCCCACCCCGACCTGTTCTGGGCGCTGCGAGGCGGAGGCGGGAACTTCGGCGTCGTCAGCTTGTTCCGGTTCACACTGCACCCGGTCGGCCCCATCGTCGTGGCCGGACCGGCCTTCTGGGCCGCCGAGAGCACGCGCGACGTCCTGCGCTTCTACCGAGACTTCATCAGCAACGCACCCGACGAGCTCACGACGGTCGTTCGGCTCGGCACGATCCCACCGTGGCCGGTGGTCGACGACGACCTGCACTTCCGGCCGGCCATCGCCGTTGCGAGCTGCTATGCCGGACCGGTCGCGGAAGGGCAGCGCGCCGTCCGTGCGCTCCGCGAGTTCGGAGCGCCGCTCGTGGATCTGGTCGGACCCACGTCGTACGTCGACCACCAGAGCGGCATCGATGACACGGTTCCGCACGGCTGGCACTACTACTGGAAGGGCACGAGCCTCGCGGGCCTTTCCGATGCCGTCATCGACGTCGTCGCCGATCATGCGTACCGGGCAACCTCACCTAGGTCGTACGCGGCGATGTTCCAGATGGGTGGAGCTGTTGCCCGCCTCCCTCGGGGGGCGACGGCCTACCCGGCCCGCGGCGTTGGCCACAACATGAGCATCGACGCCGTGTGGCTGCCGGAGCAGGACGACACCGTCCGAGCGAAGGAGACCTCGTGGGCAAGAGACTTCTACGACGCCCTCGAACCACATCGTGCCGGCGTGTACGTGAACTTCCTCGACGCCGACGACGGCGAGGACCGCGTCCGCGAGGCGTACGGCGACGACACCTACCGGCGGCTCGCCGAAGTGAAAGCCAAGTACGACCCCGACAATGTCCTCCACCACAACAAGAACATTCGGCCTAGGGCGCAGGAGCAGTGAGCGGCCGACGGTGCCTGACGTGATGCGCCTCGGCCGCGAACGGAGTCGCGTGCCTCGGCATCAGACTCGTCAACGATCTGCAGGACGTGGCAGCGCTCGATGGACGGCTGGCCGTGTCCCCGTCCGGACCACCGCCTAGGCTCGCCGACGTGGACTCACGCCCTAACGTGCTGTGGATCATCACCGACGACCAGCCCCGACGCTCCTTGAGGACGATGCCGCACACCTGGCGGCTGCTGGTCGAGCCTGGCGCGCGGTTCCGCAGCGGGTACGCCGCGGTGCCGTGGTGCGGCCCGGCGCGAGCCTCGATGTTGACCTCGATGTATCCGCACAACCATCACTGCTTCACCAACAACACGTTGCCGAAGTTCCTCGACCGCGGGCTCGACCAGGACACCGTGGCCACGCGGATGAAGGCTGCGGGTTACCGGCTGGGCTACTACGGCAAGTACATGAACGCGCACCGCCAGATGCCGGAGTACGTCGCACCCGGGTGGGACCGCTGGGTGGTGCGGATCTCCGGCAAGCTCAAGCCGTACAACGTCGACGGGCGCGTGATCGACGTCGCCGACGACCGACAGGCGTCCGACGCGTACGCCGCCGAGCGGGCCGCGGAGTTCGTGCGGACCCAGACCCAGCGGCCGTGGTTCATGGTGTTCGCACCGACCAGCCCGCACAGCCCATACACCCCGTCGCGCCGACACCGGCACGACTTCGACGACGTGTCGTGGAACCCACCGGCGCTCAACGAGGACAACCTGGGCGACAAGCCGGAGTGGATGCGCTCACTCCAGCGGCAGGACCGGGACCGGATGCGGCGCCACTGGGAGGGAAAGCTCGAGGAGCTGCGCGACCTCGACGACCAGATCCGCGAGCTGGTGCGTGCCCTGCGCGCCACCGACCAGCTCGACAACACCGTGATCATGCTGGTCTCCGACAACGGGTACATGCTCGGCGAGCACCGGTTGTTCCGCAAGGAGCACCCCTACGAGGAGTCCGCCGGCGTCCCGTTCGTCATCCGCGGCCCGGGCTTCGAGCCCGGACGGGTCAACGCCCTGGTGAGCCAGGTCGACCTCATGCCGACCACGCTCGAGGTCGCCGGCCTGGACCCCGACGAGGGCCGGGCGCTCGACGGGCGGTCGATGCTGACCCACCTGCGCAGCGGCGACTGGTCGGGCTGGCGACGACGGCTGCTCTGTGAGAACCCGAACCTCGGCTGGGCACTCCTCCGCGAGGGACAGATGGTCTTCATCCGCCAGTACGAGCGAGGTGGCCGCGAGCTCTACGACCTCGACGACGACCCCCACCAGATGCGGTCGCTGCACCGGAGGGTCGACACCGACCCGTACCTGACCAGGCTGAACGCGCTCCGCGCCGCGGCAGGCCTCGAGCTCCGCGCCCTCGAACGCTGACCCACCCACCAAGCAGGGTCGGGGCTCGCGCAAGCGGCGGAATGACACTTGCTGAACGGGACAGGTCGTGGCAGGTCCGCGAACTGGCTGCCCGGCGCCGTCGGCGTCGGCACGTCGGAGCGGGCTCCATATAGTGATCGCGTGGCCGAGCGCGAGCAGTTTCTCGAGCGGGACCTTCGTGGTGCGCGGTTCGTCGAGTGCGACTTGTCGGACGTGGTCATGCGCGGCGTCGACATCGCTGGGATGGACATCGACGCCCCCTGGTTGAGCGACGGTCCGGGCCTGCGGGTGAACGGGGTCGACGTGACGTCGTTCGTCGAACAGGAGCTGGAGAGCCGCTTTCCTGGACGCAGCGAGCGACGGGCGGAGGGCCCGGCTGGTCTGCGAGAGGCGTGGACCAAAGTGGACCGGGCTTGGGACGCGGCAATCGCGAGGGCGGCGACACTGCCCGCCGGGTCCGTCGACCTCAGGATGGATGATGAGTGGTCGTTCGCGGAGACACTGCGTCACCTCGTGCACGCGACCGACATCTGGTTGGGCAAGGCTGTGCTGGGGCTCGAGGAGGCTGACTTCCATCCCCTCGGCGTCGGGCACGGCACCAAAGCCTCCGTCGCCGTGTCTTACGACGACGTCCTGGCCGCACGGGCGGACCGAGCCGCGATGGTGCGCGACTTCCTCGCCACCGTTACCGACAAGGTGCTCGACGAGGAGCGCCGCAACCCGCACAACCCCGCAGAAGCCGAGACCGTTCGCAGCTGCCTGCACGTGATTCTCCAAGAGAGCTGGGAACACCTGCGATTCGCTCAGCGTGACCTCGATGCGATGAACTCGCCGATCGGCTGAGAGAGCCACACCAGAGAGCCACACCACCACGTAAGCGGAGACCGGGAAATCGCTCATCGGCAAGATCCGTACGTTCGGCGGGCGCCTGATCGCGGCGAAAGACGCGACACCGGACTGGGGAGGTTCGCGGAAGCGAGACCGGAAGTTGCGATGAGTTTCCGCGTCCAGGACGGTCGAACGAGGCATGACTCAATACCTACTGTCTGTTCCGCACGACTCCGAGGAGGAGCCGACCATGGAGACCATGGATCCGGCCGACCTCGAGGCGGCCATGGCTGCCACCGGTGCGATCATCGAGGAGCTGACGTCGACCGGCGCCTTCGTCTTCGCGGGCGGACTGATGCCGCCCTCGAGCGCGATCACCGTAGACAACACAGGCGAGGCGCTGAGCACCGTCAACGGCCCCTTCGTCGAGGCCCCCGAGTACCTCGGAGGATTCTGGGTGATCGACGTCGCCGACGAGGAGACCGCCCTTGGCTGGGCCGCCCGCGCGTCGAAGGCCCTCGGCGGCCGGATCGAGGTCCGGGCCTTCCAGGTGCCGCCGGCTGGGTGAGGTCGTTCATCGAGCTGGCCGGGGTCGGATCTGTCCGCCCATTCGGCGATGCGTACGTCCGTCGCGCCCCTGAACGCGGCGGAGTGACGCCGGCCGTGGCGCGCGCGAATCGGCGACACGGTCGAGCTTCGCTGCCTGCGACAGGTTCGTCAGCGTCCTAGGCGGGTGCGCACCCGGAACCGATCGGGGGTCTCCGGGCAGTTCAGACGTCGGTGACGGCATATCGGAGCAGCGTCACGCCGGAACGGAACGCCCGTGCCTCGAGCAGTTCGAGATGAGGAAATGCCGTGCCCTCGGCGACCAGGCCCTGGCCGCGGCCCTGGACGGCGGGATAGACGAGCAACCGGATCTCGTCGACGAGCCCGGCCGCGAGCACGGCGTGCGCCAAGGTGATGCTCCCGGTCAGCGTGATGTCGCCGCCGTCGGACTCCTTGAGCCGTCGCACCTCATCAACCGGGTCGCCGGAGAGGATGGTGGAGTTGCGCCACTGCGGATCGGTCATCGTCGAGGAGACGATGTATTTCTGCACCTTGTCGAGGTACGCGCCTGCCGGCTCATCGGTGTGCTGTGGCCAGTAGCCGCGGAAGTCTTCGAATGTCTGCCGCCCCAGCAACACCGCGTCGGAGGAGGCGGCCAGGCGCTCCATCCCATCCAGCCAGTCCTGGATGTCCCCGTCAGGCGACGGGTCGAACCACTCGTCGAGCATCTCGATCCGCCCGTCGGCCGTGACGTTCTCGGTGAGCAGCAGGCGGCGCATGAGCCCGGTGTATCACCAAACGCGGTGACGTGTCGCCGCGCACACGTGCACCACGGTGCGCATCGGATGCCGGCCGGTCCGCCCTCGGATTCCCTGCCTCCCGACCGCCTGCCCAAGGAACTCCCTCAGACACGCGTGTCCCCACCGCGCATCGCCGCGCGTCCAGCTGCTGCGTCAACCCAGATCAAGTTCGGACGCAAGGGCTGGGGACGCGCGACTCGGACACCTCGACGAGCGGAGGGTTCGTCGCGCCCATCGCAGCCCCGGATCTGCACGGGTGGCACGCCGCACGGCGCGGCGAGGACTTGGGGCCGGCAGGCCCTGCCCCTGCTCGCGCGTCATGCTCAATTCGTGACCACCTGACCATCCCCGGCAGGGGGTCGGATGGGCTACCTTCCGAACAGGGGACTCGGGACTCCCGGTCCGCCCGTGCACAGCGCATGTCACGTCCTGAGAGGTGTCACTCATGCTCCGATCCCACCGTCTCGCGGTCTCCGTCGCCGCGGTGTCCCTGGTTCTTCTCGCGGCCTGTGCCCCGCCGTCGGACGACGGTGAGGAGTCCACGACCGAGAGTGGTGTGTCCGCGGCCGAGGCCACGTCCGTCGAGGACTTCGGCGGCATGGAGGGCCTCGTCCAGGCAGCCGAGGAGGAAGGCGAGCTCAACGTCATCGCGCTGCCGCGCGACTGGGCCAACTACGGGGAGCTCATCGACACCTTCTCGGAGAAGTACGACATCGAGGTCAACGAGGATCAGCCGACGGCCGCCAGCCAGGACGAGATCAACGCGGCCAACGACCTCGCCGGCACCGACCGGGCACCCGACGTGTTCGACCTCGGCCAGTCCGTCGCGCTCGCCAACACCGACATGTTCGCGCCGTACAAGGTGGCGACGTTCGACGAGATCCCGGACCAGTACAAGGACCCGAACGGCGCCTGGGCCAACGACTACGGCGGCTACATGTCCATCGGCTACGACTCCGCCAAGGTCCCCGACGTGACCTCGGTCTCCGACCTGCTCGACCCGGCCTACAAGGGCTCGGTGGCCCTCAACGGCGACCCGACGCAGGCCGGCGCGGCGTTCAGTGGCGTGATGATGGCCGCGATCGCCAACGGTGGCTCCGCCGACGACATCGCCCCAGGCGTCGACTTCTTCGGCGACCTGAAGAAGGCCGGCAACTTCCTGCCGGTCGACCCTGACTCCGCGACCATCGAGTCCGGTCAGACACCCGTTGTCATCGACTGGGACTACCTCGGTGCCGCCGCCGCGAAGAACGTCTCGACGTGGAAGACCGTGGTGCCCGAGGAGGCCGTCGTGGCGGGCTACTACTTCCAGGCGATCAACGCCGACGCGCCGCACCCGGCCGCGGCCCGCCTGTGGCAGGAGTTCTTGTACAGCGACGAGGGCCAGAACCTCTGGTTGAAGGGGGGCGCCCGGCCGGTGCGCGGTGATGCGATGGCCGAGGCCGGCACCATCGACCAGGCGCTGTGGGACGCGCTGCCCGAGGTCGGCGGTGAGCCGGTGATCCCGACCAACGAGCAGACCGAGAAGGCCGCGACGTACCTCGCCGAGAACTGGTCGCAGGTCATCAGCTGAACGTGGCCGTCACCGAGGTAACGACCCCTGCGCCGGTGGCGGGCACCCCGCCCGCCCCCGGCGCAGGACTGAAGATCGCCGTCGGGTCGTACGTCCCGCTGCTGCCCTTCTTCGGGTTCCTGCTGATCTTCCTGATCGTGCCCACGGTCACCGTGGTCGTCAGCGCCGTCCAGGACGGCGAAGGCGGCTTCACGCTCGGCAACGTCCGGGCGTTGACGTCCGACGCGGCCGTCAACGCGCTCTGGAACAGCATCATCCTCTCGGGCAGCACGGCCATCATCGGCGCGGTGCTCGGTGGATTGTTGTCCTACCTCGTCGTCTCGCTGGGCCCGCGGAGCGTGATCCGTCGGACGGCCGTCTCGGTGTGCGGCGTGCTCGCGCAGTTCGGCGGGGTGACACTGGCCTTCGCGTTCATCTCCTTGCTGGGCTTCTCCGGCGTCCTCACCGAGGCTCTCCGGTCCTGGCCGGGCATCGACATCTGGGGATCCGGCTGGCTGTTCGGGCTTCCGGGGCTGATCGTCGTCTACTGCTACTTCCAGATCCCGCTCATGGTCATCGTCTTCACTCCCGCGCTCGAGGGGCTGCGCCCGCAGTGGCGGGAGGCGGCGACCAATCTCGGAGCGACGACCGCACAGTACTGGCGGATGGTGGGCTTCCCGTTGCTGACACCGGCGTTCCTCGGGTCGATGCTCCTGCTCTTCGCCAACGCATTCGCGGCCTATGCGACGGCGGCAGTGCTGGTCAGCCAGGGCAACCCGATCAGCCCGCTGTTCATCCGCTCCGCTCTCACCAGCGAGATCCTGCTCGGCCAGCGGAACCTCGGGTTCGCGCTCGCGCTCCAGATGGTCGTGGTCGTCGCGATCGTGATGGGGGCCTACGCGCTGCTGCTGCGACGGACGGCGAGGTGGATGCGATGACCTCGACGCGGGGTTTCCGGATCGCGCGCGGCGTCGGCCTGACCCTGTTCGCGGCGTACTTCATGGTCCCACTGCTGTCGATGCTCGACTTCAGCACCCGGGCGAGAGGCGACGAGGGTCGGACGTTCGACGCCTGGCGCACGCTGGTCGAGAACGAAGACCTCCGCGAGGCGATCATCGCCTCGTTGCTGCTCGCGGTGCTCACCGTCGCCCTCATGGTGGTGCTGCTCGTGCCGACCATGATCTGGGTCCGGCTGCGGGTGCCCCGGGTCTCCCGGCTCGTCGAGTTCCTCTGCCTACTGCCGCTGACGATTCCGGCCTTGGTCATCGTCGTCGGCATATCGGGCGTCTACGCCTGGGTCGACTACCTGATCGGCGACTCGGCGCTGACGTTGACGTTCGCGTACGTCGTGCTCGTCCTGCCTTACGCCTACCGGTCGATCGACTCGGCTCTGTCGGCGATCGATGTGTTCACCCTCGCGGAAGCCGCCCGCTCCCTGGGCGCGAGCTGGTTGACGGTGATCGCTCGGATCGTGCTGCCCAACATCATGACCGGGGTCCTCTCCGCGGCCTTCATTGCGGTAGCCCTCGTGCTCGGCGAGTTCACGTTCGCCTCACTGCTGCACTTCGACACGATGCCGGTGGCGCTCGTCCAGATCTCCAAGACCGACGCCAAGGCGTCCGTGGCCGGCGCGCTGGCCTCGATCATCCTGATCACCCTGCTGCTGATGGTGCTCTCGCTCCTCCACCGCGACCGCGTCACCCGAACGCCTGGACAGGAATCATGACGACCACTCCCACGCCTCCCGCCACGACGACAGGCCGCAGCCTCGCCGTCGAGCTCACCGACCTGACCAGGGTCTACGGTTCGGTGCGGGCTCTCGACGGCCTCACGCTGCACATCAACCCCGGGGAGATGGTGGCGCTGCTGGGTCCTTCGGGCTGTGGCAAAACGACGGCCCTGCGCATCCTCGCCGGGCTCGACCAGCCGACGGCCGGCACCGTGTCGGTCGGCGGGAAGGACCTGACGAGGGTGCCCGCCAACAAGCGCGACATGGGCATGGTCTTCCAGGCCTACAGCCTCTTCCCGCACATGACGGTGGTCGACAACGTCGCCTTCGGCCTCAAGCTGCGCGGCCAGGACCGCGCGGCCCGGATGAGGGTCGCCCGCGACCGGCTCGAGCTGGTCGGGCTCGGCGAGCAGGCCGACCGCTACGCCAGCCAGCTCTCCGGCGGCCAGCAGCAGCGGGTGGCGCTTGCACGGGCGCTGGCGATCGAGCCCTCGGTGCTGCTGCTCGACGAGCCGCTGTCGGCTCTCGACGCCAAGGTGCGCACACAGCTGCGCGACGAGATCCGCCGCGTGCAGCTCGAGGTCGGTACGACGACGGTGTTCGTCACCCATGACCAGGAGGAGGCCCTCGCCATCGCCGACCGGGTCGGCGTGATGAACAAGGGCCGCCTCGAGCAGCTGGCGCCACCGGCGGAGCTCTACGCCTCTCCGGCGACGCGCTTCGTGGCGGAGTTCGTCGGCCTCAACAACAAGGTGCCCGCCCAGGTCCGCGACGGTCGGGCCGAGGTGCTCGGCTCGAGCGTGCCACTGATCGCCGGCAGCCTCGACGCGGGCGCCGGGCTGGCCATGGTGCGTCCCGAGTCGGTGACTCTCGACGCACGATCGAGCACCCCCAACGCGACGGTCGAGTCGATCAACTTCCTAGGGCCGGTCTCCCGCGTCTATCTTGACGTCGACGGCATCGACACCGTGATGGCGGCCGTGCCCAGCCCGGTGGCAGTCAAGCTCGCCCCGGGCGATCGCGTGGCCGTGGGCGTCGATTCGACGCCGTTGCTCGTCGTCGCGGCATAGGCCGCCGCCCGCCTCAACGGCACACCCGAAAGCGCAAGTGCAACACCCGGTTGCCCTGGATCACCACGTGGGGATCCTCCAACAGGTGCTGTGCGTGGACCGACTCG
>NZ_DASSCL010000147.1:0-6796 GCF_035697785.1 Nocardioides sp.
CAACTACATCTACCCCGAGGGCTTCGACCCGGAGACCGGCGAGTGGCTCGAGGGCTACGACGAGCAGCGCGCCGCCTGGGAGGAGCAGTACGCCAAGGCGCACGCCCGCTGGGAGGCCCACGTCAAGCAGCAGGCCGAGGCGGCCAAGGCCGAGGTCGAGGCCGGCGAGGCCACGTCGTACTCCAGTGACAGCACGGGTAGCACGGCGGGTGACGGGCAGGAGAGTCAGGGCGGCGGCGCACCCGCGGCCGAGGGCGGCTCGCTCGCTTCCGACGAGGCGCTCCAGGCGCTGCGGGAGAAGCTGACCGGCGGCGGTAGCTGATCCAACGAAAAAGCGCCCCGTGGCTCTGCCACGGGGCGCTTTCGCCTTTTCAGGCGAGCTTCTGGTAGCGCGGGTCGAAGGTGTCGGGGACGTGGCTACGCGGGGAGCGGGGGTGACGGCCTCCGTCGGAGAAGACCTCGCGAAGCGTGACAACGATCGTGCCGACGATCGCGGCGACGATCAGCGTGGAAACGATGAGTACGGTGATCTCGGTCATGGCAGTAATCATGCTCCGACATTGATCCTGCCACGAGTGGCAGGAATGCCAACGTCCATCGATTTTCTGCCAGATCTGTGTCACCATGGCTCCATGCTCACCAACGTCGCCGTGCTCGCCTTCGACGAGATCGCCCCGTTCGAGCTCGGCGTGCTCGTGGAGGCCTTTGGCTACGACCGGTCCGACGAGGGACTGCCGCTGATCGACTTCGCGGTCTGCGCACCCGAGCCCGGCACCTACCGCACCCAGGGCGGCTTCGGGATCACCGTCGAGCACGGCCTCGACCGGATCGTCGAGGCCGACCTCGTCGGGGTGCCGGCGTTCGCCGACGGCACGGTGCCGCCGCCCGCGGCACTCGAGGCGCTCCGGGCCGCCCACGACCGCGGCGCCCGGCTGATGTCGGTCTGCTCCGGCGCCTTCGTGCTCGGCGAGGCCGGGCTGCTCGACGGCCACGAGTGCACCACCCACTGGCGCTACACCGACGAGCTCGCCCGCCGCTATCCCGAGGCCACCGTCATCCCCGAGGTCCTCTACGTCGACGATGGCCAGATCATCACCAGTGCCGGCACCGCGGCGGGGATCGACGCCAGCCTGCACGTGTGGCGGCAGGAGTTCGGCGCGGCCGCCGCCAGCAAGATCGCCCGCCGGATGGTCGTGCCGCCGCAGCGGGAGGGTGGCCAGGCGCAGTTCATCCGCACCCCGGTCCCCGAGTGCGACTGCGACGAGCTCCGGCCGGTGCTCACCTACGTCAGCGAGAACCTCGCCGAGCCGCACAGCGTGGAGGCGCTGGCGAGACGGGCGGCGATGTCCCCGCGCACGTTCGCCCGCAAGTTCCGCGCCGAGATAGGCACCACCCCGCACGCCTGGATGACCTCCCAGCGGGTGCTTCGCGCCGAGGAGCTGCTGGAGACGACCGACCGCTCGGTGGACTGGATCGCGTCCGCCGTCGGGTTCGGCAACGCGGCGACGCTGCGCCACCACTTCACCCGGGCCCGCTCGGTCAGCCCGCAGCGCTACCGGCGCATCTTCAGCGAAGCCGGCTGACCGACCGGGCAGGTCGCGGGCGCGCAGCCATTGACAGACCGGCGGACCATCGCCAAGGTTTGGTCTAGTCCAATGGTTCACTCGATCTCGGGAGTGTGACGTCCATGCGGGGCCTTCGCCTGTCCGCCGTACTTGTCCTGGTCGCCGGTCTGCTGTCGACCGGCCTGCTGACCACCGGTCCCGCAACCGCGGGCGGTGGGACCACGGGTTGCGACACGTCCCCCGACGCCCCCAAGCGGCAGCTGCGCGCCGACTGGATCGCGAGCGTCGTCAACATCGACTGGCCGTCCCGTCCCGGCCTCACCCCGCAGCAGCAGAAGGACGAGCTCGTCGCGCTGTATGACCAGGCCGTCGCGCGGGGCCTCAACTCCGTCATCGTCCAGGTGCGGCCGACCGCCGACACGTTCTGGCCCTCGGACCTCGAGCCCTGGTCCCGCTACCTGACAGGTACGCCGGACGGCGACCCGGGCTACGACCCGCTGGCCTTCGCCGTGGACGAGGCGCACGCCCGCAACCTCGAGCTGCACGCGTGGTTCAACCCGTACCGCGTCTCGATGGGCACCGACCGCTCCCAGCTCGCCCCCGGCAGCCCGGCGGCCGAGCACCCCGAGTGGGTGCACGCCTACGGCGGCAAGCTCTACTACGACCCGGGGCTGCCGCAGGTGCGCCGCCTCACCGAGGACGTCATCCTCGAGGTGGTCGAGGAGTACGACGTCGACGGCGTCCACTTCGACGACTACTTCTACCCCTACCCGGTGGCCGGGCAGGAGTTCCCCGACGACGCGACGTTCGCGGAGCACGGCGGCGACTTCCCCGACACCCCCGAGGGGCTCGCCGACTGGCGGCGGCACAACACCGACCTGCTGATCAGCGAGCTCGACGAGCAGATCCACGACGCCAAGCCGTGGGTGAAGTTCGGGGTGAGCCCGTTCGCGGTCTGGCGCAACGCGGGGACCGACCCGGAGGGTTCGGCGACGACGGCCGGCGCCCAGACCTACGACGACCTGTACGCCGACACCCGCAGGTGGGTCCGCGAGGAGTGGCTCGACTACGTCGCGCCGCAGGTCTACTGGAACATCGGCTTCGCGCCCGCCGACTACGCGGTGCTGGTGCCGTGGTGGTCCGACCAGGTGACCGGCACCGACGTCCAGCTCTACATCGGCCAGGCCACGTACAAGGTCGGCACCTCGACCCAGGCGCCGCAGTGGGCCGACCCGGAGGAGATGAGCAAGCACCTGACGTTCAATCGCGACCACCCGCAGGTCGACGGTGACATCTACTTCTCCGCCAAGGACGTCCGTGCCAACCGGCTCGGTCACATGGACCTCGTCCAGGCCGAGCACTACGCCCACCCGGCGCTGCTGCCGGTGACCGAGGGCGTCCCCGGTCACCGGCCGCGCCCGGTCACCCGGCTCGACGCGGACCGTTCCGCCGAGGGCGTGACGCTGAGCTGGCGGGGCACCGGTGCGTCGTACGCCGTCTACCGGGTCGACGGCCGGGGCATCGGCCGCTGCGACACCGCCGACGCCACCCACCTGGTCGGCACCGTGCGGGACGACGGGCGCGACCACCGGACGACGGAGTTCGTCGACACGACGGCACCCGACGCCCGGGTCACGTACGTCGTCACCGCGCTGGACCGGGCCTACCGGGAGAGCCGGACGGGGAGACCGGTCAGTGTCCGGTGAGGCGCGGGCCCGGCACGGCGCGTTGGCGTCGCGACCCACGATGTTGTACCAATGGTCCATGACCACGGTGGAGCAGGGCGGCCCGTCGACCAAGCAGCAGCTCGTCCGCGAGCGCCTCGAGTCGCTGATCGCCGGCCTGGTGCCGGGCGAGCCGCTGCCGGCCGAGCGCGACCTGGCCCGGGAGCTGGGGGTCGCCCGGATGACGCTGCGCCGCGTGGTCGACGGCCTGGTCGACGATGGGCGGCTGATCCGTCGCCGCGGCGCGGGCACGTTCGTGGCCGGCCAGAAGGTGACCCAGCGGCTCGCGGCGACGTCGTTCTCCGCCGACATGCGTGCGCGGGGGCTGGTCCCCGGAAGTCGCACGATCGAGGCGCGCCGGTTCCCGGCCGGGATGATGCTCGCCGGGCTGCTCGGCGTACCCCCGCAGGCCGACGTGCTGTTCGTACGACGGCTGCGGCTGGCCGACGGGGAGCCGATGGCCGTCGAGGACCTGCACGTCCCGGCCACCGTCGCGCCGGGTCTGACCGGTGACGACCTGGAGGGCCGCTCGTTCTACGACCTGCTCGCCGAGCGCTACGACGACCCGGTGGTCTCCGGCACCCAGACCGTGGAGCCGGCCCTGGTCGGCGAGGACGTCGCCGGGCTGCTCGGGATCGAGACCGGTTCGCCGGTGTTCCTCTTCGAGCGCACTTCCCGGGTGCGCAGCGGCGGCATCGCGGAGTTCGTCCGCTCGACGTACCGCGGGGACCGCTACCGGATCGTCGTCGACATCTTCCCGCCGGCGGCCACCGACGCGGAGGCCGCGAAGGCCGCAAAGGCCGCGGAAGGGTCTTGACGCGCCGACCAGGCGTGACCAGAATGCACCAGAGGTCTTAGACCTTTGGTATACAACGGGACGCCACTGGGGCTTCTCGGGACGAACAAGGGTGGTGTGGTGATGAGGGTGCTGGGCACTGGCACGACGAGGCGGACGCACCGGAAGCGGGTCTCGTTCGCGGTCGGGGTGGCGACGCTCGCGCTGGCGACCGCGGCCTGCGGCAGCGGCTCCGACGGAGGGTCGTCGGAGATCGACGCCGACGCGGACGTCTCGGCGGAGGGCGAGAAGCTCACCGTCTGGATCATGGAGGGCACGAACCCCGACGCGGAGCCGTACGTCGACGGCCTCAGCAAGGCGTTCGAGGAGAAGACCGGCGCGACGCTCGACGTGCAGTTCGTGCCCTGGGCGGAGGCGCACGACAAGTTCGTGAACTCCATCGCGGGTGAGACGACCCCCGACGTCGCCGAGGTCGGCACCACCTGGACCCCGGAGTTCGCGGACGCCGGCGCACTCGTCGACCTCTCCCAGCCGGTCTCCGACTCCGGGCTCGACGGCGACCTGGTGCCCGGCCTGGTCGAGGCCGGCACCGTCGACGAGGGGCTCTACGGCATGCCGTGGTACGCCGGAGTGCGCTCGGTCGTCTACCGCACCGACGTCTTCGAGGAGGCCGGCGTCGAGCCGCCCACCTCGTGGGATGAGCTCGTCACGGTCGGCGAGAAGCTCGAGGCGGCCAACCCCGACATGATCACCTTCCCGGTCGCGGGGGACAGCGAGTACGGCGTCTACCCGTTCATCTGGGGCAACGGCGGCACGATCGCCGAGCAGGAGGGCGACACCTGGGCCAGTCGGATCGACTCGGCCGAGGCGCAGGAGGGCATCACCTTCTACACCGACCTCGCCAAGGAGCACGGCTTCTCCAGCCCGGCGGCGACCACCTGGGACGAGGCCGACCTGTCCGACGCCTTCAGCCGCGGAGACGTGGCGATGATGATCGCCGGCAGCTGGACGCCCGGAGCGCTCGTCGAGGCCAACCCGGACCTCGAGGGCAAGATCGGCGCGTTCCCGATCCCCGGTCCCGACGGCGGCGTGTCCCCGTCGTTCCTCGGCGGCTCACACCTGTCCGTCTTCGAGGCCTCGGACAACAAGGATCTCGCCTTCGCGCTGGTCGAGCTGATGGCGACCGGCGAGCAGGCGCAGGCCTGGAGCGAGCAGTCCGGCTTCTTCCCCGGCACCAAGACGCTGCTCGACCAGGTGCAGGAGGCCGACGACCCGGTCGTCGCACCGTTCGCGACCCAGATGGTCGAGGGCGGGGCCAGCCTCCCGGTCACGCCGCTCTACGGCCAGGTGCAGGGCAAGAAGACCGTGTCCGCGATGCTCCAGTCGATCCTGTCCGGTGACGCCTCGGTCGAGGAGGCCTCGACGCAGGCGGCGGACGAGATGGACGAGATCTTCAGCCGCGGCTGACCCTTTCAGGATGACCTCGACACCCACCGACGTGCAGGCGGGTCCGGCCTCCCTCGAGGCCGGACCCCCGGCTGCGCCGACGGCACCTCCGACGCCACCCAGGGCCCGGCGAGGCGACTGGCTGACCCCGGGCTGGCTGCCCTGGCTGCTCCAGGCACCCGCCCTCGCGGTCCTGGCCGGGCTGCTCGTCTACCCGCTCGTGCGCGTGGGCGTGCTCGCCTTCCAGGACTTCGGGCTGCGCGAGCTGGTGACGGGGGAGTCCGCCTGGGTGGGGCTGGAGAACTTCGACGAGGTCCTCACCGACCCGTTGCTGTGGCAGGTCGCCCTGCCCAACACGGTGGTGTTCGCCGCGGTCAACGTCGTCCTCACGGTCGCGGTCGGCACCGCCGTCGCGCTGCTCCTCGCCCGGCTGAGCGGCTGGGCCCGCGGTGTCCTCACCAGCGCGATCATGGTGGCCTGGGCGATGCCCGCGGTGACCGGGACCTACGTGTGGGTGTTCCTCTTCGACGCCCGCGACGGCTTCGTCATGCAGACGCTTGGGTCGCTCGGCCTGGTCGACCCGGAGACCACCAACTGGTTCACCGAGCGGCTGCCGTTCTACGCGATCGCCACCGTCAACGTCGTGCACCACGGCTTCCCGTTCGTCGCCGTGACGATCCTGGCCGGGCTGATGACGGTCCCGAAGGACATGCTGGAGGCGGCGGCGCTCGACGGTGCCGGGGCCTGGCGACGGTTCCGCTACATCACCGTCCCGGTGCTCAAGCCGGTGTTCGCGGTCGTCACGATCCTGTCGACGATCTGGGACTTCAAGGTGTTCACGCAGATCTACCTGATGCCCGGCGGCTCCGGCACCAACCGCGAGGTGCTCAACCTCGGCACCTGGTCCTACATCACGGCGATCTCGCAGAACCGCTACGGCCTCGGGGCGGCGATCGCGGTGCTGCTCACCGTGCTGCTGCTGGTGATCACGATGGTCTACCTGCGCACCCTCTTCCGCCAGGAGGAGCTATGACCACCCCACCACGCTGCTCGCTCCGCTCGCACCGCGTCGGGGGCCCCGTCGTGATCCAGGTCCACACCGTCGGCCCCGAGGCGGCCGACGACGTCGTCGGTGTCATCCACGCCGGGTTCGGCGCGCGCGAGGTGCTCGACCCGCCGTCCAGCGCGCCGGACGAGACCGTCGCGTCGGTCGCGACCGCCCTCGCCGACCACGGCGGGCTGCTCGTCACCTCCGAGCTCGGACC
>NZ_DASSCL010000148.1:0-23135 GCF_035697785.1 Nocardioides sp.
CTGGTCGCGCGCAAGGTGCGCGACAAGGCCCGGATCATCGCGTCCGGGATGCTCGAGGTCTCGGTCGCGGACCTGGAGTGGGACAAGGGCTCGTTCGCGGTCAAGGGCGACCCGGGCAGGTCGGTCTCGATCCAGGACATCGCGATGCGCGCCCACGGTGCCGGCGACCTGCCGGAGGGGATCGAGGGCGGGCTGGAGGCGCAGATCTGCTACAACCCCTCCAACCTCACCTACCCGTTCGGCGCGTACGTCTGCGTCGTCGACGTCGACCCCGGCACGGCCGTGGTGAAGGTGCGCCGGTTCATCGCCGTCGACGACTGCGGCACCCGGATCAACCCGATGATCATCGAGGGCCAGGTGCACGGTGGCCTCACGGACGGGGTCGGGATGGCGCTGATGGAGATGATCTCCTTCGACGAGGACGGCAACTGCCTGAGCGGGTCCCTGATGGACTACCTGATCCCCACCGCCCTGGAGGTCCCGCACTGGGAGACCGGCCACACGGTCACCCCGTCGCCGCACCACCCGATCGGCGCCAAGGGGGTCGGCGAGTCCGCCACCGTCGGGTCACCGCCGGCCGTGGTCAACGCGGTGATCGACGCCCTGAAGCCCTACGGCATCCGGCACGCCGACATGCCGCTGACCCCCTCGCGGGTCTGGGCCGCCATGCAGGGCAACCCCACCCCGCCGATCTGAGACGACCGCCTGTGACCACGACGCTGACCGACCGGATCGAGGAGCTCTCCCGCTCGCGGGTGCCCTTCGTGAGCGCCACCGTCGTGCGCGCGCAGGCACCGAGCTCCGCCCAGCCGGGGGACCGCGCGATCGTGCTGGCCGACGGGTCCATCGAGGGTTTCGTCGGCGGGCACTGCGCGTCCGGCTCGGTGCGCACGGCCGCCCTCGCCGCGCTCGACACCGGCGACGGGGTGCTGCTCCGGGTGCTCCCCGACTCGGCTGACGTGTTCCCCGAGGCGCCCGGTGCCAGCATCGTCGTGAACCCCTGCCTGTCCGGAGGCGCGATGGAGATCTACCTGGAGCCCGTGCTCCCGGCCCCGGTCCTGCACGTGGTCGGCGCCGCACCGACCGTCGAGGCGCTGGCCACGCTCGCCCCGTCGCTCGGGTTCGTCGTCGAGCGCGCGGACTCCGGTCGCACCCCCGGAGGTGCGACCGCGGTCGTCGTGGCCACGCACGGCGGGGACGAGGTGCCGGCGGTCCGGGCCGCGCTCGACGCCGGCGCCGGCTTCGTCGGAGTGGTGTGCAGCCGCACCCGCGGCGCGGCGATCCTCGCGGAGCTGGATCTCACGCCCGAGGAGCGGGCCCGCGTGCACCCGCACGTCGGCCTCGACATCGGTGCCAAGACCGCCCCCGAGATCGCGCTGGCGATCCTCGCCGCCGTGGTCAGGGCGATCCGCGTGGACGGCCTCGCCGCCCGGCCCGTCACGGCCGACGCCGAGCCGCCACCGCCCCGCACGGCCGTCGACCCGGTCTGCGGGATGACCGTGACCGTCGTGGCCGACACCCCGCACCTGCGGCACCTCGGGATCGACCACTGGTTCTGCAACCCCGGGTGCCGCGACACGTTCGCGGCCTCGCTCGCGTGAACGCCCCGTCGTCGGACCTGCCGGCCGACGCGGAGGAGGTACGCCGGCTGCTGGACGCGCAGGACTACCTCGCCGACCAGGGCACGTCCACCGCGATCTACCTGTCGCTCCGGCTCGGGCTCCCGCTGCTGCTCGAGGGCGAGCCGGGCGTCGGCAAGACCGCCGCGGCCAAGGTGCTGGCCCAGGCACTCCGGGTGCCGCTGATCCGGCTCCAGTGCTACGAGGGCCTGTCGGCGAGCGAGGCGCTCTACGACTGGAACTACCAACGCCAGCTGCTCTCGATCCGCCTGGCGGAGGCGCGCCACGAGCGGCTCAGCGAGGCGGACCTGTTCTCGGAGGAGTACCTCCTCGAGCGGCCGATCCTGCGGTGCGTGCGGTACGACGGACCGGCGTCGCCGGTGCTGCTGATCGACGAGATCGACCGCGCGGACGACGAGTTCGAGGCGCTGCTGCTCGAGTTCCTGGGCGAGGGGTCCGTGACCGTTCCCGAGCTCGGCACCTTCACCGCCAGGCGCCCGCCGGTCGTGGTGCTGACGTCCAACCGCACCCGCGACCTGCACGACGCCCTGCGGCGTCGCTGCCTGTACCACTGGCTCGAGTTCCCCTCCGCGGAGCGCGCGGTCGAGATCCTGCGACGCACGGTCCCGCACGCCAACGTCGCCCTGATCGAGTCCGCGTCGCGGTTCGTCGGCCACGTCCGCACCCTCGACGTCGACAAGGCGCCCGGCGTGGCCGAGGTGATCGACTGGGTGTCGGCTCTGGCCGCCATCGGCGCGACCGCGCTGGTGCGGGAGGAGGTGCTGGCGACGCTCAGCGCGCTGGCCAAGACTCCCGACGACCGCGACCTCGTCGCCGAGGCCGCCGACAGCTTCGCGTTCGGATGAGCGAGCCGGGCGCCACCGCCATTCTCCGGGCCGTCGACCGGGGTGCGTTCGCGGTGGCGCTGGCGCGGCGGTTGCGGGTCGCGGGGGTGCCGGTCACGTTCACCGCCCTGGGCGCCGTCACCGAGGGCCTCGCCGCCTCACCGCCCGGCGACGTGACGGAGCTGTACTGGCTGTGCCGGGTAACCCTGGTGCACCAGCCCCACGACCTGCCGACGTTCGACCGGGTCTTCGACAGCGTGTTCCGCCAGGCCGTGCTGCCGCTGGAGGGGCAGGCGCGCGGACCGGCCGCGGCGGCGGAGGCCGAGGACCGCGCCGGCGCGTCACCTGAGCCCGGCGCAACGGACCAGGCCGCGGGTCCCGGCGGCGGCCTTCCGTGGCACACCCGCCCACCGGTCGTGCACGGTGACGACGCCGCCGAGGGACAGCCGCTGCCGGACGTGCTGCTGCCGAGCGCGGTGGCCGCGGTCGTCGACGTGGCGTTCGAGGACCTCGACGAGGACGGTCTCGCGCTGGTCGGCGCGTGGCTCGAGCAGTCGCTGCGGCACTGGCCGATGCGCACCAGCCGCCGGCACAAGGTGGTCCACGGAGGACGACGGATCGCGCTGCGGGAGACGATCGCCCGGTCCCGGCGTACCGGCTGGGAGCCGGTGCGGCTGAGCAGGTCGCGACCCGTGCTGAGGCCGCGGCCGGTCACGATGCTGGTCGACGTCAGCGAGTCGATGCAGCCGTACGCCACGGCGTACCTGCACGTGATGCGCGCCCTGGCCCGGTCCGGACGGGCGGAGACCTTCGCGTTCTCGACGTCGCTGACCCGGCTGACACCCGCGCTGTCGCACCGGTCGGCGGAGGTCGCGATGCGACTGGCCAGCGAACAGGTCACCGACCGCTACGGCGGCACGCAGCTCGCCAGCAGCCTCGGCGCCCTGCTCGCCTCGCGGCACGGCAGCACACTGCGCGGGGGCGTGCTGGTGGTCGCCTCGGACGGCTGGGACTCCGAGGAGCCCCGCCTGCTCGCCCGGCTGATGCGCCGGGCCAGCCTGCGAGCGCACTCCGTGGTCTGGCTCAACCCGCGCGCGGCCGCCCCGGGCTTCGAGCCGCTGGTCGGCTCCATGGCCGCGGCGTTGCCCTACTGCGACGCGTTCCTGCCGGCCCACACGCTGCGCGCGGTGCTGGACGCGCTCGACACGGTGGTCATCCCGGGCACCCCCGGTGGTCAGGCGCTGCCCGCGCGGCTCACGACCACAGGGTGACGTGCACCGAGGGCCGGAACCGCCCGACCCGCACCCCGGCGCCGCGGATCATCGCCTGGGTCGCCCGCGGCGAGGTGATGAACCGCCACAGCTCCGCCGCGGCGGGGGGCCGGCTGTGCGCCGGCAGTGCCAGGGCCGCCCACGTGCCGGAGGCGCGCAGCGCCGACCCCTCCACCAGCGCCAGCCGACCGGCCGCGAGGTCGGCCGCCACCGCGAACCGGAGCGCGAGCGACAGCCCCTCGCCGCGCCGGGTCTCCTCGACCGCGGCGGCGTCGCTCTGGAAGATGGACTGCTGCGCCTCGGGTACGCCGAGCCGGCGCAGCAGCCCGGGGATCGCGCCCTGGTCACCGGCCGCGGACGGACCGAGCAGCCAGCGCTGGTCGCGGACCTGCGCGGCGGTGAGGGTCCGGCCGGCGAGCGGGTGCCGGGGACCGACGACCGTGACGACCTCGTAGGTGAGGAACGGCTGGTGCACGAGGAAGTCCGGCACCTGGGTGAGCGCCGGCCCGACCGCGAGGTCGACGGTGCGCGCGGCCAGCAGACCCGGCAGCTGGGCGGGCTGCCGAACGCTGAGCTCGACGTCGAGGTCGTCGGCGCGACCGGCGAAGAGCTCGATGAGCCCCGGTGCGGCATGCTCGGCGAAGAGGCTGGACGTGGCCAGCCGCAGCAGCCGTCGACCGTCGCCGGCCTGGCTGACCTCACGAACCGTGCGGTCCTGGAGCCCGAGGATCTCCACCGCCCGGCTGGCCAGCCGCAGCCCGCCGGGGGTGAACGCAAGGCCCGACGCGGTGGGCACGAACAGCCGGTCCTCCAGCTCCTTCCGCAGGTGCGCCACGTGCAGCGACACGGCCGCCTCTGTCACACCCAGCTCCGCTGCGGCCGCCTTGACCGAGCCGAGCCGGACGACGGACGTGAACGCCCTGAGCTGGGTGGGGGTCACGGTCGTCAGTCGGTGCGGACCACGCGGACCAGGGCGTCGTACGCCGTGCTTGCCGGCTCGCCTCGGTGCTGGCCGGTGCCGTCGTCAGCCGCCAGCACCTTCCGGCTGACCCGTTCGGCCCGGATCACCTCGAAGCGCTCGCCGTCGAGGTCGCAAAGGACCTCCTCGGCGGTGAACAGGACGCCCGGGTCCGTCGGGCCGCCGGTGCCCTCGGTGATGTTGGACGAGTCGTGGGCGACGACCAGGAGGGTGCCTCCGGGAACGAGGAGGCCGAACGCGCGGCGCAGGGCGACCCGGCGCTGGTCCGACCGAAGCTGCAGGTAGGCGACCAGCGCCAGGTCGAAGCCGACCGGTCCGGCGTCGTACTCCAGGACGTCGGCCTGCACCCAGTCGACGCGCAGGTCGCGGCCGCGCGGGTGCCGGGCCTGCGCCTGGCGCCCCTTGTCGAGGCCGACCAGCGAGAAGTCGACGGCGGTGACCTCCCAGCCGCGCTCCGCGAGCCAGAGCGCGTTGCGGCCCTCGCCGGCCGCGAGGTCGACCGCCCTGCCCGGAGCCAGGTCGGCGAGCTCGGTCTCCACGAACTGGTTGGGGCCGGCCGACCAGACCAGCTCGGTGGCGGCGTACCGCTCGTCCCACTCGCGTGCGTCCACGCGGTCAGCCTAGAGTCCCGGCGCGGATCCGACGGCCCGATCAGGCGCCGGCGGCGTCCTGCCCGCCATCCTGCCGGCCGCGCTGCTTGGCGACCTCGGCGTGGACCTCGTCCATGTCGAGCCCGCGCACGGCGTCGACGACCTGGTCGAGCGCCTGCGGCGGCAGCGCGCCGGGCTGGGCGAAGACGAGCACTCCCTCGCGGAAGGCCATCAGCGTCGGGATCGAGGTGATGTTGGCCGCCTGGGCGAGCGCCTGCTCGGCCTCGGTGTCGACCTTGCCGAACACGATGTCGGGGTTGGCGTCCGACGCCTTCTCGAACGTCGGGGCGAACTGACGACACGGCCCGCACCATGACGCCCAGAAGTCCACGAGCACGATGTCGTTGTCGGCGACGGTCTTCTCGAAGTCGGCGGCGGTCAGGGTGGTCGTTGCCATTCGGGCACTCCTCGGCGGGTTGCGGGCGTTCTCAGTCTTCAACGACGGGTATGGCTGCGTCATTCCCCGCGTGGTCGCCATCCAGCCAGCGCAGCAGGCCGTCGGCGAACGAGGGCCGGCCCCAGTAGCCGTTGTGGTCCACCGCCGCGGAGGCGTCGAAGACCAACCGGTCGTCGATACGGCGACACGCCGGGCCCGGGATGACGTAGCACCCCTCGGTCGGCACGACGAGGTCGTTGGGGACGTCGGCGAACACCAGGTCGCTCAGCCCGTCGAGGGCGACCCGGGCCAGGGCCGATCCCGGGCGCGGCTCGTAGTCGGCCGCCACCGCGGCGTACGACGCGGGACGGACCGGTGTGACGTTGAGCTCCTCGTCGAGGAACCGGCCGTCCGGGTCCATGGAGGCGAGCCCGTCGAGCCCGTCGAGCGCGCCCACGACCACCTGGCGGACGACCGTGACCAGGACCTCGAGCACCTCGGTCGCCACCTCGCCGGGGAGCAGGTCGGCCAGCGTGGTCATCCGGTCCAGCAGCCGGCCGAGCTGCTGGGCGCCGGCCAGCGGGGTGCCGGCGTTGGGGGTCGCGACCAGCACCGCGCGGCCCACCTCGAGCCGCCCGTGGGTCCGGTCGGGCTGCTCGGCGAGCAGCCGGGACACGAGGCCGCCGCGGGAGTGCGCGAGCAGGTCGACGCGCACGCGCCGGTCTCCCAGCACCTGCAGCCGCTCGGCGAGCCAGGCGACGTTGGCCGAGGGGGAGACCGAGATCGTGGGGTGCTCGAAGGCGACCACCCGCCCGGCGTACGACGAGACGACCCCGGCCAGCACGTCGTCGGGGATCGCGGCGAAGCTGCTCGCGGCCGTGCTGGCGGTGCCGTGCACGAGCATCAGCACCGGCCCGTCGGCCAGGTTCGCGAGGTCGACTTCCTCGTCCGTCTCCTTGCCGAAGTGGCGGAGCCGGTGCGGCCGGTGCCGGCGCTCGAACGCCTCGACCACCCGGTCGGCCAGGTCGAAGAGGAACGCGCGGACCCGACCGGGCGCGGCGGTCAGGGTCGTGGCCGCGGTCGGTGAGTGCCAGGTCAGCGCACCCTCGGGCGACTCGTGGAGCAGCACTCGGCCGACCGGGGTCACCGGCGGTGTCGTCCCGGTCAGGTCCGTGGTCTCACGGAGGCCGGCACGATGGATCGCTGTCTCGAAGGCGGGGCTGGGCACGGACCTCACCGTAGACGTGCCGGCGCGGACGCCTCACGCCCCCGCCGTGATGGCCGCAAGCCCGAATCGGGGCGGTGTCGTGAGCGCGGAATGGGGGCACACTAGACGAGGACCACCCGGAGGTGGACGTGGACAACGACCAGCAGCCAGGGGACCACGACGTCCTGCAGCAAGGTCCCGCCGAGCGTGGGCGGCTCGAGACCTGGGCGGCGTCCCGACAAGTGCGCCTCACGGCCATCGCCGCCGTGGGGGTCGTCGCGACGGGCTGGTTCCTCCTCGGCCCGGGCCTCTCCGGGACCGCCGGCTCACGCGCACCCGCCGACGTGGGCGTGCTGACCGCGGACACCGGCACCGACGGGGACGCCCCGGACGCGCCGGTCATCGAGCCGCGGGAGCGGGACCACGAGTGTGAGTCGGAGGGCCAGTCGGGCGACGCTCGCTCCACGCAGGCCAAGGGTGACGCGGACCGGTCGAGCCGCGCGCTGGCGAAGACGATGCGCAGGTTCGCCGAGGATCCCGGTGCGGCGGCGGGTGTGCGGTGGGCACCCCGCGTCGTCGTGCTCGGTGAGGGCCCGGTGGACGTCAACCGCACGGTGGGTGCGAGGCAGGCGAACCGGAGCGCGACCTGGAACGACCCGTCATACCTGCTCTCCCGGCTGGCGGTGGCGAAGCCGGCGCAGCTGCGCGTGGACGACCAGCGCCACGTCACCTGCCGTGGCCTGCCGCGCGAGCAGGCTGCCGGGTTCGAGGGGCGGGACTGGGTGAGCGTGCAGCCCCGGGTGCGCGACGACGGCTGCCGCCGCTGGTGGGCCGTCGACCTGTACCTCGACGGCAGCGGCCGCGTCGAGGCGGTGCTGGTCCGCTCGTGACCCGGTCTCAGCGTCGCCGGTAGCTCACCGTGAGGCCACGCCCTCGACGTGACCCACCAGCCGGTCGCCCGGCTCGACCGGCCCGACCCCGGCGGGGACCACCGCGTGGCCGGGCTTGGCGAAGAAGGACGGGCGGCTCCCAGTCGGGGTCGTGGCCCATGTCGACGGTGTGCTCCGCGTAGTTGCGGCCGATGCACAGGATCCTGAGCGACGACGTGAGCACCCTGGTGGAGGACGCGACGCCGGCGGCCGCCGGCCGGTTCGAGGACTAGCGGGAAGGAGTCCCGGAATCGCCCTGGGAGCGTTGCCTCGGGCACGCGAATCGGACACCGGAGGTCCTGCGCGGCGGGTAGCACGGCCGCGATGCTGCGGGGCACGATGGGCAAACGATGTCGCGTGCTGCCCGGCTGCTCGTGATCGTGGCCGCCTGGGCAGTACCGGTGGCCTGGGTCTCGATCGCCCTGCTCTCCGGCCCGTCCGACGGGACCACGATCTCGTCGCCGGTGGGCCTCTCCGGCGCGTCCCGGTGGGGTGGCTCGATCATGGTGGTCGACACGTACGACGACACCCCCCTGCGGCCGGGCGACGTGGTGCAGCGCATCGACGGTCGCACCGTTGCCGAGTGGGTGGCGGCGGACGAACCCCCGGAGCGATCGGTCGGCGACCGTCTCGTGTACGACGTCCGGCGCACCGGGAGCGGGCAGGTGGCCATCGACCTGTCCGTGGGAGTGCGGCTCACGCCGTACCCGGTGCGTGCGGCCCTCGGCGCGAATGTCGAGGCCCTGCTGCTCGCGGCGGTCGGCCTGGCGATCGCGTCCGTCGTCTTCTGGCGTGCCCCCGCGTCCACGCCGGCCAGGTGGGGACTGGTGGCCACGGCGCTGATCCCCGGGGTGCTCGCGTCGTCTCCGCTCGGGCTCGGGGTGGTCGACCTCGCCGGCGGGCGCGGCGTGTGGCCACACCTCGGTGGTGAGGTGCTCGCGGCGATGGGTGCGGTGGCGGCCGTCGCCGTGGCCGCCACCCTGACCGATCCCCCGACCAGACCGAGATGGGGCCTCGCGCTGCTGGGTGCCCCGGTCGTCGCCTACCTGGCGTGGGCATCGGCGGCCGCTGCCCGTGCCCCCGGGCCGGCACGGCTGCAGGGGTTGCTGACGGTGTGGACCCCGGCGGCGCTGGGCGCACTGGTCGGTGCCGTCGTCGTCCTGCTCGCGGCCTACACCCGTAGCCAGGCGCGCGACGACCGCCTCGCCACCCGGTTGGTGCTCCTGGTCCTGGCCGGTGCGGTGGGGGTGCGGGTACTGCTGGGCGACGTGCCCGACCGAGTCGCGAGCCGGCCGCTCGTCCCGGTGCCGGTGCTGACAGGCATCGTCGTCGTCGCACTGCTGGCGGCGGTCGCGGTGGCGGTGCTGCGGTTCCGTCTGGACGAGATCGAACCGCCCGTCCGCCGTGGACTGGCGCAGGCACTCGTTGTGACCGTCCTGGGTGTCGCCTTCATCGCGGGGGTGGGCGCCGTCGGTCGCGCCTCCGACCGATCGCTGGGGTCGATGCTCGCCGGGGGAGTCGTCGCCCTCCTCGTGCTGCCGCTGGCCGTGATCATGTGGCGTCTCGTTCAACGGGCCGTGTACGGCGACCGCGACCTGCCCCGGCGCATCGTGGCCGACCTCCGGCGGCTCGACCCGACAGCCGCGCCCGAGCAGGCGCTCACCGAGGTGCTCACCCTGCTCTCCCGCCGGTTGCGCCTGTCGTATGCCGCCATCGAAGCCGCTCCGACCGGTGACGTCTCGGTCGGTGTCCTGCGGCGGGTCCCCGTCACGGTCGACCTGGTCGTCGGGGAGGCCAGCCTCGGGCGGCTCTTGCTCGAGGCCGACGAGTCGCGGGACCCGTTCGGGCCGGGCGATCGGCGCCTCCTGGAGGATGTCGGCGCGCAGGTCGGGACCCTCGTGCAGGCAGTTGCGATGAGCAGTGAGCTCCAGCGCTCGCGCCAACGCCTGGTCATGGCACAGGAGGAGGAACGCCGACGCCTGCGCCGCGATCTGCACGACGGTCTGGGCCCGTCCCTGGCCACCATCGCGATGCGCCTGGAGGCTACGCGCGACCTGGTGCGAGACGACCCCGACGAGGCGGCTGCCGCGATCGACCGGCTCGCCGACCTCGCGCGTGAGGAGATCGCCGACGTACGCCGGCTCGTCGACGGGCTCCGCCCACCGGCGCTCGACCAGCTCGGCCTCGTCACTGCCCTTCGCCAGCGGGCCGAGGAGGGCGCGGTCGGCACGTCACGCTCGGGTCGACACCGGCTCCGCTGGAGCGTCGTGGCGGACGGGGCGGTCGATCCGCTGCCGGCAGCCGTCGAGGTGGCGGCGTACCGCATCGTCCTGGAGGCGGTGACGAACGCGATCCGCCACAGCAACGCCGAGACCTGCACCGTCCGGCTGCGCCGCGAGGACGGCACGCTGGTCGTGGTCGTGCGCGACGACGGGACAGGGCTGGTGGCGGCCCCAGGCTTGGGTGTAGGCCTGATCTCGATGAGGGAGCGCGCGGAGGAGCTGGGCGGGTCGTGCACCGTGACGTCGGGCGACGGGGCCGGGACGGTCGTCGAGGCCCGCCTGCCCGTGGACGGGTCGGGGTCGTCATGACCACCGAACCACTCCGGGTGCTCCTCGTGGACGACCACGAGGAGTTCCGCACCGGCCTGGTGGCCCTGCTCGCCGGGGTCGACGGCTGCGAGGTCGTCGGCAGCGCCGCCGACGGCCACGAAGCGGTGGCGCTGGCCCTCGACCTCCAGCCCGACGTCGTGCTGATGGACCTGCAGATGCCGAAGGTCAACGGGATGGACGCCACCGCGAGGATCGTGCAGTCCTCGCCGCACATCAGCGTCGTCGTGCTCACCATGATGGAGGATCCCGACTCGGTCTTCGCGGCCGTGCGGGCGGGTGCCCGTGGCTACCTCCTCAAGGGCGCCAGGCGGCAGGAGATCGTGCGTGCCATCCAGTCCGTCGGCGCGGGCGAGGTGATCTTCGGGCCGGGCATCGCTGATCGGGTGATGAGCTACTTCAGCTCGGCCCCGCTCAGGTCGGACGACGAGGCGTTCCCGGAGCTCACCGACCGCGAGAGGGAGGTCCTGGTCAAGATCGCCCAGGGCCTCGACAACGCGGAGATCGCCCGCGCGCTCGGCCTGTCGGTCAAGACCGTGCGCAACCACGCGAGCAACATCTTCGCGAAGCTCCAGGTGGCCCACCGTGCGCAGGCGATCGTGCGGGCCCGCGACGCCGGCCTCGGGTGATCCGTCAGAGCGGGTCCGGGCAGGTACGGCGCCCGATCACCGCGTCGTCCGCCGCGTCGGCTCCGATGCGCTGGGCGGCGGTCTCGTCGAGCAGCACGACGCTGGCGCCTGTCGGCAGTTCCTCCGGCCTCCCCGGGAGCACGCATCCGCTGAGACGGCGACTGTCCACCGTCGTCAGCGCCTGGGCCAACCGGTAGAGCGTCCAAGGTGAGAGATCGGTGTCGACGGCGGCCAGCCCCGCCAGCGCTGCCGCCTCGACGAACCCGGGGTCATCCGCACGCGACTGGAAAGCCCGGAGGGCGCCGGCCATCAGTCGCTGATGGTTGGCGGAACGGGTGAAGTCCTGGTTGACGAAGCTGAGCCGGTGGCGGACGTAGGCCAGTGCTTGGTCCGGCGCGAAGGTGTTCTCACCCTCGCGGACGACCACCCCGTGGCTCTCGAAGCCCTCAGGCGTCGTCAGCGTCACGGGGCCGATCTCGCCGAGCAGCGTCTCGAACGCGGCGAAGTCGACGACGGCGAGGTAGTCGGGCCTGATGCCGGTCAGCCCCGCCACCGCGTCGACGACGACCTCGGGTCCGTTCAGGTAGGCCACGTTGATCCGGTCCAGGCCGACGGGCTCGCCGAGCTGCAGGTAGCTGTCACGCGGAATGCCGATGGTGGTGGCCGCCCCCGAGCGGGAGTCCAGGCCGACGAGCTGGATGGCGTCGGTGCGCCCGTCGACGTCCTCCCCGAGCACGAGAACCCAGGTGATCCGGCTGCCCACGTCGACTCCCTCGGCACCGTCGACCGCGCTCAGGGTGATCGCGGCGGGTCGCACCCCACCGGTGGGCACGACCAGTAGCGCAACAGCGAGGACAACGACCAGGCGCAGCCATCGCACGAGCCGTCTTGCCGTCATGAGCCGTCCTCCCCGAGCGCTGCACCGTCGTCGCTGGTGACGTCGTACCCGAACACAGCCCAGCCGTCCCGCGTCGGGGTGAGCATCAGGCGGCCGTCGAGTCTGAGCTCCTGCGGAGTGTCCTCGGCCGTGGTCGCATCGAACGCGAAATGCACCCTCGCGGTCGCGCCGAGGGCGTCTCCGTCGACGACGTACAGCGAGAGGTCGGTGTCGAGCCGGGTCGCCAGGACCGAGGAGAACTCGACGTCGCCCGCCGCCGTGAGCACGTCGAGGTCGCGAGCTGCGAGCTCGGCGGCGCCGTCGGTGAACCGCGCAAGCGCCTGGAGATAGCCCGAGCGCGGGTGGTCGCCGAGGTACGCCGCGCCGACGTACTGCGAGAGCACAGCGCCGATCGCGCTCTCGACATCGGCGCGGTCGTCAGCGTCCAGCCGGCCCCCACCCGTCGCTGTTGTGATGCGGAGCGCCACCGAGTCGGGGTCGTCGCGCGGCGCCTCAGGCGAAGGACCTGTGCACCCGGCCAGCACGAGTGCGACGGCCGCGGCCATCAGGAGCGCGCCGCCACGGACCGCGCCCGCAATCCTCGGGGCGGGCGACTCCTGCCGGGCGCGGGCCATGGGTTCATGATGTCTGATCGTCGTGCTCCCGGTGGCAACCGGCGCAGACCGTGTCGACCGCCGAGAGCCCGGCCCGCGCGACGGCGTCCCGCAGCCGTGCAGTTCTCGGGCGGGCCGGCTCCGTCGGCTCCCCCGTGCTCGACGGGGCCGGCCCTCCCTGCCTGGTGGCGAGCGAGGCCTCCGTGTCGTCGTCGAGCACGGAGCTCGACGACGGGGAGGCCAGGACACCGAGTCGGTGGGTTCGCATGCACTGAGCCTGCGCGGTCGGCACGCCCGGCGCCTGAGGCTGCGGTCCCGGCCGAGCCGGGAAGTTCGGGAACCGGTTGCGGCCGCATCAGCCGACCGGGTCTGCGAGCCCGGAGAGGTGCGTGGAATCCCGGCTGGTCGAGTCTGCCGCCTCATGCCGCGGGACAACGCTGCGGCCCAGCATCGAGCTCCGGGACTTCGACGAAGGAGCGACGACATGCCACGCAAGGTGATCCTGTTCGAGCTCAACGAGGTGCCCTGGCGCGTCGTCGACGACCACGTGGTCCGCGCACCGGCGGGACCGCTCGCGACCGCACTCCGACGGTCCCGTCAGTACGTCACCGTCGCCGCCGACGTCGGCCACCTCTCACCGTGGACGACCTGGCCCACGGTGCACCGGGGCGTCCACGACGAGCGCCACCGGATCAGCGCTCTCGGGCAGGACAACGCGGCGGCCGACCGTGCCTTTCCTCCGGTGTGGCAGCTCTTGCGCGCGCACGGGGCCAGCGTCGGGGTGTGCGGGTCGCTCCACTCCGCCCCTCCTCCCGGCGACCTCGACTCCTACGCGTTCTACCTCCCCGACGCGTTCGCGGCCGATGACCGGGCGCACCCCCGGGTGCTGTCCAGGTTCCAGTCCTTCAACCTGACGATGAGCCGCTCGTCCGGCCGCAACGTCGACGCCTCCGTCTCGTGGCGCCAGGCAGCGGGTGTGCTCGCCGCCACGCGCGGGCTCGGCATCCGGCCGTCGACCTACCGGGACGTTGGCGTCCACCTGGCCGCCGAGCACATCCGGCGGCACCGGCGTACCCGCCGTCGGACCTTCCAGGCCGTCCTGGCCTTCGACGTCTTCATGGCCCACCTCGAGCGGACCAGTCCCGACTTCAGCACGTTCTTCAGCAACCACGTTGCCTCGGCGATGCATCGCTACTGGGCGGCGGCCTACCCCGAGGACTACGCCGAGGTCGCGCTGGACGGCGAGTGGGTGGCGAGCTTCAGGGACGAGGTCCCATGGGCGATGAGCCGGGCCGAGCGCATGCTGGCGCGGCTCGTCGCGTTCGCCGACGCCCACCCGGAGTACCAGATCTGGACGTGCTCCAGCATGGGTCAGCGCGCCACGACGGCCCGCGCCCTGGAGACCGCGGTGTACCTGGTCGACGTGGGCACGTTCATGCGGCGGCTCGGGATGCCCGACGGCACCTGGCGGTCCCACCCTGCGATGCTCCCGCAGACGAACGTCACCGTCCGTGAGGCCCTGGCCGACACGTTCGAGCGCCGCCTCGCTGACGTGCGACTGGTGGACCGACCGCTGCACTTCCGGCGCGGCGACGGCGGCTTCTTCTCGCTGGACGTCGGGCACCCCGACCTGCACTCTCGCCCCACTCCGGTCAGGTACGCCGGCGGGCGCCACTCGCTCGCCGCGTTCGGGATGAAGGCCGTTGAGATCGAGGACCGCTCGGACACCACGGCGTACCACGTCCCGGAGGGCCTCCTCTTCGTGTACGACCCGCAGCAGCCCTTGGCAGGCCCGTCACCAGCCGCGCGCCCGGAGATCTCGACCCTGGAGATCGCCCCTGCTCTTCTGACGACGTTGGGCGCTCCTCGGCCGGACTACATGTCCACGCTGACCGCAGGCGGACTCGAGCCCCTGGTGTCGGACCCCGGCGGGGGACACATGACAGGGGAACTCAGAACCTGGCCACGCCCTGCGAAGCTTGTCGGCACGCTTCTTCTTCTCGGCCTCCTCATGATCAACGCGTGCACCGTTCCTGGGACTGCGCCCACGGTGAGGGAGGTGGACCAAGCGGTGGTGCCCGGCGCCTCGGCCACCACCCCGGGTCCCGCGCCCGGCGCGGGCCACACGTCCACTCGGCGGCTGAGGGGATCCGACCGATGGCGGCTGCGGCACCCGGCCCGGGACGGCCAGATCGCGGGCTACACCACGCGCGCCAGTGCCGCACCCGGCGTTCCGGTCGACCTGCGTGTGTCCACCACGGCCCGTCGGTATCGGGTGACGGCGTACCGGATCGGCGGCTACCGCGGCGGGACAGGACGCAGGGTCTGGCAGTCGGACATGTTGCGCGGGCGGCGGCAGGCCGAAGCGAGGTTCACGGATGCCTCACGGCGTACCGTGCACGCCGACTGGGCCGGAACCTCGCGGGTGGACACGCGCGGCTGGGACCCGGGTGTGTACGTGTTCAAGCTGAGCACGTCGCGCTGGCAGGCGCACGTGCCCTACATCGTCCGCTCTCCATCGGTCGCTGGCCGGGTGGTCATGGTCGCGCCGGTGACCACCTGGCAGGCCTACAACGACTGGGGCGGCTACAGCCTGTACACGGGGCCATCGGGCGACCGGCGGGCCTGGGCGGTCAGCTTCGACCGGCCCTACCCGCCGCCCGGGTCCGGTGAGCTGATGTTCGGCGTGGTGCCCCTGGTGGTGGCCGCCGAACGCGCCCGGCTCCCACTCGCCTACCTCACCAACCTGGACCTGCACACGCTGCGTGATCCGCTGCACGGGGCCCGGGCGTACGTGTCGATGGGACACGACGAGTACTGGACTCCAAGGATGCGGCGCGTGGTCGAGCGAGCCCGCGCCGATGGTGTCAACCTCGCGTTCTTCGGCGCCAACACCATGTACTGGCGGATCCGGCTCGAGGACGGCCGCCACGGTCGGGGCCGGGTCGTGGTCGGGTACCGGTCGGACGCGAACCTGGACCCGGTCAGCCGCGAACGCCTCCGCACCGGACTGTTCCGGCACGCACCCGGACCGCGGGCCGGGGAGCATCACCTGACCGGCATGCAGTACGAATGCTTCCCCGTCGACGCGCCGTACCGGGTCGTGACGCCGGGCTGGTGGGGGTTCCGCGGTACGGGTGTCAGGCGCGGGCAGTCGTTCCCGCACCTGGTCGGCGTGGAGGCCGATCGGGTCTATCCGGTGCCCGGGACACCGCGCCCGTTGCAGGTCTTGTCCCACGCGTCGTACTCATGCGGCGGGGTCACCACCTCCGCGCAGTCGGTGTACTACACGACCCGCTCGGGTGCGGGGGTGTTCAACGCGGGAACCCTTCGCTGGACCTGCGCGCTGACCGGCCGCTGCGCTCCCTATCACCTGCCCGCCGCGACCCGGCGCTTCGTCCGGCAGGTCACCGCCAACGTCCTGCGCGTGTTCTCGCAGGAGCCGGCGGCGCTGCGGCACCCCGCCGTCGACAACCTGGACCGGTTCGGACTCCCGTCGGTCAACCAGGTCCCAGCCAGCTGATCCTCGGCCCGAAGCCGAAGCTGTATGGACTGCCGGGCGGCGCACGACCACCTCCTGGGCGACAGAAACGTGTGCTCGGGCGGGATTTCGGTGAAGGTGTTGTTGTATCCCATCGTGGAATCCCCGTGCTGGAGGTAGGTCAAGTGGCGAACCGGTTGGCGAAGGCGACGAGCCCCTACCTCCTGCAGCATGCCGACAACCCCGTCAACTGGTGGGAGTGGTCACCGGAGGCGTTCGCGGAGGCGGCCGCGACCGGCCGTCCGGTGCTGTTGAGCGTCGGGTACGCCGCCTGCCACTGGTGCCACGAGATGGCCCACGAGTCGTTCGAGGACGAGGCGACCGCGGCGTACATGAACGAGCACTTCGTCAACGTCAAGGTCGACCGGGAGGAGCGCCCCGACGTCGACGCGGTGTACATGGCGGCGACGACCGCGATGACGGGTCACGGCGGCTGGCCGATGACCGTAGTGCTCACCCCGGAGGGTGAGCCGTTCTTTGCCGGCACCTACTACCCCGACCAGCCGCGCCAGGGTCAGCCGTCGTTCCGGCAGGTGCTCGAGGCGCTGGTGTCCGCGTGGACCGGGCGCAGGGACGAGGTACGCCGGGTCGCCGGGGACGTCTCGGAGCACATGCGCGGCCAGGGCATGCCGGCCGGCGACCAGCCGCTCGACGCGGACGTCCTCGCCGGCGCGGTCCGCACCCTGGCGGGGGAGTTCGACGCGGCCAACGGCGGCTTCGGCGGCGCGCCGAAGTTCCCGCCGTCGATGGTGCTCGAGTTCCTGCTCCGGCACGGCGCGCGCACCGGGTCCCCGCAGACGGTGAACCTCGCCGCGGCCACGATGACGGCGATGGCGCGCGGCGGCCTCTACGACCAGCTCGCGGGCGGCTTCGCGCGCTACTCGGTCGACCGGGCCTGGGTGGTGCCGCACTTCGAGAAGATGCTCTACGACAACGCCCAGCTGCTCGGCGTCTACGCCCGCTGGTGGCGGCAGACCGGCGACCCGCTCGGCGAGCGGGTGGCGCGGGAGACGGCCGACTTCCTGCTCGCCGAGCTGCGCACCGCTGAGGGCGGCTTCGCCTCCGCGCTGGACGCCGACACCGACGGGGTCGAGGGGAAGTTCTACGCCTGGACACCCGGCGAGCTCGTCGAGGTGCTCGGGGCCGACGACGGCAGCTGGGCGGCCGGGCTTCTCGGCGTCAGCGAGGAGGGCACGTTCGAGCACGGCACCTCGACCCTGCAGCTGCGCCAGGACCTCGACCCCGCCCGGTGGGCCGGGCTCAGGGAGCGGCTGGCCGCGCACCGGGCCGCGACCCGGACGCACCCGGCCCGCGACGACAAGGTGGTCGCGGCCTGGAACGGGCTCGCGATCGCCGCCCTGGCCGAGGCCGGCGCGCTGCTCGGCGAGCCCCGCTACCTCGAGGCCGCGCGTGGGGCCGCGCGCCTGCTCGTGGACGTGCACCTCGACGGCGACCGGCTGCTGCGGGTGTCGCGCGACGGTGTGGCCGGCCGGCACTCCGGGGTGCTGGAGGACTACGGGTGCGTGGCGCACGGCTTCCTGGTGCTGCACGCGGTCACCGGTGAGCAGCAGTGGTTCGACCTGGCCGGGGCGTTGCTGGACCGGGCCCTCGACGCGTTCGCGGCAGCGGACGGCGGCTTCCACGACACGGCCGACGACGCCGAGACGCTGGTCTCCCGGCCGCGCGACCCGAGCGACAACGCGAGCCCGTCCGGACAGTCGGCCCTCGTGCACGCGCTGCTGCACCACGCGGCGCTCACCGGGTCGGGACGGCACCGCGACGCCGCCGAGGCCGCGTTGCGGAACGTGCGGGTGCTGGCCGAGCGGGCGCCCCGGTTCGCCGGCTGGTCGCTGGCCGCGGCCGAGGCGGCCCTCGACGGTCCGCTCGAGGTGGCGGTCGTCGGCGAGCTCCACGACCCGGCGTACGACGGGCTGCTGCGGGTGGCCCGGGCGAGCTCGCGACCCGGTCTGGTGGTCGCCGCGGGCCGACCCGCGGGTGACTCGCCGGACGGGGTGCCGCTGCTCGCCGGCCGCGGCCTCGTGGACGGCCGGCCGGCGGCGTACGTGTGCCGCGGGATGGTCTGCGAACGCCCGGTCACCGGCGAGGCCGAGCTCCGCGCGCTGCTCTGAGAGCCACTCGTCTCGGTCGGCCACCCTTCCCGTGGTGATCTCCCAGTTCCCGTGGTGAGTTCACACCGGGAAGGTGCCAATTCACTGGGGACCCAGTGAATTGGCCCCCCGAACAGGCCGGAGGGGAAGGCGTTGACGCCTTCCCCTCCGGGAGAGTGTTCGTGTCTCCTCACGGCCCTTCAGGCTCGTGATGCGATCGTTTGGGGTTCCGCGGCAAGTGCAACACCTCCCACCGATCTGACGATCTAGTCCTTCGACCGTACGCCGGGTGCAGGGCGTCGTCCAGAGGGGGCGGCGGGTCGTTTCAGATGCCGGGAAGGCCGGATCCGGTGGCGCCGGGCGGAGGTCAGCGCAGGGAGTACGTCGCGATGGAGACCCCGACGTAGTGGGTCACGAAGGCGGCGATGGTGAGGGTGTGGAACACCTCGTGGAAGCCGAACCATCGCGGCCACGGGTTGGGTCGCTGGAAACCGTAGACCAGGCCGCCGAGCGTGTAGAGACCGCCGCCCACGCACATCAACGTCAGCACGGCGGCGCCGCTGCCGTGCACGAAGTCCCGGAAGAAGAACACCGCCGCCCAGCCCAGCGCGATGTAGATCGGGGTGTACAGCCAGCGCGGCGCGTCCGCCCAGAACACTCGGAACAACACGCCGAGGATCGCGCCCGTCCACACCGTGCTGAGCAGGATCACCTGGTTGCGGCCCTCGAGCAGCAGCAGGCTGAACGGGGTATAGGTGCCGGCGATGAGCAGGAAGATGTTGGCGTGGTCGAAACGCCGCAGGAACGCCCAGATCCGAGGGCTCCAGGTGCCGCGGTGGTAGATCCCCGACACGGTGAACAGGATCATCGCCGTCGTCGCGAACACCGCGGACCCGATCCGGGTGGTGGCGTTGGGCGACAGCGCCACAAGGACGATCCCCCCGGCCAAGGCCAGCGGGGCCGTGACCGCGTGCATCCAGCCGCGCAGGCGCGGCTTGACCTCGGCGAGCGCCTCCCGCATGTGCACGCCGAGCCGGTCGCTGAGGCGACCGGCTGCGGAGAGCGGTTGCGGGTCGGTCATGCAACGAAGTTACCCATCCGCGGCAAGGGCCACCCGATCTTCCCGGAAACAGCTCCCTCGATGGCGCCCGCGGGTGATCGGCGACACCCCGGAGCCCCGAGTAAGGTGGTGGTTCGTGGCTGACTGGAAGGACGCGGTACGCCGAGTGCTGTACCCGGCCTACGAGCGTCGCCTGGTGCGCAGGCTCCCCGCCGATCGGATGCCCAAGCACGTCGGCGTGATGCTCGACGGCAACCGGCGGTGGGCGAAGGCCGTCGGCCGCGACGCCGCACACGGTCACCGCGCCGGCGCCGCCAACATCTCCCCGCTGCTCGAGTGGTGCGAGGAGGCCGGCGTCGAGGTGGTCACGCTCTGGCTGCTCTCCACCGACAACCTCAACCGGCCCGCCGACGAGCTGCGCGCGCTGCTGGTGATCATCGAGGAGGCGGTGGCCGACCTGGCGGTCCAGCACCGGTGGCGGCTGAACCCCGTGGGCGCGCTCGACCTGCTGCCCGCCGACACGGCTCGCCGGCTGAAGGAGGCGGCCGACGAGACCCGCGACGTGCCCGGCCTCATCGTCAACGTGGCGGTCGGCTACGGGGGTCGGCGCGAGATCGCGGACGCCGTACGTTCGCTGCTCCAGGAGCACGCCGGTCGGGGCACCTCGATCGAGGAGCTGGCGGAGATCCTCGACGTCGAGCACATCGCCGAGCACCTCTACACCAAGGGCCAGCCCGACCCCGACCTGGTGATCCGCACGTCCGGGGAGCAGCGGCTCGGCGGGTTCCTGCTCTGGCAGAGCGCCCAGAGCGAGTTCTACTTCTGCGAGGCCTACTGGCCGGACTTCCGGCGGGTCGACTTCCTGCGCGCCCTGCGCGCCTACTCCGAACGCCATCGCCGGTTCGGTTCCTGACCCCTGTCGAGGGCGGGTCCAACCGCTGGCTTCGTCCGTCGTGGGGCGGTCAGTCTTTACCTTCCGGTCATCACGCGTTCTGGCGTGTCCTGCCCCCTCCGGCCGCGCGGGCGGCTTACCTTCACAGGGACGGCAGGTGGGGAAGCCAGCCGTTTCGGGAGGCCCGTTCGTGAGACATCACGACCACGCAACACTCGGAGGTCCGCACTCGGACTTTCGGGCCCGGTCCCGGTCCAACGGAGAGATCTGAACAGGACCGGGACGCGAGTGCGCGTGCCGGTCTGCGAGGGGACGAGTCGTGGCTGCATCGAAGAGCACCCCAGCATCAGCCGGCCGCCGTACGGCCGGACGGGCCCGGTCCAGGCAGGAGGGCGAGGAGGTTGCGGGCGTCCGCACCTACGTCCTCGACACCAGCGTCCTGCTCGCCGACCCGGGTGCCCTCTACCGGTTCGAAGAGCATGAGCTGGTCCTCCCGGTGGTGGTCATCACCGAGCTGGAGGGGAAACGGCACCACCCCGAGCTGGGCTACTTCGCCCGCGCGGCCCTGCGTGGCCTCGACGAGCTGCGGGTGACCCACGGCCGGCTCGACGAGCCGGTGCCGGTGGGGGAGAGCGGTGGGTCCATCCGGGTCGAGCTCAACCACACCGACCCCGCGTCGCTGCCCTCCGGCTTCCGGCTGGGTGACAACGACTCCCGGATCCTCGCCGTTGCTCGCAACCTGGCCAACGAGGGCCGCCAGGTGACGCTCGTCTCCAAGGACCTCCCGATGCGGATCAAGGCCTCGGCGGTGGGGCTCGACGCGGAGGAGTACCTCGCCGAGCTGGCCGTGGAGTCCGGCTGGACGGGGATGACCGAGCTGGAGGTCACGTCGGCCGACATCGACGAGCTGTACGACGACGGCGTCGCGGACCTGGCGCAGGCCCGCGACCTGCCCTGCCACACCGGTCTGGTGCTGCTGTCCGAGCGGGGCAGCGCGCTCGGGCGGGTGAAGGCCGACAAGCGGGTCCACCTCGTGCGCGGCGACCGCGAGGCCTTCGGGGTGCACGGCCGCTCTGCCGAGCAGCGCATCGCGCTGGAGATGCTCCTCGACCCCGAGGTCGGGATCGTGTCGCTGGGCGGACGAGCCGGCACCGGCAAGTCGGCGATGGCGCTGTGCGCCGGGCTCGAGGCCGTGATGGAGCGCCGCCAGCACAAGAAGGTCGTGGTCTTCCGCCCGCTGTTCGCCGTCGGCGGCCAGGAGCTCGGGTACCTCCCCGGCAGCGAGTCCGAGAAGATGTCGCCCTGGGGACAGGCGGTGTTCGACACCCTGGGCGCGCTCACGTCCGGTGAGGTCGTCGACGAGATCCTGGACCGCGGCATGCTCGAGGTGCTCCCGCTGACGCACATCCGCGGCCGCTCCCTGCACGACGCGTTCGTGATCGTCGACGAGGCCCAGTCGCTCGAGCGCAACGTGCTGCTCACCGTGCTGTCCCGAATCGGCGCGAACTCCAAGGTGGTGCTCACCCACGACGTGGCCCAGCGCGACAACCTGCGGGTGGGCCGGCACGACGGCGTCGTCGCGGTCGTGGAGAAGCTCAAGGGGCACCCGCTGTTCGCGCACGTCACGCTGACCCGGTCCGAGCGGTCCCCGATCGCGGCCCTGGTCACGGAGATGCTGGAGAACGTCACCATCTGAGCGGTCTAGACAGGCTGGTGTGACGCGTGGTGCGCGGTGGGCAGGTCCGCCGCGCACCCGCAGCGTGCGGGATGTGACGGCGGCCACCTTGTCACGATGCGGCCCGATGGCCGGATTTGCGACCAGGTGTTGGGATCATGCACCTTGGTAACTCTTCCGGGGCCCCTCGAGGGCCCCGTTTGCACGAGTCCACCTGCAGTCGACGTTTGTGAGTCCCCCTGTGCCAAGACGTGAAGGGTACGTCCCCAAGCACCGCGGCCCTGTTCAAGCGACCACCCCCAAGAAGGGCCTCCGCTCCACCGTGCTCCTCTCCGGTGTGGCCGTTGCCGCGACCGGCATAGCCGTGTCCTCGGGCGTGCTCGCCCAGCAGGACGCGGAGGGCAACACCGCGGGCCCCGCGCTCCGGGCCGCCCCGCGGATCGTCGCCGGCCACGAGCAGAACCAGGACATCGTCCAGCAGCTCGAGGACCGGCAGCGCTCGACCTCGCGCTCGGACCGTCGTACGTCGGTCGACAAGAAGGCGGACGACAAGGCCGACAAGAAGAAGACCGCGTCGCGCGACCGGTCCGCTCGTGGGCGGGCCCGCACGAAGCAGGTCTCCGACAACCCGCGGGACATCGCCCGCGCGCTGCTGCCGAGGTACGGCTTCTCGGCCGACCAGTTCGGCTGCCTGGACGCGCTGTACGTCAGCGAGAGCGACTGGAACCCGAGAGCCGACAACCCCACGTCGAGCGCCTACGGGATCCCGCAGGCCCTGACCGAGACCCACGACGACCTGCCCGCGGACTACATGACCAACCCCGCGTCGCAGATCAAGTGGGGGCTGAACTACATCCGCAGCAGCTACGGCACCCCGTGCTCGGCGTGGGAGTTCAAGCAGGCCAACAACTGGTACTGATCCCGCTACCAACTGGTGCGGGTGGCGGTGCGGGGCGGCGGCCGATTACCACGGTCCCGTGGTAATCCCCCCGTTCCCGCGGGGAGTTCGCCACGGGAGGCGGGAAATTCACTGGGGACCCAGTGAATTTGCCCCCGCCCAAGAGGTCAGGGGCGGGTCATCCGTGCCACGTCGAGCGCCTCGTCGAGCTGGGCCTCGGTGAGGTCACCACGCTCGACGTACCCCATCTCCACGACCACCTCGCGGATGGTCTTCTCGTCGGCCAGCGCCTTCTTGGCCACCTTGGCTGCGTTCTCGTAGCCGATGTACCTGTTCAGCGGCGTCACCACCGACGG
>NZ_DASSCL010000149.1:0-13731 GCF_035697785.1 Nocardioides sp.
CTGATGCTCGGACGCGGCAACACCGGCCCCGTCTACCCCTGGTTCGGCAAGGACATCCGCGAGGGCATCAACCTCGCGATCGAGAACTACGCGCTGCTGCACCGCCTCTGGCACGAGGACGTCGTGGACTGGCAGGGCCGCTTCCGTACGCCGCTGCAGGGCTTCACCGCCACCCCGCGGCCGCTGGACGGCGTGCCGCCGTTCGTCTGGCACGGCTCGATCCGCAGCCCCGAGATCGCCGAGCAGGCGGCGTACTACGGCGACGGGTTCTTCCACAACCACATCTTCTGGCCGGCCGCGCACACCCAGCGGATGGTCGAGTTCTACCGCCGTCGCTACGAGCACTACGGCCACGGCAGCGCCGACCAGGCCATCGTCGGGCTGGGCGGGCAGTTCTTCATGCGGCCCAACTCCCAGGACGCGATCAACGAGTTCCGGCCCTACTTCGACAACGCCCCGGTCTACGGCCACGGCCCCTCGCTGGAGGACTTCAGCGAGGCCACCCCGCTGACCGTCGGCTCGCCGCAGCAGGTCATCGAGCGGACGCTCTCGTTCCGTGAGTACGTCGGTGACTACCAGCGCCAGCTCTTCCTGCTCGACCACGCCGGGCTGCCGCTGAAGACGGTCCTCGAGCAGCTCGACCTGCTCGGCGAGGAGGTCGTGCCGGTGCTGCGCAAGGAGTTCGCGGCCCTCAAGCCGGCGCACGTTCCCGACGCGCCCACGCACGCGTCGCGGAGGGCCGAGCTCACAACGGGCTCGACCACCGAGACGATCTCGACGAGCTCGACCACCACCGGAGGTGTCGCATGACGCGCTCGATCGCCGTGGTGACCGCCGGCCTGAGCCAGCCGTCCACCTCCCGCCTGCTCGCCGACCGGCTCGCGCAGGCCACCGACCGGGCATTGCGGCTGCACGACGAGCACACCATCGTCACGGTCGTCGAGCTGCGCGAGCTCGCACACGAGATCACCGACAACCTGCTCACCGGGTTCGCCGCCCCGCGGCTGGCCGAGGCGATCAAGGCAGTGACGACGGCCGACGCCGTGATCGCCGTCTCGCCGGTCTTCAGCGCGTCGTACAGCGGACTGTTCAAGTCCTTCTTCGACGTGCTCGACGACGGCGTGCTCGAGGGCAAGCCGGTTCTGGTCGGCGCCACCGGGGGCACCGCGCGGCACTCGCTGGCCCTGGAGTTCGCACTCCGCCCGCTGTTCGCCTACCTTCGCGCCGCAGTGGCTCCCACGGCCGTCTTCGCGGCCAGCGAGGACTTCGCGAGCGCCGGAGCGGGTAAGAGTCTTGCAGGGCGTGCCGAACGGGCCGGCCGCGAGCTCGCGGACCTGGTTCTCCGGCGCCCGCTGGCCGGGCCGGTCGACCCGTTCGACAACCCGACCCCGTTCGAGCAGCTGCTCGGCAACAACGGCTGACGTACGACACCGACTCCGACCCTCTCGGGAGGCGACAGGGATGACGAAGGGCCAGTACGTCGCGGACGACTTCGACCGCGACACCGACTACATCGAGGACCGGATCACCGCCGACGGCGACCCGGACTCGGGCGCCTGGAAGGTGGAGGCCGGCCGCTACCGGCTCATCGCCGCCCGGGCCTGCCCCTGGGCCAACCGGGCGATCATCGTGCGCCGACTGCTCGGTCTCGAGGAGGCCATCGGCATGGGCCTGACCGGCCCCACGCACGACGCGAGGAGCTGGACCTTCGACCTCGACCCTGACGGGGTCGACCCGGTGCTCGGCATCGAGCGCCTGCAGGAGGCCTACCTCGCCCGCTTCCCCGACTATCCCAAGGGCATCACCGTCCCCGCGATCGTCGACGTGCCGACCGGCAAGGTCGTCACCAACGACTTCGCGCAGATCACGCTCGACCTGTCGACGGAGTGGACCGCGTTCCACCGTGACGGCGCCCCCGACCTCTACCCCGAGGCCCTGCGCGACGAGATCGACGAGGTCAGCTCGTGGGTCTACACCGACGTCAACGACGGCGTCTACCGCTGCGGGTTCGCGGGCCGGCAGGCGTCGTACGAGCGCGCCTACGACCGCCTTTTCGCAGCACTCGACCGGCTCGAGGAGCGGCTGACCGACCGCCGCTACCTCGTCGGCGACCAGGTCACCGAGGCCGACATCCGGCTGTTCACCACCCTGGTGCGCTTCGACGCCGTCTACCACGGGCACTTCAAGGCCAACCGCAACAAGCTGGTCGAGATGCCCGCGCTGTGGGGCTACGCGCGCGACCTGTTCCAGACCCCGGGCTTCGGCGACACGGTCGACTTCGCGCAGATCAAGGAGCACTACTACGTGGTGCACAAGGACATCAACCCGACCCAGGTGGTGCCGAAGGGGCCGGACCTGGCGGGCTGGCTCACCCCGCACGGCCGTGAGGCCCTCGGCGGACGCCCGTTCGGGGACGGCACTCCGCCCCCGGCTCCCCTGCCGGGCGAGGTCGTCCCGGCCGTGGGCAGGCCGGCCTGACGAGGCTCAGGAGCGGGCTATCGCCTGCAGCCGCTCCCACTCGTCGGCGAGGCCGAGGTCGGCGCCGATGTCGGCCACCGTCGCCTGGAACAAGGCGGCGGTGGTGATCAGCCCCGGGTGCACGTGCCCGAACACCTCGAGGGTCACCGTGCCGTAGAGCCGGGCCCAGGAGCGCTCGAACACCCAGACCATGCCCGGCGTGACGCCGTGGATGGTCGGCAGCTTGTCGAGGTCCGCAGCTGCGGAGTCGGCCGGCGGAGCGGTGAGCACCTCCAGCACGCCGTCCGGCAGCTCGTCGTCGGCGGGCACCGGGAACCGGTACTTCTCCCACAGCCGGCCGAAGATGTCGCTGAAGAACGCGCTGAACTCGTGCACCCCCAGCTCCTCCGGCACACAACCCTCGAGGGTGGTGATCGGCCGTTGCGCCGCAGAGTCGACCAACGCCTGCGTCTCTGGGGTCGGCGGCGAGGCGAACACCAGCCGGAACTCGTCACGATTGCCGAGCGCCCAGCGCCGGAACGCCGCGACAGCCGCCACGATCTGCGCCGCCGGGTCGTCGACGGGGTGCCGGTCGCGGGCCACCGTCATCTCGGCCACCACGTCGGCGAAGATCGCCCGGGCCAGCAGCGCCATCAGCTCGGCGTGGCTGTCGACGTAGCGGTAGAGCGCCGGCGCGGTCAGTCCCATCTCGGTCGCCACCGCACGCAGCGAGACGTCCTGCCCCTGCCGCAGCAGCTGCCGCGACACCGCGACGATCTCGTCGTACGTCGCCTGCCGCTGCCGCTCGCGACGAGTCGGCAGGCCGCTGGGGATCGTGGTGCTCATCGAGAAGGGCTCCTCCTGGTTGACCTCTGCCTCGGCTCTGGTGCGTCTGCCCGGGGCCGGGACAGTCAAACATAAATGCTTGACACCAGAGTTTACATCATTCACTGTTATACCCGTTCACGACGATGACGGCAGATAGCGAGTGTGAGTGATGTACACGTGGGGACGGATGATCGCCGCTCGGGCCGGCCTGGTGCTCGCCGGTGGCCTGGTGCTCATGGCGGTCGCGGCGGGCTTCGGGCTGGGCGTGTTCGGCAGCCTCAGCGACGGCGGGTTCGACGATCCGGACAGCGAGTCGTCGCGGGCGCTGGCGGCCGAGCGGGACGTGTTCGGCAGTCGCGGCGCCGACGTCGTCGCCATCTACACAAGCGACCAGCTCGAGGTCGACGATCCCGAGTTCCGCGACGCCGTGACCGGGACCCTGGCCGCGCTTCCCGAGGACGCCGTCGCCCGGGTCGTCAGCTACTACGACAGCCCGGACCCGAGCCTGGTCGGGGCCGACGGGCGCACCACCCGGGTGATCCTCACCCTCGCCGGGGACACGCAGGATGCCAAGTCGACGAGCTGGGACGCGGTGGCCGACGAGCTCGACGCCCCCGGCCTCACCACGAACCTCGGCGGCGAGTGGGCGGTGTACGGCGACGTCAACGAGCAGGTGTCCGAGGACATCGCCCGTGCCGAGAGCCTGAGCATGCCGATCGTCTTCCTGCTCAGCCTGCTGATCTTCGGCAGCGTGGTCGCGGCCCTGATGCCCACGCTCGTGGGAGCGATCGCGGTGCTGGGAGCGTTCGCCGTGGTCCGGCTGCTGACCGGCGTCACCGACGTGTCCGTCTTCTCGATCAACGTCATCACCCTGCTCGGCATGGGTCTGGCGATCGACTACGCGCTGTTCGTGGTGAACCGGTTCCGCGAGGAGCTCGCCGCGCAGCCCGACGAGAGCCGGCCCAGCGTCAACCGGGCCGTCGCGCGCACCATGGCCACGGCCGGCCGCACCGTGCTGTTCTCGGGCCTCATCGTGGCGGCGTCGCTGGCCTCCCTGCTCATCTTCCCGCAGAACTTCCTCCGCTCGATGGGGTACGGCGGCGTGGCGGCCGTGCTGGTGGCGATGACGGCCGCGCTCACCGTGCTGCCCGCGCTGCTGGCCGTGCTCGGCCGGCGGATCGAGCTCGGCCGGATGCCCTGGCGCCGCGGACGTCGTACCGCGACGGCGACCGACGGGGACGAGCACGGAGCCTGGGCCCGCCTGGCGCACAGCGTGATGCGCCGCCCGGTCGCCTACCTGCTGGTCATCACGGTCGCCCTGCTGGCGCTGGCCGCCCCGTTCGCGAGTGCCCGGTGGGGCAGCGTCGACGAGCGGGTGCTGCCCGCCGACATGCCGAGCCGGGTCGCCGCGGACCTGCAGGCGGAGCAGTTCGGGGGTCAGACCGCCTCGGCACGCATCGTGCTGCGCGGGGCCGACGACGCGGCGACCCGTGCGTACGCCCAGGAGATCGAGAGCCTCGACGGCGTCCGGTCCGTCCAGCCGCTCGCCGCGGAGCAGGTGGACGGGGAGCCGGTGAGCCTGTTGGAGGCCACCTGGGCGGGCAACGGCCAGACCGAGGCGTCGCAGGACCTGGTCCGTGACATCCGCGGGATCGACCCGGGCGAGGGCGCGGTGGCGCTGGTCGGTGGCCCGACCGCGCAGGCGGTCGACCTCATCGACTCGGTGGGCGACCGCCTGCCGTGGATGGGCCTCGTGGTCGTCGTGGTGATGCTGGTGCTGCTGTTCGTCGCCTTCGGCTCGGTCGTGCTGCCGCTCAAGGCGGTGGTGATGACGGCGGTGTCGATCGGCGCGTCGTTCGGCGTGGTGACGTGGATCTTCCAGGAGGGGCACCTCTCGGGCCTGCTCGGCTTCACCTCGCCGGGCTACCTCGACGTCACCCAGCCGATCCTGATGCTGGCCATCCTGTTCGGGCTCTCGATGGACTACGAGGTGTTCCTGCTCTCGAGGGTGCGCGAGGAGTGGGACCGCCGGGGCGACACCTCGACGGACCAGCGGGACCGCAACACCGCCGCGGTGGCCGCCGGCGTGCAGCGGACCGGGCGGATCATCACCAGCGCGGCGCTGCTGCTGGCCGTGGTCATCGGCGGGTTCGCCACGTCCGGGATCGTCTTCCTGAAGATGATCGGGGTCGGCATGCTGGTCGCCGTGCTCCTCGACGCGACCGTGGTGCGTGGGCTGCTGGTGCCGGCCACCATGCGGCTGCTCGGCCGCGCGAACTGGTGGGCCCCGGGTCCGTTGCGGCGCTGGTGGGAGCGGCACGGGCACCGCGAGGAGATCGGTCCCGAGGACCTGTCCGAGCCGGCCGGCACCGACGACCGCGACCTGGTCGGGGCGCGCTGACGGCGGGACCGCAGGCCGCGTAGGTTCGAGAACATGACCGAACCAGTCGCCCTGCACCACGTCGAGGAAGGACCGGCGGACGCCCCGCCGGTCCTTCTCGGCGCCTCCCTCGGCACCACACACGAGATGTGGGACGAGCTCGCCACGGACCTCGCGCGCGACTTCCGGGTGGTCCGTTTCGACACCCGCGGACACGGCGCGTCACCGGCGCCCGCGTCGTCGTACACCGTCGAGGGGCTGGCGCTCGACGTGGTCGCGCTCGCCGACACGCTCGGGATCGACCGGTTCGCCTACGTCGGGCTGTCCCTCGGCGGGGCGGTCGGCCAGGTCCTCGGGATCAACCACGGCGAGCGGCTCACCTCGCTGGTGCTGTGCTGCACGGCTCCGGTGTTCGGCAGCCCCGAGACCTGGCGGGAGCGGGCGGCCCAGGTGCGGTCCGAGGGGGTGGAAGGACTGGTCGAGGCGACCTTGGAGCGGTGGTTCACGCCGGCCTACCGGAAGGCGCACCCGGACCGTGTGGACTGGGTGATGGACATGTTCCGCGCCACCCCGGCCGCCGGATACGCCGGCTGCTGCGACGCGCTCGGCGAGTACGACGTCTCCGCGCAGCTCGCCGCGATCGCGACCCCGACCCTGGTGGTCGCCGGCGCGGACGACCCCGGCACCCCGCCGTCGGTGGGAGCCGCCATGGTCGAGTCGATCCCCGGCTCCCGGCTCGAGGTCGTCGACGACGCGGCCCACATCGCCAACGTGGCGCAGCCCGAGGTGTTCAGCGCCGCCGTCCGCGGCCACCTGGGCGCCACGGTCACGTGACCACCGTCCTCGACGGGGGACTCTCCAACGCCCTGGTCGCCCGCGGACACGACCTGTCCGACGATCTGTGGACCGCGCGCCTGCTGCGGGACGCCCCCGACGAGATCGCCGCGGTGCACCGCGCCTACTTCGCCGCCGGCGCCGAGGTGGCGACCACGGCGAGCTACCAGGCCTCGGTCGAGGGCTTCGAGCGCGCCGGCCTCGACCGGGCCGAGGCGGAGCGGCTGATCGTCCGCAGTGTCACCCTGGCCCGCGAGGTGCGCGACGAGCTGGCGGACGACGGCGGCACCCGCGTGGTGGCGGCGTCCATCGGTCCGTACGGCGCGATGCTCGCGGACGGCTCGGAGTACCGCGGCCGCTACGGCGTGACCGCCGCCCGGCTCCGCGACTTCCACCGGTCGCGGGTCGAGCTGCTCGCCGCGGCGGAGCCGGACCTGCTGGCGGTCGAGACGATCCCGGACGCCGACGAGGCGGAAGTGCTGGTCGGGATCATCGCCGACGTGGGTCTGCCCGCCTGGTTGTCCTACTCGGTCGCCGGGCTGAGCACCCGTGCCGGCCAGCCGCTCGAGGCGGCCTACGAGATCGCGGCCGGGTCCGGCCTGGTCGCGACCGGAGTGAACTGCTGCCGCCCCGAGGACGTGCTGCCCGCGCTCGAGGTCGCGCGACGGGTCACCGGGCTCCCGGGGATCGCGTACCCGAACTCCGGGCAGGGCTGGGACAACCGCACCCACACGTGGACCGGTGAGACCGCCTACGACGTGGGTCTCGCGCCGCGCTGGGTCGCGGCCGGCGCGGCGTACGTCGGCGGCTGCTGCCAGGTCGGACCGTCCGACATCGCCGCTCTCGCCGACCTGGTCACTCCCAGCTGAAGTCGACGCCGGTCAGGTCGCGGCTGAGGTCCCACAGCTTGGCGGCGAGCACCTCGTCGCGGGCGTACCGGCTGGTCCGTGCCGGCCCGATCCGACCCCGGCTCTCACGCAGCCGCTGCGGGCCGGTGTACGACCCGGGACCCGCCTCGGCCACGGCGTACAGGATCGGATCCGCGCCGGCGGCCGCCGACTGGAACAGCACCCGCAGCATCGCCGGCGCCAGCTGCCGCACCCCGGGGATCGACCCGAGCCCCTGGTCGCTGGTGACCAGTCCGGTCGCCGAGACACCGGGGTGCGCGGCGTTGGAGACCAGGTGGCTGTCGTTGAGCTCCGCCTGCCGTTGCAGCTCGAACGCGAACAGCAGGTTGGCGAGCTTGGAGTTCGCGTAGGCCCGCTCCGGCTGGTAGCCACCGGACTCGTTGCCGTCGAGCACATCGGGCCGGCCCCGTTGGTGGGCGATCGACGACACGGTCACGACGCGCGGAGCCGGGGACGCGCGCAGCCGCGGGAGCAGCCGGCCGGTGAGGGCGACGTGGCCGAGGTGGTTGGTGCCGAACTGGAGCTCGAAGCCGTCCACGGTCTCGCGGTAGCGCGGCGGCGTCATCACGCCGGCGTTGTTGACCAGCACGTCGAGCGGCCGGTCCCAGGCGTCGGCGAACGAGCGGACCGAGGCGAGGTCGGCCAGGTCGAGCGGCGCGACCCGGATGTCACCGCCGCCGACCGCCCGCATGTCGGCGGCGGCCCGTTCGCCCGCCTCCGGGTTGCGACAGGCGATCGTCACCTCCGCACCGCGACGCGCCAGCGCGGCCGCCGTGTGCCAGCCGATGCCGGAGTTGCCACCGGTGACGATCGCGGTGCGTCCGGCGAAGGACGGCAGATCTGCGGTGCGCCAGGTCATGGACCGGAACGTACCCCGGGCCGGCAACCCCAACCGTGCGAGGATGCCGTCCGTGCTGCACTCACTGGCCGGACGGGCGGAGAGCCCGATGCAGGCACGGATCCTCGCCCGGCTTCGCGACGAGGGCCCGCTGTCGCGGGTCCAGCTGGCCGACCTGCTCAACGTCTCCCGTACCACGATCGCGGCCGAGGTCGCACGGCTCGGCGAGCTCGGTCTCGCCCAGGAGGTGGGTCACGCCGCATCGCGGGGCGGGCGCCGCTCGACGCTCGTCGACCTGGCCGGTGACATCCGGTTCGTCGGCATCTCGATCGGGGCCACCGGCATGTCGGTCGGCGTCACCGACGGCCGCGTGACCGTGCTCTCCACCAGCACCATCCCGTGCGACATCCGGCAGGGTCCGGAGCCGGTGCTGGCCACCGCGCTCTCCGAGGCACGCGCCCTGCTCGACAAGCTGGGCATCGACCGGCCGATGGGCGCGGGCATCTCCGTCCCCGGGCCGGTCGACTTCCACCGCGGGGTGCCGGTGTCGCCGCCGATCATGCCCGGCTGGGACGGATACCCGGTGCGTGACGCGGTGGCCCGCGAGCTCGGCTGCCCCGCCGTCCTCGACAACGACGTCAACGCGATGGCGCTCGGCGAGCTGCACGCCGGGGTCGCGCGCTCCGCCCAGGACTTCCTGTTCGTCAAGATCGGCACCGGCATCGGCTGCGGCATCGTCGTCGAGGGTGAGCTCTACCGAGGTGTCGACGGCTGCGCCGGCGACATCGGGCACATCCGCGTCGAGGAGTTCGGGCCCACGTGCGCCTGCGGCAACACCGGCTGCCTCGAGGCGTTCGCGGGCGGCGCCGCCCTGGCCCGCGACGCCACCGCCGCCGCTCGCGCCGGCCGCTCCCCCGCACTCGCCTCGCTGCTCGAGGAGAAGGGCGAGCTGACGGCCGCCGACGTGGGGCTCGCGGTGGCGCAGGGCGACGCGCAGGCGGTGCAGCTGATCCGGGACGCCGGCCGCCGCATCGGCCAGGTGCTGGCGAGCCTGGTGTCCTTCTTCAACCCGGGCCTCATCGTGATCGGCGGCCGCGTGACCGGACTCGGGCACGCCCTGCTCGCGGAGATCCGCGGCGTCACCTACCGGCGGTCACTGCCGCTGGCCACCGGCAACCTGCCGATCGTGCTGAGCGAGCTCGGCGACGAGGGCGGGGTCGTCGGCACGGCCCGGCTGATCAGCGGCTCCGTCTACGCCCCGCTCCGGGGGGACGGCGGATGACCCGCCGACTGGTCGCCGGGGTGGACTCTTCGACCCAGTCCTGCAAGGTCGTCGTCCGGGACGCGGCCTCCGGCGAGCTGGTCCGTCAGGGCCGGGCGGCGCACCCCGACGGCACCGAGGTGGACCCGGCGGCGTGGTGGACGGCGCTGCAGAAGGCGGTGGCGGACGCCGGCGGCCTCGAGGACGTCGCCGCGGTCGCCGTCGGAGGCCAGCAGCACGGGATGGTCTGTCTCGACGAGGGCGGTGACGTGGTCCGTCCGGCTCTCCTGTGGAACGACACCCGCTCGGCCGGGGCCGCCGAGGACCTGGTCGCCGAGCTGGGCGGCGGACAGGCCTGGGCAGATGCAGTGGGCTCGGTCCCGGTCGCGTCGTTCACCGTCACCAAGCTTCGGTGGCTGGCGGAGCACGAGCCCGACCATGCCGTTGCCACCGCGGCGGTGTGCCTCCCGCACGACTGGCTGACCTGGAAGCTCTCCGGGAGCCGCGACCTCGCTGACCTGCGCACCGACCGCAGCGACGCCAGTGGCACCGGCTACTGGTCGGCGGAGGCCGGCGTCTACCGGACCGACCTGCTCGGCCGTGCCCTCGGCCACCAGCCACTGGTGCCGACGGTGCTCGACCCCCGCGCCACCGCCGGACACGTCTCCACGGGGGGCGCCATCCTCGCCCCCGGCGCGGGCGACAACGCCGCGGCCGCCCTCGGTCTCGGCTCGCGCCCCGGCGACGTCGTGGTGTCGATCGGTACGTCGGGCGTGGTGAGCGCCGTGTCCACGACCCCGGTCCGCGACGGGACCGGGCTGGTCGCCGGGTTCGCCGACGCGACCGGACACTTCCTGCCCCTGGTGTGCACCCTCAACGCGGCGCGCGTGCTCGACGCGACCGCACGCGTCCTGGGCGTGGACCACGAGCGCCTCTCGTCCCTCGCCCTCGAGTCCACCCCGGGCGCCGGCGGTCTCGTGCTGGTGCCCTACCTCGAGGGCGAGCGGACACCGAACCTGCCCGACGCCACCGGGAGCCTGCACGGCCTGACGCTCGACAACGCGGTCCCGGCCGACTTCGCGCGGGCCGCGGTCGAGGGCCTGCTCTGCGGCCTCGCCGACGGGATCGACGCACTCGGCGGGACCGGGGTCGAGCCCCGACGGGTCCTGCTCGTCGGCGGTGGCGCCGCTTCCGAGGCGGTCCGCCGGGTCGCCCCGAGCGTGCTCGGCCTCCCGATCGAGGTGCCCGCCCCTGGCGAGTACGTCGCCGACGGTGCCGCCCGCCAGGCGGCCTGGGTCCTCGCCGGCGACGACGCCCCGCCGGCGTGGGCGCTGGGCGAGGTCGCCCGCTACGACGGGGATCCCGTGACGGCGGTCCGGGACCGCTACGCCGAGGCCCGGCAGCGCGCCACCGGGCGCTGACCTGGTCACGGCCGCCTGCGGGACGCTTCGGGCTCACGCGTCTCACACTTTCGATCACAACTTTGCAAAGTTTCACAGAAACTTGGCCGGATGCCGCCTCAAGGCCTTGCCAGCACGCGCGAATCGTCACTAGTTTGTGCCCCGTTCGAACAAACGTGTGTCGCTGCTCACAGCGGCCGACGAGGGTCGAGGTCACCGGGTGCTGGAGCAGGAGCCGTTCGCCGGTCCGGTCGCCGTCGACCAGGTGTCCCTGCGCCGTTCGAACCTCTCCCTGGTGCTCCGCACGCTGCGCGACACCGGCCCCCGGTCCCGCGCCCGCCTGGCCGCCGACCTGGGTCTGACCAAGGCGACGGTCTCCGGCCTCGTGTCGGAGCTGGTGACCCGCGGCCTGGTGAGCGAGGGCCCCGCGGAACGCGGCGCGGTGGGGCGCCCGGGCCTGCCGGTGCGCCTCGAGGGCCGCACGATCTGCGGAGTCGGCGCCGAGGTCAACGTCCACCACGTCGCGACCATGGCCCTGGACCTGACGGGCACCGTCGTGGCCGAGCACCGGCTGTCCGTGGACACCGCGGATCTCGACGCAAGTGCCGTGCTCGACCGGCTCGCCGAGCTGGTGACCGCCACGGTGAGCGACGCCACTGGTCGCGGCGCCGACCCGGTGGCGCTCACGGTGGGCGTCGCGGGGCTGGTGGACACCACGCACGGCACCGTGCGGATCGGTCCCAACCTGGGTTGGCGCGACGTCCCGGTCGCCGAGCTGCTGCGGCAACGGCTCGACGTGCCGCGGCTGCCCGTGCTCGTGGACAACGAGGCCAACCTCGCGGCGGTCGCCGAGGTTGTCCCCGGGGAGCCGTCCCGTCGCGACGTCCTGGTCATCTTCGGCGAGGTCGGCGTCGGGGGCGGCATCATCGCCGACGGCCACGTCCTCCGGGGCAGCAAGGGGTACGCCGGGGAGCTCGGTCACATGACCGTGGATCCGCACGGCCGTCGGTGCGGCTGCGGGCGCACCGGGTGCTGGGAGACGACGGTCGGACTGCGGGCGCTGCTCGACGCCGCGGCCGACCCGGACGACCCGGTACGCCACCCCGACCTGGCGCTGGAGGACCGGCTCCACGAGCTCAACCGGCGCGCCGACCTCGGCGACACCCGCACGCTTGCCGCGCTCGAGCAGGTCGGCCACTGGGTCGGCATCGGAGCCGGGGCGATGGTCAACGCCCTCAACCCGGGCGCCGTCGTCCTGTCCGGCTACTTCGCCGAGGTCGGCCGCTGGATGCTCCCCGCCGTCGAGGCGGCGTTGCAGGAGGCGGTGCTCGCCCCGGACGCCGGCGGCACCCGCGTCGAGCTCTCGACGCTCGGGTTCACCGCGGCCGTCCGCGGCGCCGCGACCGCCTCGCTCGACACCGTCTTCCACGACCCCACCAGCGTCGATCGCCGCGTCGCTCCCACGATCGGAGGCAACCGATGACCGAGACCACTCCCCTGCTGCAGATGTCCGGGATCGTCAAGCAGTTCCCCGGGGTGCTCGCCCTCGGCGGCGTGGACCTCGACGTCCGCCCCGGTGAGGTGCACTGCCTGCTCGGCCAGAACGGCGCCGGCAAATCGACCCTGATCAAGGTGCTCTCCGCCGCCTACCAGCCCGACGGCGGCACGATCACCTGGGACGGGCGCGAGGTCTCCCTCACCACGCCGGTCGCGGCCATGCGGCTGGGGATCTCCACCATCTACCAGGAGCTCGACCTGGTCGCCGATCTCACCGTCACCGAGAACATCTACCTCGGCCACGAGATCTCGCAGGGCGGCTTCCTGCGGCGCTCCCAGGCCAACAAGCAGGCGCGGGCACTGCTCGAGCGGCTCGGCCACCCGGAGATCGCAGCGACGCGCACGGTCGGCACGCTGTCACCGGCGTCGCAGCAGATCGTCAGCATGGCGCGCGCGCTCTCGCACGACACCCGCCTGCTCATCCTCGACGAGCCGTCGGCCGTGCTCGACCAGGAGGAGGTGCACAACCTCTTCCGGGTGATGCGCGGACTCACCGCCGAAGGGGTCGCGATCGTCTACATCTCGCACCGGCTCGAGGAGATCCGCGAGATCGGAGACCGGATCACCGTGCTGAAAGACGGCCGCACCGTGGCGACCGGTCTTCCCGTCGAGGAGACACCGACGTCGCGGCTGATCGAGCTGATGACGGGGCGGTCGATCGAGTACGTCTTCCCGCCCCGCCCCGGGACCCCGCGTGACGAGCAGTCGAGGGGCGAGCCCGTGCTGGAGGTGCACGACCTCGCCCTCGCGGGCGTGTTCCACGGCGTCGACCTCACCGTGCACGCCGGCGAGATCGTCGGCCTGGCCGGGCTGGTCGGCGCCGGCCGCTCGGAGATCATCGAGACCGTGTACGGCGCGCGCCGGGCGACCAGCGGCACCGTGACCGTCGACGGCCGACGCCTGCGCCGCGGATCGGTGACCGCGGCCGTCCAAGCCGGGGTCGGGCTGGCGCCGGAGGAGCGCAAGAGCCAGGGGCTGTTGCTCGACCAGGCCGTCTACCGCAACATCACCGTCTCGACCCTGGGCCGCTTCTCCCGCTCCGGGTTCCTCAACAGTGCCCAGGAGCGCCGGGACGCCGAAGCGCTCACCAAGTCGCTCGACGTGCGCCCCGCGGGCGTCACCCGGGACGTCCGCACGCTGTCGGGCGGCAACCAGCAGAAGGTCGTGCTGGCCCGTTGGCTGCTGCGCGAGTGCCGCGTGCTGCTGCTGGACGAACCCACCCGCGGGGTCGACGTCGGCGCCCGCACCGAGATCTACAACCTGATCCG
>NZ_DASSCL010000150.1:0-40644 GCF_035697785.1 Nocardioides sp.
CCGTCGCTGGGCTGGAGCGAGCGCGAGATCCACGCCATGGTCGAGGGCTTCGTCCGCGCCCGAGGCGTGCACTTCGTCCCCGACGACCGGGTCGCCGCCGACCGGGCCCTGATGGCCGGCCGCAGCCTCGTGGAGTCGGGCGACTCGGCCCTCCGGCGCGGCATCACCGCGGTCGCGGACGGTCTGGTCGGTGGTGGGGCGCCCGAGTCGTCGCCGCGTCGCTTCCGTCGTCGTACCCGCGCGGCCCGGTGAGTCACGGGAGCCACCTTCCCCAGGCAACCTCCCCGTTCCCGTGGGGAGTTCACACCGGGGAGCGACCGATTACCACGGGACCGTGGTAATCCACCCCCGCCGCACGCCTACGCGCTGAACAGCAGGTACAGCCCACCCACCGTGTAGAACACCATCACGAACAGCAGCGGCAGCTGGCCGGTGAGCTGGTGCCGCCTCGGGAGCAGCTTCACCGCCCGGTCGTGCGCCGAGACCACACCGAGCACGTGTCCGGTGACGACTGCGAGCACCTTGGTCACGGCGAGGAACGTGGGGTGCGTCGACAGCCAGTAGTTGACCTGGAGGTCGCCGGTGCCGAGCAGGTCGTCGCCACGGCCGAGCGGGTCGCTGAGCAGCACCAGCGTCTGCTGGCCGACCTCCACGAAGTAGCTCAGGTAGTGGGCGATCATGTACCCGACGATGATCGGTACGACGGAGTGGGCGAACCGGTCCGGCAGGGCCCGGCGCGCCGACCCCTCACCGACCCCGGTAGCCATCGTCGCGGCGGCGAAGCTGACCGCCACCACGCCGCAGAACACCAGCAGCATCACGGTGTTGAGCAAGGTGGCGTCCAGCGACGACGTCTGCGTGTACTGCAGCCAGAAGCTCGAGTCCTTGAAGCTGTCGAACGCCGTGCTGCCGAACAGCACCGCGACCACACCCACCAGGCCCGGCCAGGCGGGCGTCCCGTCGAGGTTGTTCAGCGGGCTCCGCAGCACCAGCGTGCCGTCCGGACGGCGCCCGAAGAACGACAACCGGCCGACCAACGTGGAGTACGCCTCGAACGGGTCGGCTCGGTCGATCCACCCGCTGCCGAAGATCCCGGCGCCGAGCACGACGATGGCGACGTAGACGGCGATCCACAGGCGCACCGGCCCGAGGTACGTCGACTGCGGGTACACGAGCTCGAGCCACACGAAGGCGAGCAGGCCGAGTGCCGCCGGCCAGTACCCGATCCGCGCCGGCAGCCCGACGAGTCCCCTCTCGGGGTCGCCGCCGGTGAGCCTCGAGAACACCAGGTGGATCGTCCGGACCGGGTTGACCGCCTTGTAGAACGGGCCGAACGCCAACGAGGCCGGCACGATCCCCACCCACAGGAACACGTAGAAGACGCCGAACGTCGGGTTCACCAGGAGGTCGGGACCGAAGACCGCGGCCCAGCCGGTGTACAGGAACAGCGCCATCCCGAGCACGCGCAGGACGACCTGGAAGACGGTCGAGTCGACGAGAGCGGCCAGCCACGCCGGCGCCGGCCGACCGCTGTTGACCCCGTCGAAGCGCGGGTTGCGCCAGGCCAGCGCGAGGACGATGAACGAGACGGCGAGTGCGGCGCCGGCCCCTGCGATGGCGTACTCGGCGGGGATCGGCAGGTCTTTCGCTCCGCCGATGCCGTGGGTGAAGACCACGTCAGACGTTCTCGTGGATCAGGGGGCGACGGGCGGGGTGATGCACCGTGCCAGAATCGCACAACGACCACACCCGGGCAGGGAAAGGGGTATCGATGAGTGAGCGGCTCCGCACCGACGACATGGCCTTCCTGGTCACCGAGTCGGCGAGCACGCCCATGCACAACGCCACCCTCGAAGTGTTCGAACCCCCTGCCGACGGTTTCGACTACGACCGCCTCGTCGGTCTGATCGCCGACCGGATCGCGTTCGTCCCCCGGTATCGGCAGCGGATCCGCACCGTTCCCGGTCGGCTCGCGAGTCCGGTGTGGGTCGACGACGAGGACTTCGACCTGACCTACCACGTACGACGCTCGGCGGTGCCGCGGCCGGGGTCGATGGACCAGCTGCGCGAGCTGACCGCACGGATCGTGTCCCGGCAGCTCGACCGAAACCGTCCGCTGTGGGAGGTGTACCTGATCGAGGGGCTGGACCACGGCCGGTTCGCGATCCTGTCGAAGTCGCACCAGGTGCTCGTCGACGGGGTCTCCACCGTCGACCTCGGGCAGGTGATCCTCGACGTCGACCCCGCGCCGCGCGACACGGTGCAGGACGACTGGCGTCCGCAGCCGGAGCCCAGCACCACGACCCTCGTGGCCGGAGCGCTCGGCGACACCCTCCGGGACCCGCGCACCGCCGCGGCGACCGTGCGTGACAACGCCGAGGTCGCGCTCCGGTCGGCCGCGGCCGCGGGCACGAGGGCACTCGACCTGGTCGGGTCGATGTCCGCCCGCCGGGCCGCGCCCGAGTCGCCGTTGAGCACGGTGCTGTCGCAGCAGCGGCGCGTCGCCACCGTGAAGACCGAGCTCGAGGACTACCGCCGGGTGCGGCGCCGGCACGGCGGCACCGTCAACGACGTCATCCTCGCCACCGTCACGGGCGCCCTGCGGACCTGGCTGATGACGCGCGCCGAGTCGGTGCACGGCAGCCGCACCTTCCGCGCGATGGTGCCGATGAGCGTGATCGACCACGACCTCGAACCGACGTCGTTGGGCAGCCAGGTCGCCGGCCACCTGCTCGCACTCCCGATCGGCGAGGCAAGCCCGGTCGTCCGTCTCCACCAGGTCTCCTACGCACTGAAGGCACACAAGGAGACCGGTCGCGCGGTCGCCGCGGACCGGCTCGCCGGGGTCGCCGGGTTCGCGCCGACGACCTTCCACGCCCTGGGCGCCCGGGTCGCCGCGGCGCAGACCCGACGTGGCTTCCACCTCGTCGTCACCAACGTGCCCGGCCCGCAGTTCCCGTTGTACGCCGCGGGCGCGACCATGCTCGAGAGCTACCCGATCCCCCCGTTGCTGCCCGGGCACGCGCTCGCGATCGGCGTGACGTCGTACGACGCACACGTGTACTTCGGGCTGGCCGGCGACCGCGACGCCGTGCCCGATCTCGACGTGCTCGCGCAGTGTCTCGTCGAGTCTCTCGAGGAGCTGGTCGACAGTGCCAGCGAGTCCCGTCAGCGGGCTCCGCGGGGCCGCAAGAAGGCCACCACCAAGGCCAAGTCATGAGCACCCGCGTCTACGTCCCCAGCAGCTGGGCCGGCCTGCGCGACCTGGTCGCCGCCGACGGGATCGGTCCCGCCCCGTTCCTGGCGCACGCGGTGACCGACGGCCTGCGCGCCGAGTTCCCCGAGGGCGGCGAGGAGGAGTGGGAGTACGCCGCGGCCGCGGCCGCTTCGCGCTCGTCGTTGTCGCTGATCCGCGACGTCGACCCACCGCGCCGCGCGGTGGTGGCGGTGGACGTCGAGACGTTGTCCGTGCCCGACATGGAGGACCCGACCGTGGTCGAGGTCGAGGAGGTCGTCCCGTTCCGCAGGATCGCGGCCGTGCTCGTCGACCTCGACGACGCGTCTGCAGACGTGCGGGCGGCCGCCGCGCGCTACGCCGACTCCGTGGACGGCGACCCCGAGGCGGAGGCGCTCGTCGAGGCGGCGCTCGACCACGAGCTGGCGTGGTACGCCGCCCAGGAGATCGGCGACCTGCTGGCCGAGTGAGGCGTCAGGCCCGCCGGAGCAGACGCCCGCGCAGCCGGCCGGTCAACCGGCCCAGGGATGCCTTGGGTGAACGCGCCGCGCGCGCGACCCGGCCGGCCAGCGACCGCCCGCGTCCGCGCGACTGCACCCGGCGGTTCTCCGCGCGCAGTCGTCTCGCCTCGGCCTCCGCCCGGCGGAGCCGCTTGCGCGCCGCCCGTTGCCGACGGGCCAGCTCGTCACGCTCGTGGCGCCACTGCTTGCCGGTCTTGTTGACGTGGTCGATCCAGTCGTTGGCGACGGTGTGGTACGCCGCGTGTGCGATCGCGTCGCGGTTCCAGCCGTCGGCGGCGAACTTCAGGGAGCCGAAGTCCCAGCGGTGCCCGTAGGCGTCGAAGTCCTCCTTGTAGAGCTCCTCGATCGCCTCCTTCACGCCGCCGCCCATCACCTCGCGCGTCATCGGCAGCGGGGTCTCGTTGGCCCGGGGGAGGTAGAGCTCCTGGTCCTTGCCGACGCCGCGCAGGTGGGCGTGCAGGTCGGCGGTGAAGGTGGAGAAGTCCCGCAGGTCGTAGACCTTCGTGTAGGGGATCCTGTCCGGCGCGAGCCACCGCATCTGGGTGTGGAAGTGGTTGTCGTTCCTGAGGATCGGGTCGCTCGTCCACGGGTGCAGCTCGACGAACCTCGCGAAGTCCTCGACCACGTCGGAGGCCCGCTGCGGCACCCTGGGGAAGAACGGCGCGTCCTCGAAGTTGGTGCGGTAGCGGTGGTGGCGGACCAGGAACTTGGACTGCCAGGCCGACCAGAGCCGGCTCCACGGGTCGCGCAGCAGGCCGAAGACGAACCAGCCGTTCTCCGGGTTGATCTCCGCGACCTGCTCCGGGGTCATCTTGTTGAGGCCGGTCGTGTGCCGGAAACGGCCGCGGCCGCGGTGGATGGTCATCAGCCGGCTCTGCACGCCGCTGGAGCCGTTGCGGAACACCTCGAGGTCCTCGCCCGCAAGGTCGGCCACCATCCACTTCAGGCTGGTGCAGGCGACCTTGGTGGTCGAGACGTAGACCAGCTTGTGCTCGGGGAGGACGAAGGAGTTCCCCGGCGTCTTGGTGAAGCGGGTGGTGCTGGGCTCGACCGGCATGGGGCGGATCCTAGTCAAGGGCGGGAGGGTCACGGGCGGGCGCTGAGCTGGTCGTTGCGCTCGCGCAGCCGACGGACCCGACGCTCGGTCTCGGCCAGGCGTCGCTCGATCCGGCGTACCTGTGTGCGCCTGCGGTCACGTTGCTTGCGCCAGCGCTTCCCGGTCGCCCAGACCTGGCCGATCCAGTCGTTGACCTCGGTCTGGTAGGCGACGTGGGCGATCGCGTCGGGCGTCCAGCCGTCGGTGCCGACCTTCACCCGCTCGAAGTCCCATCGCTCGCCGAAGGCGTCGAAGTCCTCGCGGAACAGCTCCTCGATCGCCTCCTTGACTCCGTCCGCGAGCACCTCCCGGGTCAGCGGCAGCGGGGTCTCGTTGGCCCGGGGGACGTAGAGCTCCTGGTCCTGGCCGCGCGCGCGCAGGTGGGCGTGCAGGTCGTCGGTCATCGACGAGAAGTCGGTGAGGTCGTAGATCCTGGTGAACGGGATCTGCTCCGGCTGCAACGCGCGGACCTGGGGGCGGAAGTGCAGGTCCGTCTGCAGCCGCGGGTCCGTCGTCCAGGGGTGCATCTCGACGAACTTCGCGAAGTCCTCGACCACGTCCGACGCCTTCTCGGGCACCCGCGGGAAGAACTCGTCGTCGCGGAAGTTGCGCACGTAGCGGTTGGCGCGGACGAGGAACTTCGACTGCCACGCGGACCACAGCCGGGTCCACGGGTCGCGCAGGGCGCCGAAGACGAACCACCCGTTGGCGGGGCTGATCCGGGCCACCTCGTCGGCGGGCATCGTGTGCACGGCCTTGACGTGCTCGAGCTCGGCGCGACCGGGGTGGATGGTCATCAGTCGGCTCTGCATGCCGCTCGCGACGTTCTTGATCCGGTCGTGGTCCTCGCCGGCGAGGTCGGCCACCATCCACTTCAGGGTCGTGCAGGCCACCTTCGCCGCGGACACGTAGACGACCTGGTGCTCGGGGACCACCCAGGTGTTGCCCGGGGTGGTCAGGAACGAGCCGGGGTGCGGTGCGTGCGGCATGGTGCGGATCCTACGTGGGGCGGTTCCGGGCGACTTTGGTCACAGCCCCGGCGTCTGACACCATCGGCCGCATGGACGCCATCACCACCCCTCCGGCTCCGGTGAACGAGCCGAACCTCACCTACGCCCCCGGCACCCCCGAGCGGGCCGCCCTGGAGCTGGAGCTCAAGCGTCAGGAGGACGTGCAGCTCGACCTCACCGCCACCATCGGCGGCGCCAAGAAGATGGGTGGTGGTGCCGAGATCGAGGTCGTCCAACCGCATGACCACGGCCACGTGCTCGGCGTTCTGAAGAACGCCACGCAGGCCGACGCCCGGGCGGCGGTCAAGGCCGCGCGCGACGCCGCGCCGGGCTGGGCCGCGATGTCGTTCGACGACCGGGCGGCGGTGCTGCTCAAGGCCGCCGACCTGCTTGCCGGCCCGTGGCGTCAGCGGATCAACGCGGCCACCATGCTCGGCCAGTCCAAGACGGCGTTCCAGGCGGAGATCGACAGCGCCTGCGAGCTGATCGACTTCTGGCGGTTCAACGTCCACTACGCGCGGCAGATCCTCGCCGACCAGCCGATCGCCAACGCCCGGGGCATCTGGAACCGCACCGACCACCGCCCCCTCGAGGGCTTCGTCTACGCGATCACCCCGTTCAACTTCACCGCCATCGCCGGCAACCTGCCCACCGCTCCGGCCCTGATGGGCAACACCGTGATCTGGAAGCCGTCGCCGACCCAGCAGGTCGCGGCGCACCTGACCATGGAGCTCTTGGAGGAGGCCGGGATGCCCCCCGGCGTCATCAACATGCTGCCCGGTGACGGCCTCGCGGTCTCCGAGGTGGCGCTGGCGCATCCGGACCTCGCCGGCATCCACTTCACCGGCTCGACGCCGACGTTCCAGCACCTCTGGTCCACGGTGGGCGCCAACATCTCGAAGTACCGCTCCTACCCGCGCATCGTCGGCGAGACCGGAGGCAAGGACTTCATCGTCGCGCACTCCTCGGCCGACCCGGACGTGCTCCGGGTGGCGATGCTGCGCGGCGCGTTCGAGTTCCAGGGCCAGAAGTGCTCGGCCGCGTCCCGGGCCTACGTCGCACGCTCGGTGTGGAACCGGGTGCGTGACGACTTCATCTCCGAGGTCGACGCGATCAGCCAGGGCGACGTCACGGACTTCTCCAACTTCATGGGCGCCGTGATCGACGACCGGGCGTTCGCCAAGCACAAGAAGGCCATCGCGCGGGCGAAGCGGTCCAAGACCCTCGACATCGTGGCCGGCGGCAAGGTCGACGACTCGGTCGGCTACTTCGTCCGGCCCACTGTGGTCGAGGGTGGTGACCCCACCGACCAGATGTTCTCCACGGAGTACTTCGGCCCGATCCTGGCCGTGCACGTCTTCGACGACGGCGACTTCGAGACGGTCGTGGACCAGATGGAGTCGATCGCGCCGTACGCCCTCACCGGTGCCGTCCTCGCGCAGGACCGCCGGGCGGTCGCGTGGGCGACCGAGCGGCTGCGCTTCGCCGCCGGCAACTTTTACATCAACGACAAGCCGACCGGTGCGGTCGTCGGCCAGCAGCCGTTCGGTGGTGGCCGCGCCTCGGGCACCAACGACAAGGCCGGCGCCGCGGTCAACCTGCTGCGCTGGACCTCGCCGCGGTCGATCAAGGAGACGTTCGACCCGCCGAAGGACTACCGCTACCCGTACATGAACCTCGACTGAGCGAGCCACCACCCCCGATATCGGTAGCGACAGCGTGAGCCATGGGTCACGGTCGGCATACCGATATCGGTGGGGGTGCGGCGGGTCAGGCCGGGGTCGCGGCGGCGGAGTACCGCTCGAGCACGACGACCCAGCCGGTCTCGTACGACGCGCGGATGTCGGCGTTGGCCCGCCGCTCCCAGCCGGTGTGCACGAGTGACACCCGGACCTGGTCGTCCTCGGCCGCGAACCGCACCTCGACCTCGGTCGCCTCGTCGGGGTCGACCCCCGGGTGCCAGCTGATCCGGAACCCGTGCGGAGGGTCCCAGTCGAGCACCTCGCCCCAGGTGCTGGCGCTCCGGCCGGCCCGCTCGACCAGGCGACCGTCCTCGAACGCGACGGTGGCGTGCTCGCCGAAGACGCTGTGCGTGGCCATCGGCCACCAGCTGCCGATCCGCTCGGTGAACAGGGCGAACGCCGTGTCGAGGTCGGTCCTGACCAGCACCTCGCGCACGACCGGCGCGACGGACCTGGCAGGGGGTTGAGGTGGACGTTCGGACTGCATGGTCATGGTTGCTCCTTCTCGACGTGCTCGGCGAAGGACGCGAGCACGTCGTCCCAGGTGGTGACGAGCCACTGCTGCAGGTCGACGAGGCCCTCGGGGGCCAGCGCGTAGAGGTTGCGGGTGCCGCGACTGCGGTGCCGCACGAGTCCGGCCCCCTCCAGCACCTTGAGGTGCTTGCTGACGGCGGGCCGGCCGACGGGCAGGTCCGCGGCGATCGCGCCGACCGGGCGGGGCCCGGTGGCGAGCAGCTCGACGATCCGGCGCCGGGTGGGGTCACCGAGCGCGTCGAGACAGAGTTCCGTTTGGTTGCTCATGAGTAACGGTTACTCTAGAGCAACCAACAACCCGGGGAAAGGCCCGGCCGGCACTGGTCCGGACCGGGTCGGGGAGAATGGCCCGATCATGGCCGCGCTCCTGCTCTCCCCGACGACGGCACTGGTGGTCGCCGCCCATCTCGGCGGGCTGCATCCCTACGAGAACGCGCTCGTGCTGGCGATCGCGTTCGGCCCGTTCATCGTGCTCGGCATCGTCGTGACCGTGCTACGACGTCGCGACGTCGCCGACGAGTCGAAGACGGAGAAGCGCATCCCCGACTGAGCCGTGAACCGAGGAAGGGCTCAGGAGACCGCGGCCTTCACCAGCTCGGCTACGCGTGCCTCCACCTCCGGGCTCCACTGCCGGAGCGCGTAGGACACCGGCCAGAGGTCCCCGTCGTCGAGGTTCGCCGTGTCCTGGAAGCCCAGCGTCGAGTACCGGTAGTTGAACTTGCCCGCGTCCTGGAAGAAGACGACGACCTTGCCGTCGGCGTTCGCGTAGGCCGGCATCCCGTACCACGTCTTGGGCGCCAGGTCGGGAGCGGTGCGCGTCACGGTCGCGTGCACGCTCTCGGCGAGCTCGCGGTCGTCCGGCGCCATCTGGGCGATCCGGTCGAGGACCGCCTGCAGGCCCTCGGCCTTCTTGCCCTCGGCCCGCAGCTCCGCGGCGCGTTCCTTCATCGCGGCGCGCTCCTGCGCGGTGAAGCCCTCGGACTCGGTCTTTGCGCTCTTCGCGGCCATGGTCGCGCTCCCTTCGATGCTCCAGGCCCGACGCTGTGTCGGCCATTGCTAGAAGGCTAGGCGCGGCCACGCCGTGGTGCTTCTCGATTCCTGACCGGTTGCGCAGGCGGCCCGCGCTCGTACGCCGGTCAGCGGCCGAGCCACCTCGCGCCGACCTTGCCCTCGGTGCGCAGGGCGGAGGCCAGCAGGTCGCCGATGAGCGACTCGAGCTTGCCGCCGACCAGCGGGATCGACACCTTGATGTCACCGGTCACGGTCTCGACGGTCTCGCCGTCCCGCTCCGCGAGCGTGATCTTGCCCTTGAAGTGACCCGGCTTGCCCGGGATGTTGACCTCGAGGTTCGCCCCGCTCGGGCCGGCCCAGGTCTCGTTCTGCACGACCTGGATCTTGTCGCCGACGAACTTCGTCGCGAAGGACGGGATCCCGTCGGCCGGCATCGTCCGGTCGACCACGACGTTCATCCCGGTGCCGGAGGGGGTGACCTGCACGGTGTGGGCCAGGGTGCCGCTCGCCTCGCAGACCTGCTCGCGGAACGCCTGCTCGCCGAGCATCGCGTAGACGTCGTCCGCACCCGCGGCGTACCGGATCTCGTGGTTGAACTTCATGGCGGACATCATGCATGACGCGCCGGGGTTACGGTGTCCGGCGTGACCGAGGAGAAGTACGCAGGGGAGTGGGGCGCGGCCAACGCCGCCCAGGACGACGTCGCGTTCGGCGAGCAGGGCGCGCGGTTGACCTACGGCAGCTACCTCCGGCTGGAGCAGCTGCTGGCGTCCCAGCAGCTCGAGTCCGAGCCGGCGGCGCACGACGAGCTGCTGTTCATCACCATCCACCAGGTCTACGAGCTGTGGTTCAAGCAGCTGCTGCACGAGGCGACCGCCGCACGCGACGCCATGATGGCAAGCGGGACGAGCGGGAGCAGCGGGGGCAGTTCCGGGGACAACCGGGTCTGGTGGGCCCAGCACCTGCTCCAGCGGATGCACGTCATCGAGCGCGTGCTCGTGCAGCAGATCGACGTGCTCGAGACCATGACCCCGCAGGACTTCCTGCAGTTCCGCCAGGCGCTCGCGCCCGCCAGCGGGTTCCAGTCGGTGCAGTTCCGTGAGCTGGAGTTCCTCTCCGGCGCGAAGGACCCGTCGTTCGTCGAGCGGTTCAAGGGCCTCACCCCAGGCGAGAAGGAGCGGCTCCGCACCCGGCTCGCCGAGCCGACGCTGTGGGACGCGTTCCTGCACGTCCTCGAGAGTCGCGGGTTGCCCGTGGCCGACGACGCGGAGATCACCGACTCGGTGCGGCGTACCGCCCACGACCGCGCCCGCTACGCGGATGTCTGGGCGCTCGCCGAGGCCCTGCTCCAGCACGACGAGCTCGCCGCCGCGTGGCGGGCCCGGCACGTGGTGATGGTCGAGCGGATGATCGGGACCAAGACCGGCACCGGCGGCTCGTCCGGCGCCAACTACCTCCGCAGCCGCCTCGACCTGCGCTACTTCCCGCTGCTCTGGGAGCTCCGCTCGCACCTCTGAAGGTCGGATTGCGGGCGTTTGCGCGCCCCGGTTGGTGGCGCGCGAGCACACGCAATAGTGTCGGGCTGACGGCACAACGGCGTGCCGAGAGAAGGGCCGGATACTCGTGCGTACGACGCTGGAAGAGACCAAGGACGACCTCATCGAGAGGGCCGCCTCCCTGGCTACTCACCGCAAGGGATCCGGGGCCCCGCCAGGCGAGGCGGCGACGCAGCTGCTCAAGATCTTCTACAAGCACGTCGCCCCCGAGGACATCAACGACCGCAGCGAGGTCGACCTCTACGGCGGCGCGATGGCGCAGTACAAGCTCGCCGCCAACCGGCCCCAGGGCACCGCCAACATCCGCGTGTTCACCCCGACCGTCTCCGAGCACGGCTGGTCGGCCGGGGGACACACCGTGGTCGAGGTCGTCACCGACGACATGCCGTTCCTGGTCGACTCGGTGACCATGGAGCTGACCGAGCGCTCCCGTGACGTCCACATGGTCGTGCACCCCCAGCTCCTCGTTCGCCGGGACGTCACCGGCGAGCTGAAGGAGGTCTTGGTCGACGACGAGATGACCCCGTCGGCGGACCTGCCCCACGACGTCTTCCGCGAGTCGTGGATGCACATCGAGATCGACCGGGAGAGCAGCCCCGAGCAGATCACCGAGCTCGAGCAGTCGCTCGCGAAGGTGCTCCTCGACGTCCGCGAGGCGGTCGAGGACTGGGAAAGGATGCGCGCGCAGGCCCGCGAGATCGTCGCCGAGCTCGACCGCGAGCCGCCGCCGCTGCCCGACGACGAGATCGAGGAGGGCAAGGCCCTTCTCGAGTGGCTGGCCGACGACCACTTCACCTTCCTCGGCTACCGCGAGTACCGCCTCGAGGGCGAGGGTGACGAGGTGGTCCTGCGCGCCGTCCCCGGCACCGGTTTCGGCATCCTCCGCTCCGACCAGGACATGTCCACGTCGTTCGGCAAGCTGCCGCCGATCGTGCGCGCCAAGGCTCGCGAGAAGACCCTGCTGGTGCTGGCCAAGGCCAACTCCAAGGCGACCGTGCACCGGCCCGTCTACCTCGACTACATCGGCGTCAAGACGTTCGACAAGGACGGCGAGGTCGTCGGCGAGCGCCGGTTCCTCGGCCTGTTCTCGTCGGCCGCCTACACCGAGTCGCTGACCAGGATCCCGGTCATCCGGCAGAAGGCGCAGGAGGTCATCGACCGCGCCGGCTTCGAGCCGCTGAGCCATACCGGCAAGGCGCTCATGGACGTCCTCGAGACCTACCCCCGCGACGAGCTGTTCCAGACCCCGATAGACGAGCTGGTCCCGATCGCCGAGGCGGTGCTGCACACCCGCGAGCGGCGCCAGCTGCGGCTGTTCGTGCGACGTGACACCTACGACCGCTACCTGTCCTGCCTCGTCTACCTACCGCGCGACCGCTACACGACGGCGGTCCGGGAGCGGATCGCGGCGATCCTCAAGGCCCAGCTCGGCGGCGAGTCGCTGGAGTACACCGCGCGGGTGTCGGAGTCGATGCTCGCCCGGCTGCACTTCGTCGTACGCCCTCCCAAGGGCGAGCTCATCGGCGACTTCGACCAGGAGGACCTCGAGCGCCGGCTGGCCGAGGCCGCCCGCTCGTGGCGTGACGACCTGGTCAGCGCGGTGCACGCGGAGTACGGCGAGGAGGAGGGCGCGCGGCTGTCCCGGGCGTACGCCGAGGCGTTCCCCGAGGCCTACAAGGAGGACTACCCGCCGCGCACCGGCGCCGTCGACCTGGGCCGGATCGAGGGGATCGAGGGCGACGAGGGCGTCGCGCTGTCGTTCTACCAGCTGATGGACTCAGGTCCGCTCGAGGCGCGGCTGAAGGTGTTCCGGGTCGGCCGACCGCTCTCGCTGAGCAACGTGCTGCCGGTGCTCAGCTCGATGGGCGTCGAGGTCATCGACGAGCGGCCCTACGACCTGGTCGGGCTCGACCGCGAGTCGCACATCTACGACTTCGGGCTGCGCTACACCAAGCCGCTCCCGGCCGCCGGCCGCGAGCTGTTCCAGGACGCGGTCAACGCCGTGTGGGAGGACCGCAACGAGATCGACGGCTTCAACGGCCTGGTCCTCGCCGCCGGCCTGACCTGGCGACAGGCGACCCTGCTGCGTGCCTACGCCAAGTACATGCGGCAGGGCGGCACGCCGTTCGCACAGGACTACATCGAGGGCGCGCTCAAGCAGAACGTCGACATCACCCGCTACCTCGTCGAGCTGTTCGAGGCGCGCTTCGACCCCGGCCGCACCGGCGATATGCCGAGCGACGCCGAGGCCCGGGTGGCCCGGTGCGAGGAGCTCGAGGGGCGGATCCACAAGGCCCTCGACGACGTGGTGAGCCTCGACCACGACCGCATCCTGAGGTCCTACCTGACCGTCCTCGAGGCCACCCTGCGCACCAACTACTTCCAGGTCGCGGCCGACGGGCGCCCGAAGCCCTACATCTCCTTCAAGATCCAGCCCGACCGGATCCCCGAGCTGCCGCAACCGCGGCCGAAGTTCGAGATCTTCGTGTACTCACCGCGGGTCGAGGGCGTGCACCTCCGCTTCGGCGCGGTCGCGCGAGGAGGCCTGCGCTGGTCCGACCGCCGCGACGACTTCCGCACCGAGGTGCTGGGCCTGGTCAAGGCGCAGATGGTGAAGAACGCCGTCATCGTGCCGGTCGGCGCCAAGGGTGGGTTCTTCTGCAAGCAGCTGCCCGACCCGTCAGACCGTGAGGCGTGGCTGGCCGAGGGTGTCGCCTGCTACAAGACGTTCATCTCCGGGATGCTCGACATCACCGACAACCTGGTCGCCGAGGCGACCGTCCCGCCTGACCACGTCGTGCGCCACGATGGCGACGACGCCTACCTCGTGGTGGCCGCCGACAAGGGCACCGCGACGTTCTCCGACATCGCCAACGGTGTCGCGCGCGACTACGGCTTCTGGCTCGGTGACGCCTTCGCCTCCGGTGGGTCGGTGGGTTACGACCACAAGGCCATGGGCATCACGGCACGCGGCGCGTGGGAGTCGGTCCGCCGGCACTTCCGCGAGCGCGGCATCGACTGCCAGGCCGAGGACTTCACGTGTGTGGGCGTCGGCGACATGTCGGGGGACGTCTTCGGCAACGGCATGCTGCTCTCCGAGCACATCCGGCTGGTCGCCGCCTTCGACCACCGCGACATCTTCCTCGACCCGACGCCCGACGCGGCGGCGTCGTACGTCGAGCGTCGCCGCCTGTTCGACCTGCCCCGATCGAGCTGGCAGGACTACGACCGGTCGCTCGTCTCCGAGGGCGGTGGCGTCTTCCCGCGCTCGGCCAAGTCCATCAAGATCACGCCGCAGGTGCGCCAGGCACTGTCGCTCGACGGCTCGGTCACCTCGATGACCCCGGCGGAGCTGATGCGCGCCATCCTGCTCGCGGACGTCGACCTGCTCTGGAACGGCGGGATCGGCACCTACGTGAAGGCCACGTCCGAGACCGACGCCGAGGTCGGTGACAAGGCCAACGACCCGATCCGGGTCAACGGCGGCGACCTGCGCTGCAAGGCGGTCGGCGAGGGCGGGAACCTCGGCCTGACCCAGCGAGGGCGGATCGAGTACGCCCGCAACGGTGGCCGGATCAACACCGACTTCATCGACAACTCCGCGGGCGTGGACACCTCCGACCACGAGGTGAACATCAAGATCCTGCTCGACCAGGTGGTCGCCAACGGCGACCTCACCGAGAAGCAGCGCAACGACCTGCTGGCCTCGATGACCGACGAGGTCGGACGGCTGGTGCTGGCCGACAACTACGAGCAGAACATCGCGCTCGCGTCCGCCGTGCGCAACGCCGTACCCCTCCTGCACGTGCACGAGGACTGGATCCGCCGGCTCGAGCGCGCGGGTCTGATGGACCGCGAGCTCGAGGCGCTGCCGAGCCGCAAGACGATGAACACCCTGCGCGAACGCAAGGAAGGACTCACCGTCCCGGAGCTGTCGGTGCTGCTCGCCTACACCAAGATCGTGCTCGCCGACGAGCTGCTCGCGACCGACCTGGCCGACGACCCGTTCCTGCGCAGCGACCTGTTCAGCTACTTCCCGAGCCCCATGCGGCAGACCTACCGGGAGCGGATGGAGGCGCACCCGCTGCGCCGGGAGATCGTGATCACCCAGGTCGTCAACGACCTCGTCAATGGGGCCGGCATCACGTTCTTCCACCGGCTCTCGGAGGAGACCGGCGCGACCGTCGACGAGCTGGTGCGGGCGAACTTCGTGGCTCGGGAGATCTTCGGGTCGCGGGCGCTCATCGACGAGGTGTGCGCCCACGACAACTCGATCCCGGCGGACGTGCAGACACACATGCGCCTGGAGATGCGGACGCTGGTCGAGCGCGCGTCGCGGTGGCTGATCAACAACCGCCGCCCACCGTTGGCCAGCGAGGCGACCGTCGACTTCTTCGGCGTCGTGGGCCAACAGGTGGTGCAGGCGCTGCCGGAGCTGCTCACCGGCCGCGAGCTCGCCGCGTTCGAGTCCCGCCGCGACGTGCTGGTCGGGCAAGGCGTTCCCGAGGACCTCGCGGTCCGGGTCGCGGTGCTGCCCCCGGCGTACGCCGCCCTGAGCATCGTCGAGACCGCCAAGCGCGACGACCTCGACCCGCTCGAGGTTGCGAGGGTGCACTTCGCGCTCGGCGAGCGCCTCGGGCTGTCCGCCCTGGTGGCGCGGATCCTGTCGCTGCCGCGTGACGACCGCTGGCAGACGATGGCCCGCGCGGCGCTCCGCGACGACCTGCACACGGTGCACGCGCAGCTCACCGCCCAGGTGCTGGGCGAGACGGCCGCCGGCCAGCCGGCGCCGGTGCGGATCGCCGACTGGGAGGAGGACGACGAGGTCGTCGTCTCCCGGGCGGTCGGCACGCTCGACGAGATCTGCGCCGACGACAGCGCCGACCTCGCCCGACTCTCGGTGGGGCTGCGGGTCGTCCGGACCATGCTCGCGACTCCGTGACAGCGGCGATCGAGGCCAGGTCTCTGCGCAAGGTCTACGGCGAGCTGGTCGCGGTCGACGACGTCAGCTTCAGTGTGGAGCCGGGAGAGATCTTCGGGATCCTCGGCCCCAACGGTGCCGGCAAGACCACGACGCTGGAGATGGTGGAGGGGCTGCGCGAGCCCGACGGTGGCGAGAGCCGGATCCTCGGCGAGCGCACCTGGCCACGCAACGCGGCCGTGCTGCCCCGGGTCGGCGTGCAGCTGCAGGCGTCGGCGTTCTTCGAGCGGCTCACCGCCCGCGAGCAGATCCGCACGTTCGCCTCGCTCTACGGCGTGCGTGCGGACCAGGCGGACTCGTGGCTCGAGCGCGTCGGGCTCACCGAGAAGGCCGACACCCGCTCGGAGCGGCTCTCGGGCGGGCAGCTGCAGCGGCTGGCGATCGCCTGCGCACTCGTGCACGAGCCCGAGGTGGTGTTCCTCGACGAGCCGACCGCGGGGGTCGACCCGCAGGCCCGACGCAACCTCTGGGACCTGCTCCGCGGGCTCAACGACGAGGGCCGCACGCTGGTTCTCACCACGCATCACCTCGACGAGGCCGAGGCGCTCTGCGACCGGGTCGCGATCATGGACCACGGCCGGATCCTGCAGCTGGACACGCCTGCGGCGCTGGTGCGCGGCCTCGACGCTCCGGTGCACGTGTACGTCGCGCCACAGCAGCTCACCCTCGACGCGGCCCGCGGCCTTCCGGGTGCCGACGAGGCGCACCTCGACGACACGTCCGTCGTGATCAGCACCCGCGCCCCGTCCGACGTACTCACGCGGCTGGCGGAGCTGGACGCGCTCGAGGGTCTGCAGGTCCGAGCAGCGACCCTGGAGGACGTGTTCCTGGACCTGACCGGCCGCGAGTACCGAGCATGACCACACCGTTCTGGGCGATCGCCGTCGCGATCGTCAAGGGCTTCGCGCGGGACCGCGCCGCAGTGTTCTTCGCGCTGGTCTTTCCGCTGATGTTCCTCGTGCTCTTCGGCGGCATCTTCACCTTCGACGGCACCTCGCGGCTCGACGTGATCCAGGTCGGCGACGTGGCGCTCCTGGACTCCCTGCCGCCCGGCGCCCGCGAGGCCTTCGACGACACCTTCGAGGTGAGCCGTTCCGACGACCTCGACGCCGCGCTGGCCGAGGTCCGCCAGGGCGACGCCGACGCGGTCATCGAGATGCAGGGCGGCACGCTGGTCGCGCACTACACCCAGACCGACCAGGTGAAGGCGGCGATGACCCAGGGGGCGCTGCGGGCGTTCGTCGACGGCGCCAACGTCGCCTCCTCCGGCCGCCCCCCGCAGTTCGACTTCCGGGCCGAGCAGGTCGAGGACGAGTCGCTCCAGGCGATCCAGTTCGTCACCCCCGGCCTGCTCGGCTGGGCGATCGCGATGAGCGCGTCGTTCGGCGCCGCGGCGACGTTGCAGGGCTGGCGACAGTCCAAGCTGATGCGTCGCCTGCAGCTGTCCCCGGTGCCCGCTCGCACGATCGTCGGTGCCCGGGTGCTGGTCACCGTCCTGGTCGCCCTGGTGCAGATGGCGATCTTCCTCGGGCTCGGCTTCTTCGCCTTCGGCCTCCAGCTCAACGGCTGGTGGTGGATGAGCGTGCCGCTGCTGGTCGTCGGGACGCTCTGCTTCATGTCGCTGGGGCTGCTCGCCGGTGCGGTCGCCAAGTCGACCGAGGGTGCCGTCAACATGGCCAACTTCCTGGTGCTGCCGATGGCGTTCCTGAGCGGGTCGTTCTTCCCGCTGGACGGGGCACCGGCCTGGCTGCAGAACATCTCCCTGGCCCTGCCGCTGCGGCACCTCAACGACGGCATGCTCGACCTGATGGTGCGCGGCGCGGGGCCGTCGGCCGTCGTCGTACCCATGGCGATCCTGCTCGCGTTCACGCTGGTGATGACCGGACTGGCGGCGCGGCTGTTCCGCTGGGACGCCGACTGACCCGTCGGCGTCGGCGCTCGGGGCGGGCTGTCACACTCGGCGCCATGAGCGACTCCCTGTCCGCCCTGGAACGGTCCGTGCTCGGCCACCTCGACGAGGACGCCCTGGTCGAGAGCCTGGTCGATCTCGTCCGGATCCCCAGCGTCGGAGGCTCCGACGCGGAGGTCGAGGTGCAGGAGCACGTCGGGTCGGTGCTGCGCGACCTCGACACCGACGTGGACCAGTGGGACATCGACCTCGACGAGCTCGCCGACGATCCTTGGTTCCCCGGCGTGGAGGTGGAGCGGTCGCGCGCGGTCGGCATCGTCGGTACGACGGAGGGCGACGGGCCGCCCGGCCTGGTCCTCAGCGGGCACACGGACGTCGTACCGGCCGGTGACGTCGAGACCTGGGGCGGCTCCGACCCGTTCTCGGCCGAGATCCGCAACAACGAGCTGCACGGTCGCGGAGCCTGCGACATGAAGGCCGGCGTCGCGGTCAACCTGGCGGTCGTGCGCACGCTCCGTGCCGCCGGCGTACGCCTCGAACGGCCGCTCGCCGTGCACTCCGTGATCGGCGAGGAGGACGGCGGGCTGGGTGCGTTCGCCACCCTCCGCCGCGGGCACCGCGGCGACGCGTGCGTGATCACCGAGCCGACCAGCGCCCAGATGGTGACCGCGACGGCCGGGGCGCTGACGTTCCGGATCGAGGTGATCGGCCGCTCCTCGCACGGTTCGCTGCGGCGGGAGGGGGTCAGCGCGTTCGAGCTGTTCCTGCCGATCCACCAGGCGCTCGTCGAGCTGGAGACCGAGCGCAACAAGGACGTCGACCGCGACTTCGTGAGCGACCTGCCGTACGCATTGTCCTTCGGGGTCGTGCAGTCGGGAGTGTGGTCGTCCAACGTGCCCGACAAGCTCGTCGCCGAGGGTCGCTTCGGCGTGCGGATCGACGAGGACCCGCGCACGGCCCGGATGCTGTTCGAGGATGTCGTCGCCGAGGTGGCCGCGCGGGACGCGTGGCTGCAGGAGCACCGGCCCGTGGTCACGTGGCCCGGCGGCCAGTTCGCGAGCGGCTGGCTCGACGACGACCATCCGCTGATCACCGAGACGTCCGATGCGGTGGCGGCCGCCGGCGGCGCCCGGATCCCGCCCAACGTGGCCGGCGTCTACGGCAGCGACCTGCGCCTCTACACCGGCATCGGCGGCGTCCCCACGCTGCACTACGGCCCGGGCAACATGCGGCTGGCGCACACGCCGGTGGAGCGCGTGGACCTCGACGAGGTCGCCCAGGTCGCGCGGGCGCTGCTCGTGCTGACGCTGCGGCGCTGCGGCGTGCGGGCCTGACCCCCCGATATCGGTAGCTGGGGAGTGACCCATGGACCACGGTTCGACTACCGATATCGGTGAGGATGTGACCGGCGAGTAACCTCGGCGCGTGGACGAGGACATCTTCTTCGCCGGGGTGGTCGGACAGGCCGAGGCGGTGCGCACCGGGCAGGTCGGCAGCCGGGAGCTCGTGGCCGCCACCCTGGAGCGGATCCAGCGGTACGACGGCCGGCTGAACGCCTTCACCGTGGTGCTGCACGACGCCGCGCTCGCCGAGGCCGCCGAGCGCGACGCGGCACCGGCCGACACCAGGGGCCCGCTGCACGGCGTCCCCGTGGCCATCAAGGAGGAGGTCGACGTCGCCGGCACGGTGACGACCTTCGGCGGCCGTGCCAACGTGACCCCGGCGACGGCGGACAGCGAGGTGGTGCGGCGGCTGCGCGCCGCGGGTGCCGTCGTGGTCGGCAAGACCAACATGCCGGAGTTCGGCCAGGTGCCGCTCACGGACTCCGGGGCGCACGGCATCACGCGGAACCCTTGGGACCCGACGCGGTCACCGGGCGGGTCCAGCGGCGGCTCGGCCGTCGCGGTGGCGACCGGCATGGTTCCGGTGGCGATCGGCGGCGACGGCGGCGGCTCGATCCGGGTGCCGGCGTCCTCGTGCGGCCTGTTCGGGCTCAAGCCTCAGCGGGGCCGGGTGAGCGACGCGCCGTACCAGCACCCGTGGTGGGCACTGGGCACGACCGGTCCGGTCACCCGCTCGGTGCTGGACAGCGCGCTCGTCTACGACGTGATCCGGGGCGCGCTGCCCACCGACCGGTTCCGTGCCGGTGAGCCGCGGACGTCGTTCGTGGAGGCAGCCCGCAGCGAGCCCGGCCCGCTCCGGATCGGCTGGTGGACGAAGGCGCCCGCGCCGGGAGTCAGACCGGACCCCGAGCACGTCCGGGCGGTGACCGACACGGCCGGGGTCCTCGCGGGGCTCGGACACCACGTCGAGGAGGTCGACCCGGAGTACCCGGACGGGACGGCTCCGTTCTTCGTGCAGTACCTCGGCGCGATCCGCCGCGAGGCCGCCCTCGTCGAGCGCCCCGACCTCCTGGAGCGACGCACCCGTGAGACGGCCCGGCTCGGGGCCTGGGTGCGGCCCGGCACCGTCGAGTGGGCGATGCGACAGGGTGAGAAGGTGTCGGCGAAGGCCAACCGCGTCTTCGACCGCTTCGACCTGCTGCTCACCCCGGCGGTCGCGCACCGGCCGCCCGTGGCCGGCTACGTGCAAGGTCTCGGGACCGTCCGCAGCCTGCTGCGCTCGCTGCCGGTGTCGGCCTACGCCGCACTGTGGAACGTGACGGGGAATCCGGCGGCCTCGGTCCCGGTCGGCTTCGCCCGGGACGGGCTGCCGCTCGCCGTCCAGCTCGTCGGTCGCACCGACGACGAGCCGACGATCCTCTCGGTCGCGGCCCAGCTGGAGGAGGCTCAGCCGTGGGCCGTGCGGAGGCCCGCGCTGTGAGCCTCCTGCTGACCACCCCGCGCGCGTGGCTCGCACGGCACGTGCGGTCCCACCTTCCCGGCGCCGAGCCGCGGAACCCCTTGCAGGGCAGGCGGATCCTGGTGACCGGTGCGTCCTCGGGCATCGGCGAGGCCACCGCGCTGGCGTGCGCGGCGCGCGGCGCCACGGTGCTGCTGGTGGCCCGGCGGGCCGACGAGCTCGAGCGCGTCCGGGCGCTGGTGGTCGGGTCCGGTGGTACGGCGTACGCGTTTCCGTGCGACCTCACCGACGCGGATGCGGTCGACCGGCTCGTGCACGCGATCCTGCGCGAGCACGGCGGCGTGGACATGCTCGTCAACAACGCGGGCCGGTCGATCCGGCGCTCGCTCGCGCTGTCCTACCGCCGGATGCACGACGTCGAGCGCACGATGTCGATCAACTACTTCGCGCCGGTGCGGCTGATGCTCGGCCTGCTCCCCGCGATGGTCGAGCAGGGCTTCGGGCACGTCGTGAACATCCAGACGTGGGGCGTGCAGGTCAAGGCACCGAAGTTCTCTGCGTACATCGCCTCCAAGACCGCGCTCGACTCCTGGAGCCGGATCGCGGGGCGCGAGCTGTACGGCGACGGCATCACGTTCACCAACATCCGGATGGCGCTGGTGCGCACCGCCATGATCGGGCCGACCGACGCCTATCGGAGCGCGCCCGCGATGACGCCGGAGCGAGCCGCCGCGAAGGTGGTGCGCGCGCTGGAGGACCGGCCGATCACGGTCAACGTGCTGGCCGGCTCGGCGGCCGAGGTGCTGAACCTGGTCGCACCACGGCTCTCCGACGCGCTGTTCCACCGCCTGGACCGGCGCTTCCCGGACTCACCCGCGGCCCGCGCCCACGCCGAGGAGTCAGAACATCAGGCCCCTCACCGGCGTGTCGCGACATCCGAGACCCCTCGCGAGACCGGCTGATCAGCTGGCCTTCTTGGCCGCCTTCTTGGTGGTGGTCTTCTTGGCGGTGGACTTCTTCGCGGCCTTCTTGGCCGGCGCCTTCTTCGCGGTCGACTTCTTGGCCGCGGTCTTCTTCGCCGCCGACTTCGAGCCGGAGTCGCTCTTGGACGTCGACTCACCGCGCGACGACTTGGCGGCGTCGACCGACTTCTGCAGCGCCGCGAGCAGGTCCACGACCTCGCCGCCGGTGGCCTCCTGCTTCTCGACCTGCTTGACCTCGCCGCCCTCGAGCTTCGCCCGGACCAGCGCCTCGAGCGCCTCCTGGTAGTCGTCCTCGAAGTCGTCGGCGTCGTAGTCGCCGGCCAGCGTCTCGACGAGCATCCGCGCCATCTGGAGCTCCTGCGGCTTCACGTCGAGGTCCGCGGAGTCGAGGCCTACGAAGTCGGGCTTGCGGATCTCGTCGGGCCACATCATGGTCTGCATCACGATCACGTCGTCGCGGACGCGCAGCACCGCGGTCGTCATCCGGCTGCGCAGCGACACGGTGACGACCGCGACCCGGTCGGCCTCCTTCAGCGCCTCGCGGAGGAGGGCGTAGGGCTTGGCCGCCGCCGCGTCCGGCTCGAGGTAGTAGGACTTCTCCAGCCACATCGGCTCGATCTGCTCGCGCGGCACGAACTTCTCCACCGAGATCTCCCGGCTGCTGCTCGCCGGCAGGTCGGCGAAGTCGTCGTCGTCGAGGACGACCATCTGTCCGTCGTCGGTCTCGTAGCCCTTGGCGATGTCGGCGTACGCGACCTCCTCGCCGTCGATGCTGCACACCCGCTGGTACTTGATCCGGCCGCCGTCCTTGGCGTGCACCTGCCGGAACGAGATGTCATGGCTCTCGGTCGCGGCGTACAGCTTCACGGGCACGCTGACCAGCCCGAAGGACACCGCACCCTTCCAGATCGCCCTCGGCATGCTCGCTGCTCCCTCGTGTCGTGGTCGAGACCGTTCCCGGTGGTCGAGCCCGTCTGTCCGGTGGTCGAGCCCGTCGAGACCTAGACCGTCACGGACCACCGTACTCATCGGTCAGGATGTACCCATGCGTCCGATGCTCGCTACCCGTGGCACGACCGTCCCTTCCGGTTCGGCGTGGCTGCACGAGGTGAAGTGGGACGGGATGCGGGTGCTCGTCGAGGTGTCCGGCGGGTCGGTGCGGGTCTGGTCGCGCAACGAGAACGACGTGACCGTGTCGTTCCCCGAGCTGCAAGACCTGGCCGGCTTCGAGCACGCCGTGCTCCTCGACGGCGAGGTCGTTGCCTTCCTCGACGGGATCCCCCGGTTCGGCGCGCTGGCCGACCGGATGCACGTGAGCCAAGCGGCGCGGGCCCGCACCCTGGCGGCCAAGAACCCGGTCACGTTGCTGGTGTTCGACCTGCTCCGGCTCGACGGCGAGGACCTGACCGGACGCCCCTTGTCGGACCGCCGGGACAGGCTGGAGGAGATCGGCCTCGTCGGTGCGCACTGGCAGGTGCCCGCGGCGTACGACGACGGCCTGATGCTGATGCGGGCGACCGAGCAGCAGGGCCTCGAGGGGATCGTGTCGAAGAAGCGGTCCTCGAGGTACCACCCAGGACGCCGCTCCGCGGACTGGCTGAAGTTCCCGCACCGACCGACCGGGTCGTACGTCGTGGGTGGCTGGCGCCGCGAGACCGACAGCGAGACCCGGCTCGGCGCGGTGCTGGTGGGCGAGCCGACGGCCGACGGGCTGAGGTACCGCGGCCGGGTCGGCAGCGGCATCGCCGGCAATGCCGGCCAGAGGTTGCTCGACGTCCTGCGTCCGCTGCAGGCGGAGGCGTCGCCGTTCTTCGACGAGGTGCCGAAGGTCGACGCGACCGGAACCACCTGGCTCGTCCCCGAGGTGGTCGTCGAGGTCGCGTCACTGGGTTTCACGCCGGCCGGCCGGCTGCGACAACCGGCCTTCCTCGGCGTACGCACGGACCTGACGCTCGCCGACCTGGCCAAGGAGCGTGCCTGATGCCCGACGAGGTGATGGTCGACGTTGACGGCCGGACGCTGAAGATCAGCAACCTGGCCAAGGTGCTCTATCCGGAGTCCGGCACGACGAAGGGTGAGGTGCTGCACTACTACGCGCAGGTCGCCCCGATCCTGCTGCCGCACATGGCGGACCGGGCGGTGACCCGGATCCGTTGGCCGGACGGCACGGCCAGCAACCAGTTCTTCGAGAAGAACCTGCCCAACGGCGCGCCCAGGTGGTTGCGTTCGGTGACCGTGACGTCCACCGGCTCGCGCGGCGGGGGCGACCGGATCACCTACCCGCTCGTCGACGACACCGCGGGGCTGACCTACCTCGCCAACCTGGCGTCGCTGGAGCTACACGTGCACCAGTGGAAGTTCGCCCCCAACCAGCGGCCCGAGAACCCCGACCGGATGGTCATCGACCTCGACCCCGGAGCGCCGGCCGGGCTGGGGGAGTGCTGTCAGGTGGCGCTCCTCGTGCGCGACAAGCTCGAGGAGCGTGGGCTGTCCTGCGCTCCGGTGACGTCGGGCAGCAAGGGCCTGCACCTGTACGCCGCGCTGCCCGGCGACCTCAACGCCGAGGAGGTGCGCGACCAGGCCCAGGAGGTCGCCCAGGAGCTGACCGAGGAGCGCAGCGACCTGGTGGTCTGGAAGATGACCAAGACGCTGCGCCCCGGGAAGGTGTTCCTCGACTGGTCGCAGAACACCGCGGCGAAGACCACGATCACGCCGTACTCGCTGCGCGGCCGTGGCCGGCCCTACGTCGCCGCCCCGCGCACCTGGGACGAGATCGAGGCCGGTGCCGAGGACGGGGAGGAGATCGAGCACCTGCTGCTCGACGAGGTGCTCGCTCGTGTCGACTCGGAGGGAGACATCTTCGGGGACCAGCTCTACGGCTGACCGGCCGGGAACGCGAAACCCGCCGTTCCCGAGAGACGGCGGGGCTTCACCGGTCATCAGAGTTCCCCATCGGCTCGCGCACAAACATCCGCGGGCCGATCTCGCTCGCGCCGGTCACACAGGCACCGAGCACCACGTCAGTCACGCGTCATCCACAGGACCCGGTTCTGGGGGTTCCCCGAGACCCGGCGCTTCGGGCAAACTGCGCGGAACGGCACCCCGACTCGGCGGGCGCCGAGCTCTCTCGGGAACGGGGGCAGGGGGCGTGAGCCTTACCTACACCGACGCGCACGACGGACACATCGACGAGCTCGACGAGCGCCTGCGCGCGGCGGTACGCCGTGACGCCCTCGACCCGCAGCGCGACGCCGCCGCGGTCCGTGCCCTGGCTGCCCGGGTCGTCGCCGACCACGACGAGCACTCCCTCACCGGTGCGGTCCTCCCGCTCGCGGACGCCGACGCCGCCGTCGAGGAGCTGGTCGCCCGGGTGTCCGGCTTCGGCGCGCTGCAGCGCTACCTCGACGACCCCGAGGTCGAGGAGATCTGGATCAACTCCCCCGAACGCGTGTTCGTCGCGAGGGCGGGGCGCCACGAGCTCACCGACACCATCCTCACCTCGGCTCAGGTGCACGAGCTGGTCGAGCGGATGCTCAAGTCGAGCGGACGCAGGGTCGACGTCTCGCAGCCGTTCGTCGACGCGATGCTGCCCGACGGCCACCGCCTGCACGTGGTGCTGGAAGGCATCTCGCGGGGCTTCTCGGCCGTCAACATCCGCAAGTTCGTCGTCCGGGCGTCCCTGCTCGAGGACCTGGTCGGCCTCGGCAGCCTGTCGACGCAGGCCGCGAAGTTCCTCGACGCCGCCATCGTCTCCGGGCTCAACGTGCTGGTGTCCGGCGCCACCCAGGCGGGGAAGACCACGATGCTCAACTGTCTGGCGTCGTCGATCCCCGGGCGCGAGCGGGTGGTCTCCGTGGAAGAGGTCTACGAGCTGCGCTTCCACCACCCGGACTGGGTGGCCATGCAGACCCGCCAGCAGGGGCTCGAGGGCACCGGCGAGATCCGGCTGCGCGACCTGGTCAAGGAGAGCCTGAGGATGCGGCCCACGCGGGTCATCGTGGGCGAGGTGCGCGCCGAGGAGTGCCTCGACCTGCTGCTCGCCCTCAACGCCGGTCTGCCGGGCATGGCCTCGCTGCACGCCAACAGCGCCCGCGAGGCCCTGGTCAAGATGTGCACGCTGCCGCTCCTCGCGGGAGAGAACATCTCGCCCCGCTTCGTCGTACCCACGGTCGCGGCGTCCGTCGACCTGGTCGTGCACCTGGGCATCGACGCGAACGGCCACCGTCGCGTCCAGGAGATCGTCGGGGTGCCCGGCAGGGTGGAGAACGACGTGATCGAGACCGAGGCGATCTTCGTACGCCGGGGCGACGAGCTGGTGCGGGCCCAGGGGATGCCGCCGCGGCGGGAGCACTTCGCGCGAGCCGGCCACGACCTCACCACGCTGCTGGCGGGGGCCTGACATGGGGCTCGCCGTCGGACTCGCCGCGGGAGCGGGGCTGTTGCTGATCTGGCTCGCCCTGACCGCACCCGATGCGCCGAAGCCGCGCGGGCGCGGAGGCCCGTCCCGCGTCCGCGAGCTGCTCGCCCGCGCCGGCCTGGAGCAGACCACGCCCGCGGGCCTGTTCGTCGTCTGCGCGGTGAGCGCCGTGGTCGCCTTCCTCGCGGTGCAGGTGCTCTCCGGCACCGCGACCGTCGCCGCGGCGTTCGGCCTGCTGGCGGCGTACCTGCCCGTCGCGCTGGTCACCGGCCGGGCCCGGCGCCGGCAGCGGGAGCTGCTGGACGTGTGGCCCGAGGCAGTGGACAACCTCGCTTCCGCCGTGCGCGCCGGCCTGTCGCTGCCCGAGGCGCTGGCCTCGCTGGGTGGACGGGGTCCGGTCCCGCTCCGCCCGCACTTCGATGCGTTCGCCGCCGACTACCAGCTCACGGGCCGCTTCGGCGACTCGCTCGACGGGCTCAAGGAGGGGCTCGCCGACCCTGTCGGGGATCGTGTCGTCGAGGGGCTCCGCGTGGCGCGCGAGGTCGGCGGTGGCGAGCTCGGCCTGGTGCTGCGCAACCTCTCGGGGTTCCTGCGTGACGACGCGCGCACCCGGTCCGAGCTGGAGTCGCGGCAGACCTGGACCGTGGTGGGGGCCCGGCTCGCGGTCGCCGCGCCGTGGCTGGTGCTGCTCATGCTGAGCTTCCAGCGCGACGTGATCAGCCGCTACTCCTCACCCGAGGGCGCCGTCGTGCTCATGGTCGGGGGCGGGCTGACGCTCGTGGCCTACCGGCTGATGGTGCGCATCGGCCGGCTCCCTGTCGAGAGTCGGGTCCTGCGGTGAGCGCCCTGGGTGCGTTCGCCGGTGCCATGCTCGGCTCGGGGTTGTTCCTCGTCGCGCGGGGGGTGCTCGGTCGCCGTCCGGCCCTGGAGGTCCGGGTGCTGCCCTACATCCGCGACCTGCCGCACATGGCCCGGCAGCCACTGGTCGGCACGCGCCCGGCCGGCCCGTTCCGGGCCGTGTTCGGGCCGGTCCTCTCCGCGGCCGCCGGGTCCGTCGAGCGCGTCCTCGGCGGCAGCGCATCCATCCGCCGTCGCCTCGAGCGGACCGGGCTCGAGCTGACCGTCCGCGAGTTCCGCGTCGAGCAGGTGATGTGGGGTCTGGTCGGGTTCGCGGTCACCGCGGCCGTGACCCTCGTCGTCGCGTTGCAGGCGCCGTCGCGCACGTTGCCGCTGCTCGTCCTGTGCGTGGTGGCGTTCGCGTTCGGCGTCCTGCTCCGGGAGAACCGGCTCACCGCTCAGGCCACCGAGCGGGAACGCCGGCTGATGGTCGAGTTCCCGACCGTGGCCGAGCTGCTCGCCCTGGCGGTCGGGGCCGGTGAGGGACCGGTGGCCGCCCTCGACCGGGTGGCCGTCAGGTGTCGCGGTGAGATGGCGGGCGAGATCGGCCGGGTGCTGGCCGACGTCCGCACCGGCACCCCGGTGGCCGCCGCGCTCGATGCCTGGGCCGCGCGGTCCGGTCTGCCGGCCGTGGCCCGGTTCGCGGAGGCGATGGCGGTGGCCGTGGACCGCGGCACCCCGCTCGCCGCCGTGCTCCATGCCCAGGCCGCCGACGCCCGAGAGGCGGGTCGACGCGCCCTGATCGAGTCGGGCGCCCGCCGGGAGGTCGTGATGATGGTGCCCGTCGTCTTCCTGGTCCTGCCCGTCACCGTCCTGTTCGCGTTCTGGCCCGGAGTGGTCGGACTCCAGCTGGTCAGCCCTTGACCGCCAACACAGACAAGGAACCGCCCATGACCCCGAGGTTGATGTTGTGTCTCCAGCTCCTCGCCGACACCCGCGACCGGCGCACGGAGCGCGGCGACGTGCCCGGCTGGGTGCTTATCACGGTGATGACCGCTGGGCTGGTCGCCGCCCTGTGGGCCATCGCCGGTCCGCAGCTCGCAGGCATGCTGCGCGACGCGCTGAGCTCGGTGCGCTGAGCCGTTGTCCCGACCCGACCACGGCGAACGAGGGTCGGCGGTCGTCGACTTCGTGCTCGTGGTGCTGGTCGTCCTGCCGCTGTTCCTCGGGATCCTCCAGGTCGCGCTCGTGCTCCACGTCCGCAACACGCTGACCTCAGCGGCGTCCGAAGGGGCCCGGTACGCCGCCACCGCGGACCGCACGTTCGCCGACGGCGCGGCCCGCACTCGGCAGCAGATCACCGGTGCCCTCGCCGCCCGCTTCGCGCAGGAGGTGTCTGCACATCCCGGCACCGTCCGCGGGATGGCCGGTGTCGAGGTGCGCGTCGCGGCCGAGGTGCCGGCGCTGGGTCTGTGGGGGCCCGCCGTCCGGCTGGTCGCGACAGGCCACGCGGTCGAGGAGGTCGCGCCGTGATGCGCCGCGACGAGTCCGGCACCGCCCTCGTCGAGGTCACCTGGCTCGCGATCCTCCTCCTGGTCCCGCTCGTGTACCTCGTCCTCGCGGTGTACGACGTGCAGAGGCACGCCTTCGCGACAACCGCCGCGGCCCGGGCGGCCGGACGCGCGTTCGTGCTCGCCCCCGACGTCGCGCAGGGGTCCGCGGCGGCCCGGGCGGCCGCGGAGGTGGCGCTGCACGACCAGGGAGTCGATGCTGGGGGCGTGGACCTCCGGCTCACCTGCCTGCCCGCCGGCGACTGTCTGGCGCCGGGCTCGGTTGTGCGGGTCGACGTCCACAGCCAGGTCCGGCTCCCGCTGGTGCCGTCAGCGCTCGGAGGCGGCGCGCCGAGCATCCGGGTCGACGCCCGCCACACCGTCCCTTACGGCACCTTCCGCGAGGACCGGTCGTGAGGGCCCGCGACGAAGCCGGCCAGACCATGGTGCTCATCGTCGGGCTCGCCGTCGTCGCGCTGCTGCTCATCGGCGTCACCGTCGACGCGTCGGCGGCCTACCTGCGCCGGCAGGGGCTCGACAACCTCGCCGACGGTGCCGCCCTGGCCGCCGCCGACGGAGTGCAGGGACTTCAGGTCTACGAGGGCGGGCTGGGGGAACGGGCGCTGATCGACCCGGTGGCGGCACGCGAGTACGTCGCGACGTACCTGCTCGAGATCGACGCCGCCCGGGCCTACCCCGGGCTTCAATTCGCGGTCGACGCGACGGCCGACCGGGTCGTGGTGCGGGTCTCGGCGCCGCTGGACCTGCCGATCTCGCCGCCCGGCTGGGACGTCAGGCCCCTGATCAGCTCCACCGCGGCGTCGTACGTCGTGGTCAGCGACTGAGCCGCCCGGTCCGACAGCACGCGGCTCGACCAGGACACCCCGAACGCCTCGGACAGGACCAGCAGCCTCGCCTCGTCACCCGACGCCGCCGCATCCCGCGCGAGCATGATCACCGGGTGTGCCAGACGACCGGCCACCAGGTGCGCCTCGACGGCCAGCTCTTGGCGTGCCGCCGACGGCCTGGTGCGGAGGAGACTCTCCAGGCACACCTCCTCCACGCGCTGCCGGATGGCCGCGATGAGGGGACCGGCCCCCCGGGCGGCGACGTGCTCGACGTGCCGACGCGTCGCCTCGCGCACCAGGGCCTCGGCGTGCACCAGCGGCGCGGCGAGCTCCGGGTCGGCCGCGGGGTCCGTGTCCAGGTCCTCGATGTCCACCAGCCGCACCAGCGCACGGTCGCCGACCGCCGGCTCGACGTTCCGGGGCACCGAGAGGTCCACGACCGTGAGCGGCCGCGTGCGGTTCCTCGTCGCGCGCTCGACCTGGCCGACGGTGACGAGCGCCTGGCTCGCGGCGGTGGCGCTGATCAGCAGGTCCGCGTGCCCGATCTCGGTCGTCAGCTGGTCGAGCGACCGGGCAGCGTCCGCGCCGACCAGCCGGGCGGCGTGCTGGAGGCTGCGGGCGACCACGACGGGTCGGTGGCCGAGCTGCCGCAGACGCTCCACGGCTGCGGTGGCCATCCGCCCCGAGCCCAGCACCACGACCTGCGGGCGGGGCACGCTGGTGATCGACGCCAGTCCCAGGTCGACTGCCCGGTGTGCCAGTGAGCGCGCCTGCGAGACGACCGAGGTCTTGCGGCGCACCTCGGCGCCCGCACGCAGTGCGGCCGGGAAGAGCTCGCCGAGCGTGCCGGCGACCATGCCGGCGGCGTACGCCTGCCGGAAGGCCGCGCGCACCTGGCTGCGGATCTCGGGCTCGCCGACCACCCGGGAGTCCAGCCCCGCGACCACGCGGAACAGGTGGTGCACGGCGTCGTCCCCCATGCGCGTCTGCGCGGCCGCACGCAGCTGAGGCGTCCAGCCTCCGGCACGGTCGGCCAACAGCTCGAGCAGGCGGTCCGGATCCTCGTCCGACGGCCCGGCGTAGATCTCCGTCCGGCTGCACGTCGACAGCACGACGGCCTCTGAGAAGCCGGCGGCACGCACGGCGCGCAGCAGCGGCTCCTGCTCGGAATGTGGCACGGACACCCGTTCGAGCACGCCGAGCGCGCACGAACGATGGGTGAACCCCACCATCGACACCGCCGCCATCGAGCCCCCCTCGAAACGCCCCACCGGTTCGGTACGAGGGGACCAGAACGGCGCAAAGAGTCCGTAAAGTCCCAGGTCAGGCGGGATTCGTCAGTCGGCCCGCTTGACCAGGGGGAGGACGCCCCACAGGAGCACCAGGAACACCAGGAACCCGCCACCGGCGACGATGGCCGCGGTGCGCGACACCACCACGTCGAAGACCAGCCACACGACGCCGGCGAGGGTGAGCGCCAGGATCAGCAACCCGGCACGCGCGCACCAGTTGGCGGCGTGCACGAGCCACTCCTTCTCGCCCTGACGGAAGAGGGTCCGGTGCAGGGCCACCGGCGCGATGATGAACCCGGTCGCGATCACCGAGCCGAGCAGCACGGCCAGGTAGCCGGTGGTCTGCACCGAGTCGAGGTCCGGAAACCGCTGCGTGAACGGCACCGTGAGCAGGAACCCGGTCAGGATCTGTACGCCGGTCTGGGTGACCCGCAGCTCCTGGAGCAGCTCGTTGAAGTTCCGGGCGAGACGGTCCTGGTCGGACTCGGCCCCGGTCGTCGGCTGAGGGCCCGAACCCTCCGGAGCGCTCAGCGCCCCACCGCCTTCTCGAGCTCCGCCTTGGACATCTTCGACCTGCCCTCGACGTTCTTCTTCTTGGCCTCGTTGTAGAGCTGCGCCTTGGTCCGTCCCTGGGAGCCGCTGTGCGAGCGCTTGCCGCCGCGCTGCCCCGAGGAGATGTCCCTCGTCGATGAGCGGCTGGCCTCGCGGGACTCACCGGACCGCGCGCGCTCCTTGTTGACGGTGCGCGCCGCGATCTCCTCCGCCGTGTCCTCGCTGCGGCCGCGGTCCTCCAGACCCTCCTTGATGTGTTCGTACTGCCGCTCGCGCTTGTTGCTCCAGGCCTGCTGAGGCATGGGGTCCTCCGTTCGATCGCGTGCACAAGTCTCCTACCCGGTCGGCCCCCTGGCCATGCGTCGGCCGACCCCCGCTGGCGTAGGCTCCGTCTCGTGGCAGGCCCCGATTTCGAGACCCAGATCAAGCAGCTGCAGGCGACCATGCACACCGTCGAGCAGGTGCTGGACCTCGACGCGATGCGCGCGGAGATCGCCGACCTCGGGGAGCAGGTCGCCGCACCAGACCTCTGGGACGACCAGGCCAACGCCCAGCGCGTCACCGGCCGGCTGTCCGCGCTGCAGGGCGAGCTCGACCGGTTCACGTCGCTGCAGAGCCGCCTCGACGACCTGACCCTGATGGTCGAGATGGCCCAGGAGGAGGGCGACAGCGACGCCCTCTCCGAGTCCGAGCGCGAGCTCGCCCGGCTGCAGAAGGCCGTGGAGCTGCTCGAGGTCCGCACGCTGCTCTCCGGGGAGTTCGACTCCCGCGAGGCACTGGTGACCATCCGGTCCGGGGCGGGCGGCGTGGACGCGGCCGACTTCGCCGAGATGCTGATGCGCATGTACGTCCGCTGGGCCGAGCGCAACAAGTACCCGGTCGAGGTGTTCGACACGTCGTACGCCGAGGAGGCCGGGCTCAAGTCCGCGACCTTCGCCATCCACGCGCCCTACGCCTACGGCACCCTGTCGGTCGAGGCCGGCACCCACCGGCTGGTGCGGATCAGCCCGTTCGACAACCAGGGCCGCCGCCAGACGTCGTTCGCGGCCGTGGAGGTAGTCCCGGTGCTCGAGCAGACCGACGAGATCGACATCCCGGAGGAGGAGGTCAGGATCGACGTCTACCGCTCGTCGGGCCCCGGCGGACAGTCGGTCAACACCACCGACTCGGCGGTCCGGCTGACCCACATCCCGACCGGCACGGTCGTCTCCTGCCAGAACGAGAAGAGCCAGCTGCAGAACAAGGCCTCCGCCATGGTGATCCTCAAGGCCAAGCTGCTCGCCATCAAGAAGGCGGAGGAGCGCGCCCAGCTCGACGAGCTGCGCGGTGACGTGGCCGCGTCGTGGGGCGACCAGATGCGCAACTACGTGCTGAACCCCTACCAGATGGTCAAGGACCTGCGCACCGAGCAGGAGTCCGGCAACCCGCAGGCGGTCCTCGACGGCGAGATCGACGAGTTCCTCGAGGCGGGGATCCGCTGGCGGCGCGGTGCCGAGAAGGCCGCCGCCAACTGAGCGGACTCGCCGGTCCCGGATGTCGGGGATCGGCATGACGTTCGGCACACCGATGCCTGCGACGTGTCGGGGCCTCTCAGGGTCGTCGCCTAGACTCAACTGTTGGTCGGATGCCGCTGCACCGCACCCGGGGGAAGCCCAGGTGGATCGGCATGCTCCCCGTGTCCCCGAACCCGGCCACACCCACTGCCTGTGATCCGCTTCGAGAATGTCACCAAATCCTATGCCGGCCAGAGCCGTGCTGCCCTCGACGACGTCACCGTCGAGGTCGAGAAGGGCGAGTTCGTCTTCCTCGTGGGCGCATCCGGCTCCGGCAAGTCGACCTTCCTGCGCCTCGTGCTCCGGGAGGCCCGGCCCACCCACGGCAGGGTCTACGTCGCGGGCAAGGAGATCAACCGGCTGGCCACCTGGAAGGTGCCCGGTCTGCGTCGCCAGATCGGCACCGTGTTCCAGGACTTCCGGCTGCTCCCCAACAAGACGGTCGGGGAGAACGTCGCGTTCGCGCTCCAGGTGATCGGGAAGCCGCGCAGCCACATCACCAAGGTGGTCCCCGAGACGCTCGAGCTGGTCGGGCTCGAGGGCAAGGGCGACCGGATGCCCGACGAGCTCTCGGGTGGTGAGCAGCAGCGCGTCGCGATCGCGCGGGCGTTCGTCAACCGGCCGATGATCCTGATCGCCGACGAGCCGACCGGCAACCTCGACCCCAACACCTCGGTCGGGATCATGAAGCTGCTCGACCGGATCAACCGCACCGGCACGACGGTGCTGATGGCCACCCACGACGCCGGGATCGTCGACCAGATGCGCAAGCGTGTCATCGAGCTGTCCAACGGCAGCGTCGTACGCGACCAGTCTCGCGGCGTGTACGGCTACCAGCACTAGCTCCCGGAGACCACCGGACAACAGGTACGACGACCAGAGGGTTCCTCTCCATGCAGCTCACGTACGTCTTCTCGGAGCTCGGCAACGGGCTCAAGCGCAACGTGTCGATGACGATCGCCGTCATCGTCACGATCTTCGTCTCGCTCACGCTGGTGGGCATGGGCCTGCTGCTCAACGCCCAGGCAGCCAAGGCCGAGGAGTACTGGGGCAGCAAGCTCCAGATCACCGTCTTCCTCTGCAACGAGAACTCCACGACGGCCAACTGCGTCAACGGTGAGGTGACCGACGCGCAGAAGACCGAGATCGAGAACGTGCTCGACACCAACAACGAGGTCTCGTCATGGCGGCTGCAGAGCAAGCAGGAGGCCTACGACAAGTGGCGGGCGGCGTACATCTCCGACGACGACACCGAGCAGCGCGTCTACGAGTCGATCCGGCCCTCGGACATGCAGGAGTCCTACTGGGTGCAGCTGGAGGACCCCGAGAAGTTCCTCGGCATCAAGTCGGCGGTCCAGGGACTGCCGGGCGTCAACACCGTTCGTGACCTGCGCGAGGTGCTGAAGCCGATCTACTTCTGGATGAACGTCATGAAGTGGGGCGCCATCAGCATCGCGGCGTTCCTGGTGGTGGCGGCGATCCTCCAGGTGGGCAACACCATCCGGCTGGCCGCTTTCGCCCGACGCCGCGAGATCGGGATCATGCGCCTGGTGGGCGCCTCGAGCCTCTACATCCAGCTGCCCTTCCTGATGGAGTCCCTCGTCGCCGCGCTCATCGGGGTCAGCCTCGCCGGCGGCGCCTTGATGGTCTTCATGTGGGTGGTGATCTACGGAACGCTGCGGCCCACCTCCAACATCGTGGCCTGGGTGGACTGGGGCGACGGACTCTGGGCGGTGGGCAGCATCGCCCTCCTCGGTCTGGCGCTCACTCTGATTCCGACGCTCGTAATGACCCGGAAATACCTCAAAGTGTGACGTTCCTCCGTTACCGTCGATCTGGCTCTCGCTCAGGACAACAAGCAAGGCAGACCGGTGGTTCGCAACTTCCCCCGTACTACCCGGCGCCCCGCCAGGACGGCGGCGGCCGCTGTCATGGTCCTCGCATGCCTTGTCTCCGGCCTCGCGGTGTCGCCCACGGCGACCGCCGCTGACGGCAAGAAGGGCGACAAGGGCGGGCAGCGGTCGAACCACAAGGGCGACAGCAAGAAGGCCGAGGCGCTGCGGAAGAAGAAGTCCGAGGAGCTCAAGAAGGACCAGGCAAAGCTCAAGCGTGAGATGGGTGCGGCCAACCAGGACCTCGAGCACTCCAGCGCCGAGCTTCGCGAGGCGGCCGCGGCGCTCGGCGCCGCCCAGAACCAGCTCGACCAGGCGCAGGCACACCTGGCCGAGACCCGCGGCGAGCTCGCCGCCGCCGAGGCGCTCGACCGGCAGATGCAGGCCCAGCTCGACGCGGCGATCCAGCGGCTGGAGCAGGCCCGGGTCGACCTGGACGCGGGACACGTGAAGGTGGCCGAGCAGGAGAACGCGCTCGGCCAGATCGTCGTCTCCAACTACCAGACCGGTGACCCGGCGTTGATGGGGCTCTCGATGGTGCTCACCAGCCAGGACCCGGCCGAGCTCACCGGACAGCTCAACTCGGTGCAGAGCGTGATCGACAAGGAAGCGGTGACGCTGTCTCGCCTCGAGGCGTCGAAGGTGCTCCTGACCGTGCAGGAGCAGGAGGTCGAGGCGGCCAAGGACGACGTGGCCCGCAAGCGCCGCGCCGCCGCGGAGAACCTCGCCAAGAAGCAGGACCTCGAGCGTCGCGCCGCCGACCAGGAGCTGCAGGTGCAGAACCTGGTCACGCTGCGTGAGGAGGCCGAGGACGAGGCCGAGAGGGCCCGACTGGCCGACCTGGCCACGCTGAAGAGCCTCGAGAAGGAGCAGGACCGGATCACCGAGATCCTGCGCAAGCGGGCCGCCGCCGCGCGTCGACGCGCCGCCGCGGCCGCCGCGGCCGCCAACCAGGCGGTCGGGCCGGTCAGCTCCAACGGGTTCCTCGACTACCCCGTGCCCGGTGCGGTCACGTCGCCGTACGGCTATCGGCAGCACCCGATCTACGGCTACCGCGCCCTGCACGACGGCATGGACTTCGGCAACGCGTGCGGCACCCCGATCCTCGCGCCGGCCAGTGGTCGCGTGCTGCAGATGTACTACCAGTCGGCCTGGGGCAACCGGATCATCCTCGACCACGGCTTCCACCGCGGTGTGGGGCTGGCCTCGATCTCCAACCACCTCAGCGGCTACGCCGTGCACGAGGGCCAGTGGGTCGAGCGCGGACAGGTGATCGGGTATGTCGGCACGACCGGCTGGTCCACCGGGTGCCACCTGCACTTCACCGTGCTGGAGAACGGCACGTCCGTGAACCCGATGCGTTGGTTGTAGCCGCCCGCGTCAACTCGGTTGCTCCCTGCTGAGAGAATCGGCCGCATGGCCAGGGAGCAGGGGCAGAAGATGGTGGCGCAGAACAAGAAGGCGCGCCACGACTTCCACATCGAGGACACCTACGAGGCCGGCCTGGTCCTGGTCGGCACCGAGGTCAAGTCCCTGCGCGCCGGACGCGCCTCCCTGGTCGACGGGTTCGCCGACATCGAGAACCACGAGGTCTGGCTGCACGGCGTGCACATCCCCGAGTACACGCAGGGCACCTGGACCAACCACTCGGCCCGCCGCAAGCGCAAGCTGCTGCTGAACCGGGTCGAGATCGACAAGATCGAGCGCCGGGTCAACGAGAAGGGGCTGACCATCGTCCCGCTCGCGCTCTATTTCAAGGACGGCCGCGCGAAGGTCGAGATCGCGCTGGCTCGAGGCAAGAAGGCCTACGACAAGCGCGCCACGCTCGCCGAGAAGCAGGCGCAGCGTGAGACCGAGCAGGCGATCGGCCGCCGGCTCAAGGGCTACAAGGACTGACGGCCCGCGTTGTCCCCGGTCGAGACCCTCTCGGACGCCCACGTCCCCGGCTGGTGGGCGGAGCTCGACCTGCCCGGTCTGTTCGACGTGCACGTGCACTTCCTGCCACCGCCCGTGATGCGCAAGGTGCGCGCCCAGTTCGACGGTGCCGGCCCGCTGATCGGGCGGGAGTGGCCGCTGCATTACCGCGGCGACGACCAGGAGCGGGTTGCCCAGCTGCGTGCCCTCGGCGTACGACGGTTCGGCGCGCTGCCCTACGCGCACAAGCCGGGGATCGCGGAGTACCTCAACGACTGGGCCGCAGGACTCGCCGCCACGGTCCCCGAGGTGCTCACATCCGCCACGTTCTTCCCCGAGCCCGAGGCGGCGTCGTACGTCGCCCGCCGGATCGCCGACGGCACCGACGTCTTCAAGGTGCACGTGCAGGTCGGCGACTTCGACGTCCTCGACCCGCACCTCCGCGCTGTGTGGGGCGCGCTCGAGGACGCCCGCACGCCCGTGGTCATCCACGTCAACTCCGGACCCGTGGCGACGTCGCGCACCGGCCCCGGCGCGCTGCGCGACCTGGTGACGGCGTACCCGGCTCTCACCCTGGTGCTCGCCCACATGGGCGCGCCCCACTACGACGAGTTCATGGCGGTGGCGGGGAAGTACGACCGGGTGCACCTCGACACGACGATGGCGTTCACCGACTTCTGGGAGGAGATGGCACCGTTCCCGGCGGACCTGCTTCCGCGGTTGCGTGACCTTCGGGAGAAGGTGCTTCTCGGTTCCGACTTCCCGAACATCCCCTACCCCTACGCCCACCAGCTCGAGGCGCTGGCGCGTCTCGGGCTCGGTGACGAGTGGCTTCGGGACGTGTGCTGGTACAACGGCACCCGTCTGTTTGGAGCGCCGTCCGAGCACCCCACGAAAGGACCCGCATGACCATGCCCGACCAGATCGACCAGCTCGCCGACGAGTACTGGGACTACCACCTCGCCACCAACCCGACCGAGGCGCACCTCTACGGGCACTACGAGCACGCCGGGCGCTTCGAGGACGCGACACGGGCCGGCGAGGACGACGTGATCGCGGCGCTGCGCGAGTTCGCCCGCCGGGCTGAGGCGATCGACGAGACGACGCTCGACGACCAGGGCCGGATCACGCGCGCCGTGCTCGCCGCCGACGCGGTGGCGCGAGCCGACCTGCTCGAGACCCGGCAGACCGAGCTGGCCGCCGACGCGATCTTCGGTCTGCAGGTGGAGATGCCGATCGTGGTCGGCATGCTCGCGTTGCCGGACGCCGAGGTGGCGGAGAAGCTCCTGGACACCTACCGCGGTGTCGGGCGGCACTACCGCGAGCTGGTGGATCGGCTGCGTGAAGGTCTGGCGGCCGGTCGGGCGCCGGCGGAGTTCGCCGTCTCCGGGACCATCGAGCAGATCGACGCGATCCTGGCTTCGTCCGTGGACGACGACGCGCTGCTCGGGACGACCCCGCCGCCCGAGGGGCTCGATGCCGACGCGTGGCGCGAGCGGCTCAAGGCGGTCATCGAGTCCGACTTACGGCCGGGGATGGCGGTCTACCGCGACGTCCTCCGCGACGAGGTCCTCCCGGTGGCGCGACCCGACGACAAGGCCGGGCTGAGCTGGATCCCGGGAGGCTCGGAGGCGTACGACGCGGCGCTGCGCTACTACACGACCACGACGAAGACCGCCCAGGAGATCCACGACCTCGGGCTCGCACAGATCGAGAAGCTCGCCGACGAGTACCGCGCGCTCGGCCCAGAGGTGGTCGGCAGCGACGACCTGGCCACGATCTTCGAGGCGATGCGCACCGACCCCAAGCTGCACTTCACCCGGGGCGAGGAGCTCGTCGAGGCGTCCAAGGTGGCCATGCAGCGGGCCTGGGACGCGATGCCCGGCTGGTTCGAGGTGCTGCCGCAGGCACCCTGCGCCGTCGAGGGCACCATGACGGGCGGCAAGGCGTTCTACTTCCCGCCCGCCACCGACGGCAGCCGGGGAGGGACGTTCTTCATCAACATCGACGACCCGGAGTCGTGGGGCACCTTCGAGCTGGAGTCGATGGCCTTCCACGAGGGCATCCCGGGCCACCACCTCCAGCTCGCGATCGCCTCCGAGCTCGAGGGCGTGCCGGAGTTCCGCAAGCACATCCACAACTCGGCGTACGCCGAGGGCTGGGGGCTCTACACCGAGCGGCTCTCCGACGAGATGGGGCTGTACTCGGGGGCGGTCGACCGGATGGGAATGTATGCCGCGGACTCCATGCGCGCCAGCCGGCTCGTCGTCGACACCGGCCTGCACGCTCTGGGCTGGAGCCGGCAGCAGGCGGTCGATTTCATGGTCGCCAACTCGCCCCTGACCGAGTCGATGTGCCGCCCCGAGGTGGACCGGTACATCGTGCACCCGGGCCAGGCCACGTCGTACATGGTCGGCCGCGTGGAGATCGAGCGGATGCGGGCCGAGGCCGAGCAGCGCCAGGGAGCCGGCTTCGACATCAAGAAGTTCCACTCCGCCGTGCTCGACTCCGGGTCCCTGCAGCTCGGCGTGCTCGACGAGGTCGTCCGGGCCCGGCTGCCCTGACTCAGGCGGCTCGCACGAGCTCCGCGAACCGGCGTTCCATCGGTGTGACCGGGCTCGGCCGGCCCGGCAGGGTCGGCAGCGTGCTCTCGTAGGCGTGCCCGGTGGGCGTCAGCACGGTGATCGCGCCGGGCAGGTGGATCGGGCCGGCCCGCGTGCGGGTGGCCGCCCAACCCGGTGCCTCCTTGGCCTGGTTGCAGCGCTGGCAGAGCCCTTGCCCGTTGTCGGCGCTGGTCGGGCCGCCGTCGGCGGCGCGGACGACGTGGTCGGCGTGTCGGATCGGCGCGTCGCACCAGGGCGTCCGGCAGACCTCGTCGCGGGCGATCAGGAACGACCGGATCCCGGCGGGGAAGGTCCGTCGGCGCGAGTCGAGGGCGACCAGCTCGCCGGTGGTCGGTGACGTGAAGAGCCGGCGTAGCCACACCTGAGCGTCGGTCGAGCGGAGCAGAGTGCGCGCGAGGGCGGCAGGGACGGGGCCGTGGCCGACGACGCGGGCCGGCGTGCGGTCGTCGGTGAGCAGGGCGTGGTCGGTCATCAGGAGCTGGACCTCGACCGGCACCGCGTCGGCGGTGGACTGACCGGTGAGACGCTCCACGAAGGTGTCCGCCATGATCTGCCCACGGCTTCGAGCGTCGCCCCCGGCGCGGAGGGAGTCGGCGTGCGCCGTGAGCGCGGCGTGGACGGCCACCCCCTGGGCGACCGGTAGGAAGCCGGTCACGAGGCTCATGGTGTCGGGGGCGGGGCGCACGGTCACCCGTCGGTCGGCTTCGGCGCCCCGGTTGCGTCGCATGAAGGAGGCCGGGTCGAGGCGGTAGGCGATCCGCTTCGCCTCCCGCTCCACCCCGCGGTCGCCCAGCACGGCCAGCCGACTTCCCAGCTCCTCGTCGACGCGACGACGGTGCTCGGCCGAGAGCACGGCGGTCTCGCGAACCAGGATCGTGGCGCGCCACTCGCTGATCCGCCCCGCCGCCAGCTCCTGCAAGGTGCGTGGCATCTCGGCGACCAGGGCGCGTGCCAGACCGAGGTGTCGTCCGCCACGGGCGGGGGAGTCGTGCCGGGCCAGTGCCACCTGGCTCGCCACGCCTTGTCCTTGCTCCGAGGAGGGCACTCCCAGATCCGCCTGCTCGGCTCGTTGCGACCGGTCGAAGGCGAAGGTCACACGGGCCTGCGCGGCCGCGGCGGCGCCCTTGAGCCGCTCGAGCGCGGCGATGAGCTCGATCCGGTCGTGGTCGGTCGCCGCGTCATCGTCGTACCCGAGGCGGGCGATGTAGTCGTCGACCTCGGCCCCGGTGGGCATGGCTGTCGCGCGCCTCACTGAGGGCGAGATCGCCACACCGCCTCCTTGACTCGAACGTATGTTCGATTCTGCCAGGTGCTCGTCGGCGGGTCAATGCCCTTCGGCGAAGTTGGGGACGGAATATGCCGCGCGGCTTGTCCGTTGTGCCCGCTACAGTGGGAGCACTGTTTGAAAACTCAAGAGGGGCTGATCGGTTTCGACTTGGGACGTTAGTTCCAGGGGAAGCGGGTCGAGGATCCACGGTCATCTCGTAAACGATCCGTGGAAACCAACAACTGCCAACGCTAAGCGCAGTTCGTTCGCTCTCGCCGCCTGAGGCGACCAGTGAACGGGTCGGTCTGAGGGCGCCTCCGCCTCAGTAGCCGGCCTCATCTAGGAGGCTTGCTGTCCAGCTCGGGTCACGAGGGCTGGACGGGACTTTTCCGTGACTGAGCCCGTAGGTGACGTGTTCGTGGGAGCGCCTGGGCCGAGAAAAACGACATCACGAACTGCACCCGGAGAAGACCTGGCACGGCGCCGAAGGACGCGGGTTCGATTCCCGCCAGCTCCAC
>NZ_DASSCL010000151.1:0-12752 GCF_035697785.1 Nocardioides sp.
CGTCCGCACGCTGTCGGGCGGCAACCAGCAGAAGGTCGTGCTGGCCCGTTGGCTGCTGCGCGAGTGCCGCGTGCTGCTGCTGGACGAACCCACCCGCGGGGTCGACGTCGGCGCCCGCACCGAGATCTACAACCTGATCCGAAGGCTGGCCGACAGCGGTGTCGCCGTGGTCGTCGTGTCCAGCGAGGTCGAGGAGGTGCTCGGACTGTCCGACCGGGTGCTCGTCGTCCGTGAAGGAGCCGTGGTCCACGAGGCGACGGCCGCCGAGCTCGACGAGTCCAGGGTCCTGGACCTTGTCATGGAAGGAAGAGTGGCATGACCGAGAGCAGCTCCGGGGCACCGCAGACCGCGGCCCCACCGGACCCGACCAGCGACAGCAAGCGCGTCGAGGAGGCGGCCGCCCGCACCGCCGAGCGCCGGGGCGGGCTGGCGCTGCTGCGCACGAGCATGGGGCGCAACCTCGGTCTCGTGCTCGCCCTGGCCCTGCTGTGCGTCGTCGGGGTGATCACGTCGGGCGAGCAGTTCGCCAACCTCGACAACGCGCTGACCATCCTGCGTCTCGCGTCGGTCATCGGCGTGGTCAGCATCGGCATGACGTTCGTGATCACCGGCGGCGGCATCGACCTCTCGGTGGGCGCGATCGTCGCACTCGCGTCGGTGTGGTGCACGACCGTGGCCACCCAGGCGATGGCCGAGGACTTCCACTGGACCGTGATGGTCTTCACGGCCGTGCTGGTCGGCATCGGCTGCGGTCTGGTCAACGGGCTGCTGATCGCCTACGGCAAAGTGGTCCCGTTCATCGCGACGCTGGCGATGCTCGCCGCCGCCCGCGGCTACGCGGAGATCCTCGCCCAGCGTCGAACCCAGATCGTCACCGTCGACGAGTTCGCGGACTTCTTCCGCGCCGACGTCGTCGGCGTCCCGGTCCTGGTGATCATCTTCGCGCTGGTGTCGCTGATCGGCTGGGTGGTGCTCAACCGCACCACCTTCGGCCGGCGCACCCTCGCGGTGGGCGGTAACCCCGAGGCCGCCCGACTCGCCGGCATCAACGTCAACCGGCACACCGTCATGCTCTACGTCGTCGTCGGCCTCTGCTGCGGGATCGCGGCTCTCATGATCACCGCGCGTACGACCACCGGCGCCTCCACCCACGGCGGGCTCTACGAGCTCGACGCCATCGCGGCCGTCGTCATCGGCGGCACGCTGCTGTCGGGCGGGCGGGGCACGATCGTCGGGACCGTCCTCGGCGTGCTGATCTTCACGACGCTCTCCAACGTCTTCACCCAGAACAACCTGTCCAGCTCGGCCCAGTCGGTCGCCAAGGGCGCGATCATCGTCCTTGCCGTCCTGCTCCAGCAGCGTCTCGCACGGCAGTCCAACTCCCCGTGACCGGCACCCGTCCCGGGCACATCTCTCGGACCATCCACACCCTGAGGAGTAGAAACATGTCCGCATCACCCGTGCCGCGCCGGCGCCGGTTGCTGAACGGCACCGCCGCCATCGCCATCACCGCGGTCCTGGCCACGGGCTGCACCAGCAACGAGCCGGAGCCGCCCGCGGGCGACGACGGCGGGGCCCAGAACGCCGCGAGCTCCAACGACGACACCGGCGAGACGGTGACCATCGGATTCTCCGGTCCAGCCGCCGACCACGGCTGGCTCGCCGCGATCAACAGCAGTGCCCTCGCCGAGGCCGAGAACTACGACGACATCGAGCTGGAGACCGCGGAGGGCACCAACGACCCGAGCCAGCAGATCGCCCAGGTGGAGACGTTCATCAACAACGACGTCGACGCGATCGTGCTGCTGCCGACCGACGGTGCCGCACTCACCGACGTGGCGACCCGGGCGATGGAGGCCGGGATCCCGGTGGTCAACGTGGACCGCGAGTTCTCCTCGCCGTTCGCCGCCAGGACGACCATCCTCGGCGACAACTACGGGATGGGAGTCTCGGCCGGGACCTATGCCTGCCAGCTGATCGAGGACAACGACATCGCCGACCCGGTGATCGCCGAGATCGCGGGCATCGACTCGCTGCCGCTGACCCAGGACCGCTCCGAGGGTTTCGCCGATGCGCTGGAGAGCTGCGACCAGGAGGTCGACGACCGGGTCGCCGCCGAGTTCACCCCCGAGTCAGGTGAGGAGCAGGCCTCCAACCTGCTGCAGGCCGAGGACCAGATCGACATCATCTGGAACCACGACGACGACCAGGGAGTCGGCGTGAAGGCCGCCTTCGAGAGCGCGGACCGGGACGAGTTCTTCTTCATCGGTGGCGCCGGCTCGTGCAACGCGATGCAGTGGATCGAGGACGGCGAGATGGAGGCCACGGTGCTCTACCCGCCGACGCAGGCCGCGGACGGCATCAAGCTCGCTCGCCTGATCGCCCAGGACAAGGGCATGTCCGACCTGGTGCAGGTCGAGGTGCCGAAGCGGATCGTGCTCAACGCGCCGGTGGTCAGCGCCGACAACGTCGAGGACTACCGGGACCTCTGCTTCGAGTCCTGACCGGTCCGCACCGTCCGTGCTCGCCCCGGTCCTGACGCTCCTCGGACCGGGGCGGGCACCCCTCCCCCACAGGAGCCTCACCGCATGAACGACACCCCACGCCCCCTCGCGGTCGGCATGGTCGGGCACGTCTTCATGGGCGCCGCCCACTCGCAGGCCTGGCGCAACGCACCCCGCTTCTTCGAGCTCCCGCTGACCCCGGCGATGGCGGTCGTCTGCGGCCGTGACGCCGGACGCGCGGCCGCTGCCGCCGCACGGCTCGGCTGGTCCGCGAGCGAGACCGACTGGCGTCGTCTCGTCGAACGCGACGACGTCGACCTCGTCGACATCTGCACGCCCGGTGACACCCACGCCGAGATCGCGATCGCGGCCCTCGACGCCCGCAAGCACGTCCTCTGCGAGAAGCCCCTGGCCAACACGGTGGCGGAGGCCGAGGCGATGGCCGAGGCCGCCGCGCGTGCCGCCGCTGCCGGCGTGCGAGCGATGGTCGGCTTCACCTACCGCCGGGTGCCGGCGATCGCCCTCGCTCGGCGGCTCGTCGAGGACGGCCGGATCGGCGAGGTCCGGCACGTGCGGGCGCAGTACCTCCAGGACTGGATCGCCGACCCGGAGGCCCCGTTGTCGTGGCGGCTGGAGAAGGACAAGGCCGGCTCCGGCGCGCTCGGCGACATCGGCGCGCACATCATCGACCTCACCCAGTTCATCACCCAGGACCGGATCACCGAGGTCTCCGGCCAGCTCACCACCTTCGTCAAGGAGCGGCCGCTGGCCACCGAGCACTCGGGACTGTCGGGCACCGCCGCGGCAGGCGCCGGGGAGCGCGGCCCGGTGACCGTCGACGACGCGGCCGTCTTCCTCGCGAAGTTCACCGGCGGTGCGGTCGGCGTCTTCGAGGCGACCCGCTTCGCGACCGGCCGCAAGAACGCCATCCGCATCGAGATCAACGGCGACAAGGGCAGCCTCGCGTTCGACTTCGAGGACATGAACGTCCTGCAGGTCTACGACGCCGGCGAGGCCGACGAGACCGCCGGCTTCAAGCGCATCCTGGTCACCGGGCCCGATCACCCCTACGTCGCCGCCTGGTGGCCGCCCGGCCACGGTCTCGGCTACGAGCACGCGTTCACCCACCAGGTCGTGGACCTGGTGACCGCGATCGCCGAGGGCACCGACCCGCGGCCCACGTTCGCCGACGGCCTCCAGGTGCAGCGCGTGCTGGCCGCCGTCGAGACCAGCTCCGACACCCGCTCCTGGCAGGAGATCCCGGCATGAACGACTACGCACCCACCCCTGAGGACAAGTTCTCCTTCGGTCTGTGGACCGTCGGCTGGCAGGGCGTCGACGTCTTCGGTCCGGCCAGCCGGCCGCTGCTCGACCCGGTCGAGGCGACGTACCGGCTCGCCGAGCTGGGCGCCGCCGCGGTCACCTTCCACGACGACGACCTGGTCCCGGACGACACCGCCCGCGAGGAGACGCTGGACCGGTTCGGCAAGGCCCTCGCCGACACGGGGCTCGCCGTGGAGATGGTGACCACCAACCTGTTCAGCCACCCGGTGTTCAAGGAGGGTGCGTTCACCGCCAACGACCGGAGGGTGCGCCGGCACGCCGTGGCCAAGACCCTGCGCAACATCGACCTGGCCGCGAGCCTCGGCGCGGAGACGTTCGTGCTGTGGGGCGGCCGCGAAGGAGCCGAGCACGGGGCCGGGAAGAACGTGCGGGCCGCGCTGGACCGGTACGCCGAGTCGCTGAACCTGCTCTGCGCATACGTCAAGGAGCAGGGCTACTCGATGCGCTTCGCACTGGAGCCGAAGCCCAACGAGCCGCGCGGCGACATCCTGCTGCCGACCCTCGGGCACGCGCTGGCCCTGATCGCCGAGCTCGACGACCCCGCCATGGTGGGCCTCAACCCGGAGGTGGGCCACGAGGAGATGGCCGGGCTCAACTTCGCGCAGGGCATCGCCCAGGCGCTGTGGCACGGCAAGCTGTTCCACGTCGACCTGAACGGCCAGCACGGACCGCGCTTCGACCAGGACCTCCGCTTCGGGGCGGGCAACCTGCGCGGGGCGTTCTGGACCGTCGACGCGCTCGAGGGCAGCGGCACGGACAACCGTTACGACGGCTACCTGCACTTCGACTTCAAGCCGCCGCGCGCGGAGGCGGAGGACGGCGTGTGGGAGTCGGCGCGGGCCTGCATGCGCAACTACCTGGTGCTCCGCGCCAAGGTGCGCGCGTTCCGAGCCGATCCAGAGGTGGCCGCCGCGATGGATGCCGCGGGTGTCGGCGAGCTCGGCGAGCCGACCTTGGGCGACCGCGAGACCCTCGCGGACCTTCGCCAGGAGGCCCACGACATCGAGGCGCTCGGACGGCGCAGCGTCGCCATGGAGGCGCTCGACCAGCTCGCCCTCGAGCACCTGCTCGGCGTGCGCTGACCCACCAGCCCGGACCCGGAAGGAATGAGACATGGCACGACCGATCACCCTGTTCACCGGCCAGTGGGCCGACCTGCCGTTCGAGGAGGTGTGCCGGCTGGCGGCGGGCTGGGGCTACGACGGGCTGGAGGTCGCCTGCTGGGGCGACCACCTCGACCCGTGGCAGGCGGCCGAGGACGACTCCTACGTGAAGGCGAAGCTCGACGTGCTCGAGAAGCACGGATTGCAGCTGTTCGCGATCTCCAACCACCTCAAGGGACAGGCGGTCTGCGACGACCCGATCGACGCCCGGCACCAGGCGATCCTGCCCGCGCGCATCTGGGGTGACGGCGAGCCGGAGGGCGTCCGGCAGCGCGCGGCCGAGGAGATGAAGATGACCGCACGCGCCGCACGGAACCTCGGTGTCGACGTCGTCGTCGGCTTCACCGGCTCGTCGATCTGGAAGTACGTAGCGATGTTCCCGCCGGTCACCGCGGAGCAGGTGGACGCGGGTTACCGCGACTTCGCCGACCGGTGGAACCCGATCCTCGACGTCTTCGACGAGTGCGGGGTGCGGTTCGCCCACGAGGTGCACCCGTCGGAGATCGCCTACGACTACTGGACGACGGTGCGCGCGATGGAGGCGATCGGCCACCGGGAGGCCTTCGGGCTGAATTGGGACCCGAGCCACTTCATGTGGCAGGACCTCGACCCGGTGGGCTTCCTGTGGGACTTCAAGGACCGGATCTACCACGTGGACTGCAAGGACGCGAAGCGCCAGATCGGCAACGGCCGCAACGGACGGCTGAGCTCCCACCTGCCGTGGGCCGACCCGCGCCGCGGCTGGGACTTCGTGTCGACCGGTCACGGCGACGTGCCCTGGGAGCAGTGCTTCCGGATGCTCAACACGATCGGCTACACCGGCCCGATATCGGTGGAGTGGGAGGACGCCGGCATGGACCGGCTCGTCGGCGCCCCCGAGGCGCTCGAGTTCGTCCGCCGGCTCGCCTTCGACGCACCAACTGCCGCATTCGACGCGGCGTTCTCCACCACGGAGTAGTCCGAACGGGTCAGATTTCCCGGATTCGAACCACAGACCGACCCGATTGATGGTTCTATTTCCTTGAACGGCCGCTGGTGACCCGAGACGCCAGCGGCCGTTCTCATGCCCGGGCTCAGTCCAGGTCGAGCACCCGCAGGGCGCGAGCCGCCATCCGCGCCTCGCCCAGCGCGTTCGGGTGCACGACCACCGGGTTGGTGCCCTGGACAACCGGCTCGACCCAGCGCGCGCCGACCGGCTGGCAGGCGTCGTGCCCCTCGGAGACCTTGTTGAGGCTCACGTAGGTCGAGCCGGTCGCGGCGGCCGCGCGCCGCACGGCGTCGTTGAGCACCCACTGGATCCGTCGCACGTAGGGGACGTCCCCGTTCGCGACCGGCATCTTGTCGAAACAGCCCACAGCCTTCGGCATGATCCACGGGTAGCCGAGGATGGCCACCCGGGCCCTCGGCGCGCGACGGTGGACGGCGCGCAGGGCCTTCACGATCGAGGGGTACGTCGTCGCGCGGATCGTGTCCTCGAACGACGTGCCGTAGCGGTCCCGGCAGGGGCTGCCTGTGCCGAGCGTCGACAGGCCCGCCGCCCCGCAGCGCAGGATCGTGTCGATGAAGACGCTGCTGTCGTTGCCCCCGATCGTCATCGTGACCAGCTCGGTCCGACGCGAGAGCGCCTCGAGCTGCGGTGCGACGCCGGGGTGCTGCGCAGCGAAGAAGTCACCGGTGTCCGCGCCGCCGCAGGTCGCGTCCACGAGCTCGGCGCCGGTGCGCTGCGCGATGCGGTGCGGGTAGCTGGCGGCGGAGCGGGCGCACTGCGGCGGGGCCGTCGGGTCCGGCGGCAGCACGCCGGACGCCGCGCTGTAGGAGTCGCCCAGGGCGACGTACCGCAGCGGCTGGTCGGCCGACGCCGGGGCGGCCATGATGGTCGTGGCGAGCAACGCGCCCAGGGCGGGGACGAGCAATCGGACGCGCACGAGGTCCTCCGTCAGTTGGTTGGTGACTGAAGAGGACAACGGATGAGTAGCGTCGAAGTCACGCCCGCCGATGAGTTTGCGCTCCGCCGCCGGTCAGCCTGGCAACCGCCCACCAGGAGGAAGCATGCCCGAGCCCACGACGTCCATCAGCACGCACACCCTCGAGGTCCCCGGCGTCACGTTGACGTACGACGTACGCGGTGACCTCGCCGAGGCCACCCCCGACCGACCGGCGCTGTTCATGATGGCGTCGCCGATGGGGGCGGCCGGGTTCGACACGCTGGCCTCGCACTTCACCGACCGCCCGGTCGTGACCTACGACCCCCGCGGTGTGGAGCGAAGCGTCAAGGACGACCCGACGTCGGAGTCCACCCCCGAGCAGCACGCCGACGACCTGCACCGGATCATCGAGGCGCTCGGCGTCGACCGGGTCGACCTGTTCGGCAGCAGCGGCGGCGCGGTCAACGGCCTCGCCTTCGTGGCCCGCCACCCCGAGCAGGTGCGCGTCTTCGTCGCGCACGAGCCGCCCCTCGTCACGGTGGTGCCCGACGCCGAGGTGGCGCTCGCCGCGAACGACGACATCGGCGCGACCTACCAGAAGGAAGGGATGGGCCCGGCGATGGCGAAGTTCATCTCCCTGGTCATGCAGCAGGGACCGCTGCCGGCGTCCTACCTCGACCAGCCCGCACCGGACCCGGCGATGTTCGGCCTGCCGACCGAGGACGACGGGTCGCGCGACGACCCGCTGCTCGGGCAGAACAACCGCACCTGTGTCCGGCATGAGCCCGACGTGCAGGCGCTCCGGTCGGCGCCGACGCGCGTGGTCGTCGCCCGGGGTGAGGAGTCGGGCCAGGAGCTGGCCGCGCGGTGCGCCGACGCGGTCGCGGCGCTGCTGGGCACCGAGCCGGTGGTCCTGCCGAGCAACCACGGCGGCTTCCTGGGCGGCGAGTACGGCCAGACCGGCAGGCCCGACGAGTTCGCCGAGGCCCTGCGTCGGGTGATCGACGGGTAGTGAGGGCGGTCAGCCGGCGCGGCGGCGACCCCGGCGGGTGCGCAGGTAGTCGGCGACGACGTACTCGCCGAGCCGGGACAGGTCCGGGGTGAACACCCGGCCCCCCGCCCGGCGGGCGACGGCGTCGACGAACCGCTCCAGCCCGGGGTCGTTGCCGAGCATGAAGAAGTTGATGCCGGCGCCGTAGCGGCTGAGCTCGTCGACCTGCCGGACCGTGGCCCGGATCGTCTCGGGAAGCGGCGGCCAGCTGAAGAACGGGTGTCCGTCGGCGGTGACGTGGGCGGTCGGCTCGCCGTCGGTCACGACCAGGACGACGGGCTCGGCGTCGGGGTGCCGGCGCAGGTGCCGGCCGGCGAGCATCAGCGCGTGCTGCAGGTTGGTGCCCTGCACCCACTCCGGCTCGACGTCCGCGAGCTGCACCGGGTTGAGGCGACGGGCGGTGCGGTCGAAGCCGATGATCTCGAGGGCGTCCTGACGGAACCGGGTCGCCACCAGGTGCGACAGCGCGAGTGCGGTCTGCTTCATCGGCCCCCAGCGGCCCTCCTGCACCATCGAGAACGAGAGGTCGACGCAGAGCGCGACCGCCGCCGCCGTACGACGCTCGGTCTCCACCACCTCGAAGTCCTCGACGGTGAGCCGCGCCGGGATCCCCTCCCCGCGGCGCAGCGCGTTGCCGACCGTGCGCACCGCGTCGATGGGAAGCTCGTCGCCGAACACCCAGTGCCGGGCGGAGCCGGTGAGCTCGTCGGCGGAGCCGGTGCGGTGGTCCTCGTGGGCGCCGGTGCCGGCGGCGTCGATCTGGGCGAACACCCGCTTGAGCGCGGTCTCGCCGAGCCGGCGCACCGCCCGCGGGGTCAGCCGGACGCCGTCCTCGTCACGGGTGAGGTAGCCCTGCCGCTCGAGCTCGCGCTCGAGCTCGCGCAGCGCCCGGAAGTCGGTCACCGCGCCCGCACCGAGCTGCCGCTCCAGGACCTCGACGTCCACGTCGTCCAGCGTGCCGCCGGGCCGGTCCATCGCGAGCGCCTGCTCGAGGGCCTCCAGGTCGGCGAGCTCGGCGACGGCCTGGACCGCGTCGCTGTAGCCGAGCGGGTCGCCGCCGTCGCGCATCTGCACCGGTCCCCGGTCCATCCCCGGCCGCAGCGCCCGAAGGTTGTCGGAGAGCTGGGCCATCTGCGAGGCGAGGTCGGGGTCGGAGAGCGCGTCGCTCATGAGCTGGCCGAGCTGCTCGCGCTGCTCCGGTGACAGCGAGGCCAGCATCCGGTCGGCGGCCGCCTGCCGACGGGCGAGCGCGTCGATCAGCTCGTCCACGTTCTCGGGCTGCTCGGGGAAGAGGTCCCCGTGCTTGTCCATGAAGTCGCGGAACCGGTCCTCGGTGTCCTCGCCTCGGGCATGCGCGGCGAGCAACGCGTTGAGGTCGGCGAGCATGTCCTTGACCGCCTGCATCGCCTCGGGATCGGGGTCGGACAGCATCTGGGCCATCCCCGCGAACTGGGCGTCGAGCACCTCTCGGCGCAGCATGTCCTGGATCGACTGGTACGTCGCGCGGGCGCTGTCGGAGTGCCACGGGTAGTCGGCCAGCCCCCGCACCGCGCCGGCGGTGTCGTCGGGGAGCGTGGCCAGCTCCATCTCCGCCCAGCGGGCGTCGTCGCCTTCCTCCGCGGCGAGGGTGTCGCGCTCGTCGGCGAGCGCCTGGTCGAGCGCGGCCCGGACCTGGTCGAGCGTGCCGCCGAGGTCCCCGCGCCGGCGGGCCGCGTTGCGCATCCGGCGGACCCGCGCGGCCAGGTCGTCGAGCCCGGCGCGGTCACCGAGCCCGCGGCGGAGCAGGTCGGCCAGCGCCTCGCGCATCGAGCCCCCGGCGAGCACGTCGCGGCCGACCTCGTCCAGGGCGGCGCGGACGTCGTACGGCGGGGCGAGCGGGTCGGGCCCGCCGTGCCAGGGCCCGTAGCGGAACCGGCCGTCCCCGTGCTGCGGCACGGTCATGCCCCGTAGACGGCCCGACCGTCGACGGACGTCTTGTCGATGCGGCGGGTGAGGTGCAGCCCCTCCAGGACCAGCTCGACGGCGGCCGCCACCTGCCCGGGACCGGGCGGGTCGGTCCAGTCGGCGGCGGACCCGCCGGGCGCGTCGTCGGAGTAGCCGAGCCGGTCGAGGACCTTGGCGAGGCCGGGCACCGTGCCGACCTGGCGGAGCAGCTCGTCCGCGGTGACCAGCTCACCGGTCTCCACGGTGTCGCCCTCGGCGAACAGCTCGGTGAAGCCGGACAGGTCGAGGCCGTGCAGCCGGTCGCGGAAGGTCTCGGCGACCGCCACCCGCATCAGGTGTGCGACCACCTCGGGCTCGCGGCCCTCCTCGCCCATCTCGAACTCCACCTTGCCGAGCAGGGTGGGCAGCACGTTGGGCAGGTCGCACACCCGCGCGACGGCGATGCCCTCACCGGTGCGAGCACTGCGTCGCAGCGCCGAGGCGGCGACACCCTCAGCGGCCGCGATGGCGAAGCGGGCGCTCACGCCGGAGCGCTGGTCGACCGAGGACGAGCCGCGCAGACCGCGGGTGAGCCGGGCGATGACCTCGATGAGGTGCGTGGGCACGTCGGCGACGAGCGCGGCCTCCTGCGCGACGAGGGCCACCTCCTCCTCGACCCGCTCGGGGTAGTGGGTGCGGATCTCGGCGCCGAACCGGTCCTTGAGCGGGGTGATGATCCGGCCGCGGTTGGTGTAGTCCTCGGGGTTGGCGGAGGCGACGAGGAGCACGTCCACGGGGAGCCGCAGGCTGTAGCCGCGCACCTGGATGTCGCGCTCCTCCAGCACGTTGAACATCGCGACCTGGATCCGCTCGGCGAGGTCGGGGAGCTCGTTGATGCCGAAGACGCCGCGGTTGGTGCGGGGCAGCAGCCCGTAGTGCACCGTCTCCGGGTCGCCGAGGGTGCGCCCCTCCGCCACCTTCACCGGGTCCACGTCGCCGACCAGGTCGCCGACGCTGGTGTCGGGGGTGGCGAGCTTCTCTACGTAGCGCTCGTCGCGGTGCCGCCACGCGACCGGCAGGTCGTCGCCCGCGTCGGCAGCCAGCCGGCGGCACCGCGAGCACACCGGCGCGAGCGGCTCGTCGTTGATCTCGCAGCCCTCGACGTACGGCGCCCACTCGTCGAGCAGCGTGCCGAGCGTCCGCATCAACCGGGTCTTGCCCTGGCCGCGCTCGCCGAGGAGCACCAGGTCGTGGCCGGCGAGCAGCGCACTCTCGAGCTGCGGGAGCACGGTCTCGTCGAACCCCACGATGCCCGGGAAGGCGGTCTCGCCGGCGCGCAGCCGGGCGAGCAGGTTGTCGCGGATCTCGGCCTTGACCGAACGCGCGCGGTAGCCGGTGTCGCGAAGGGCACCCAGGGTCGTGGGGCGGCTCATGGGTCGAAACTACGCCCGGCGCGCAAAACCCCCGACAAAGCGGGCGCGAACTGAGGCGCGCGGTCGCTGACCGGGAACTCAGCGCGCGGAGCGGCCCGACTCGTTGCCGGTCCCGTCCCGCGTCGGGCGGGGCCGCCGGAGCACCACGATCGACCGGTCGGCCACCTGGAACTCGACGCCCGGCAGCAGCGTGGTCGCGTCGTCGAAGATGGACACGCTGCCGGCCTGGTCGTCCTGCGTGTCCAGCGCGACCAGCCAGCCCTCGCCGTACACCTCGTCCGGGAGCACGAAGGTGAGCGGCTCGTGGTGGCCGTTGAAGGCGATCAGGAACGAGTCGTCGAGGACCTTCTCGCCGCGCTGGTCGGGCTCGGGGATCGCGTCGCCATTGACGAACACGATCATCGACCGTGCGAACTCGTGCGACCAGTCCGTGTCGCTCATGTTCTTGCCGTCGGGGGTGAACCAGGCGATGTCGCCCGCCTTGCCGTCCTGCGAGGCCTCCCCGGCGAAGAACCGTCGGCGCCGGAACACGGGGTGGTCCCGGCGCAGTGCCACGACGCGCCTGGTGAACGCGAGCAGGTCGCGCTGCTCGTCGTCGAGGACCCAGTCCATCCAGGAGATCTCGTTGTCCTGGCAGTAGACGTTGTTGTTGCCACCCTGGGTGCGGCCGAGCTCGTCGCCGTGCAGGAGCATCGGCACGCCCTGGGAGAGCATCAAGGTGGTGAGGAAGTTGCGGTGCTGGCGGGCCCGGAGTGCCAGCACGTCGGGGTCGTCGGTCTCACCCTCGGCACCGCAGTTCCAGGACCGGTTGTGGCTCTCGCCGTCGTTGCCGCCCTCGCCGTTGGCGTCGTTGTGCTTGTCGTTGTAGGAGACGAGGTCGCGCATGGTGAAGCCGTCGTGCGCGGTGACGAAGTTGATCGAGGCGATCGGCTTGCGCCCGGAGTGCTCGTAGAGGTCGGACGAACCGGTGATGCGCGAGGCGAACTCCGCGAGGGTCGAGGCCTCGCCGCGCCAGTAGTCGCGGACGGTGTCGCGGTACTTGCCGTTCCACTCGGTCCACAGCGGCGGGAAGTTGCCCACCTGGTAGCCGCCCTCGCCCACGTCCCAGGGCTCGGCGATCAGCTTCACCTGGGAGACCACGGGGTCCTGCTGCACCAGGTCGAAGAACGACGACAGCCGGTCCACCTCGTGGAACTGCCGCGCGAGCGTCGCCGCGAGATCGAACCGGAAGCCGTCGACGTGCATGTCGGTGACCCAGTAGCGCAGCGAGTCCATGATCAGCTGCAGCACGTGGGGGTGCCGCATCAGCAGCGTGTTCCCGGTGCCGGTCGTGTCGTAGTAGTGGGCCCGGTCCTCGTCGACGAGGCGGTAGTAGGCCGCGTTGTCGATGCCGCGGAAGCACAGCGTGG
>NZ_DASSCL010000152.1:0-6538 GCF_035697785.1 Nocardioides sp.
GAAGGCGGAGATGACGATCGTGGAGGCCGGCGCACGCCGAGACCTCGGCCAGCTCGACGCCGCGCTGCGCACCCTGGAGCACGCCCCGCTGCGGTCTCAGTCGCGGGCCGACTGGGTGGTGCGGCTGCGCTACACCTACGCGGACACCCTCGCGGCGGCCGGGAAGCGCGAGGAGGCGATGGAGTGGTTCCATCGCACCGTCGCGATCGACAGCCACGAGATCACCGACGCGGCCGCCCGAGCCGCCGAGCTGGAGTCCGCGACCTGAGCCGGATCTCGTCCACAGCAACCTGCTCGAGAGGTTGGTGCACAGGCGCGCGGCGTCGTGCCGTCACCGAGTGCGCCCCCCGCCAGGGTTGTCCCCGGAGGTGGTGCCGATGGCCAGGCAGACGACTGAAGAAGCAGGCGGGCAGTCAGTCGGGCAGACGGGCGACGACCGGGATGCCGACGCGGTCTCCGTCAACGAGGTCCGGCTGACCGGCCGGGTGACGTCGGGTCCCGAGGAGCGGACGCTGCCCAGTGGCGACGTCATTGTCACGTTCCGGATGTCGATGGGCCGGAGTCCCACTCCGGGGAGTCGCGGGTCCCGGCAGCGTTCTGACTGGGTCGACTGCGTGGCGTTCGGTGGCCGAGCCCGTCGCACGGTGGGCTCGTGGCAGCCCGGCGATCGGGTGAGCGTCGAGGGCGCGCTGCGCAGGCGCTTCTACCGCGCCGGAGACGGATCGGCGACCCGACTGGAGCTCGAGGTGCTGAAGGCGACCCGTGTCGCCCGGGGCTGAGCGAGGCACCAGGTTCGGCTCTCGCCCCGATCCCTTCAGGCGTCGCGCAGGTCGCGCATCACGACCCCCATCCGGGGCTTCGGCCCGAACGACGTGGACTTGCGCGGCATCCGGACGCCGCGCGCGGCGCTCGCCCGCACCTCCTGCACGGAGGGCGGTCGGACGGCGACGACCAGTCCCGCCGCCCGGGTGGTGGCGTGCAGGGCTTGGTCGAGGCTGTGGTGGTAGCCGACTTGCTCCTCGGCGATGTGCCATGCCGGCAGCAACGTCTCGTGCAGCACGGCGGCGTCGACGTCATGCGTGCGCTTCACTGAGAGCACCGCCCAGGCCTGCCCGTCGCTGACGACGAACGTCGCCCGGTCGTCCCGGTCGTGATCCTGCGCCGCGAACGCCGCTTCCCGGTCCGGTTGGGGGCTCAGGTCGTCTCCCCGGTCGTCGGCGAGGTCCTGCAGGTCGCGCATGGTGAGCGCGGCCACCGACCGGTGGATCGGTCCCACGCGCAGCGCCTGGTCGTGCTGGTCGACCAGCATCGCGAGGCCGTGGTCCCACGGCGACGTACCCTCTGGGGTGCCCGCACCGCGAAGCTCGTCCCGGAGCCTCAGGTACGCCGCGTAGCGATGGTGGCCGTCGGCGATGAGCGCCTCGGTGTCGGCAAGCTCGGCGGCGATCGCCGCCTGGGAGGCGGGGTCGGTGACCGCCCACAGCCGGTGCGAGCTGCCGTCCAGGGCGACGGCGTCGGCGAGCGGTTGGCGCCGCGCGGCCTCGGCGATCTGCCCGCGAAGCCCGGCCGTGCCCTCGTGGACCAACAGGATCGGCTCGAGGTTGGTCTCGGTCGTGCGCATCAGCACCGCGCGGTCGTCGACCGGGGCGGGCATCACGTCCTCGTGCGGCAGGATCACCTTCTCGAACTCGTCGCGGAGCCCCACCAGGCCGATCAGACCGCGCACGGTGATCTGTTCGGCGGTGTACTCGTAGACGTAGAGAGCGGGGTCCTCGTCGGCGCGCAGGTAGCCCTTCTGACGCCACTTCTCCAGCCGGTCCCGCACGGCCAGGTACGGCCGCTCGAACCGCCGTGACAGAATCAGTCGGACGATGTTGCGCCGGTTGGCGTTCTCGAGCGTGCGCACGGTGTCGGCGTCCAGGACGTCGTACGGCGGCGAGATCACCGTCGAGAGGTCGCCGACCGTCTCCGGGTCGAACCGGAGCCCGCGGAAGGGCGCCAACGTGAACGGTCGTCGGCCGGGTGCGTGGGGCTGGGGCATCGGAGCATCCTATGAGGCACCGGCGGGGAGGGCACGCGCACCGTGCGGCCCCGTCATGCACCGCCGACCACCGAGCAGAACCAGGAGCCAGCCTTGCTGAAGGCGTGCGAGACCGCGCTGTGGACCGCCTACGACCTCGCCATGCTCGACCTCGACGGGGTCGTCTACATCGGCCCGGATGCGGTCCCGGGAGCAGCCACGCACCTGGCGGCCGCGCGCGAGGCCGGCCTCCGGTTGGCGTACGTCACCAACAACGCCGGGCGGCCGCCGGCGACGGTGGCCGAGCACCTGCGCAGCCTGGGGATCCCGGCTGAGGTGACGGACGTGGTCACCAGTGCCCAAGCGGCGGCCCGGCTCGTCGCCCGCGGCATCCCGGCCGGGTCGGCGGTCTTCGTCATCGGCGGTGAGGGCCTCTTCGTTGCTCTCGAGGAGCAGGGGCTCCGGCCCGTCCAGTCGATCGACGAGGAACCAGTGGCGGTCGTGTCCGGCTACCACCGCGACCTGGCCTGGGGAACGGTCAGCGACGGGGCGATCCTGGTCGGCCGCGGCCTGCCCTGGTACGCCTCCAACACGGATTGGAGCGTGCCCACCGCCCACGGGCTCGGGCCCGGAAACGGCGTGCTCGTCCACGCCGTCGAGCGGTTCTCCGGCCGCAGCCCCGAGGTGGCCGGCAAGCCGCTGGCGCCGTTGTTCGAGGAGACCGTGCTGCGGGTCGGCGGCGACCGTCCGCTGGTCGTCGGCGACCGGCTCGACACCGACATCGAGGGCGCGACCAACAGCGGCCACGACAGCCTGCTCGTGCTGACCGGAGTCACCGGTCTGGAGGAGCTCGTGGCAGCACTCCCCGCCCTGCGCCCTACCTACCTCGCCGCTGACCTGCGCGGCCTCGGCCATCCGCACCCCGCGCCGGTGCAGGACGGTGCGCAGATCCGCTGCGGACGGGCGACCGCCCGCGTCCGCGACGGCCGGGTCGAGATCGAGGACGACGGCACCGACCCCGACGACTGGTGGCGGGCCGTCGTCACCGCCGCCTGGCGACACCTCGACACGACGGGCGCACCCTGTGCCGTCGACGGGGTCTCGCCGCCGAGTAGCGTGGGCCCGTCAACCGGGAGCCCGACCCAGCAGGAGCAGCCGTGACCGACGACCAGAGCGTGTGGCTCGTGCGCGACGAGCCCGCCGACGACCCCGCCGGATCGGTCGCGTCTGGAGCTGCCCAGCCGGCAGACCTGGCCGCACCCGTGGAGCGGACCGGCAACGAGGCCGTCGACCGGGTGTTGGACTCCCTCGACGCGCTCGCGGACACGCCGATCGCCGAGCACGTCGCGGTCTTCGAGGCCGCCCACGACCAGCTGCGCGGTGCGCTCGCCGACGCGGGCAACACCGAGCAGTCGCAGGGCTGAGCGCGGGGGTCACCAGGTCGTGCCGCCGCGCCGCCTACGCCTGGATGCGGAGCTGGTCCGACGGGGGCTTGCCCGCTCTCGGGAGCACGCCAGCGAGCTGATCGCCGCGCGTCGCGTCAAGGTCGCCGGCGCGGTCGCCACCAAGCCCGCCACCGGTGTCACCACCGACGTCGCTCTCGTCGTGGTCGATGACCCGGAACGACCCGACTACGTCTCCCGCGGCGGTCACAAGCTCGCCGGTGCTCTGGCCGTCTTCGGGCCGGCGGGCCTGCGCGTGGCCGGCCGGCGCTGCCTCGACGCGGGCGCCTCGACCGGCGGCTTCACCGACGTCCTGCTGCGCAACGAGGCGGCTGAGGTTGTGGCCGTCGACGTCGGCTACGGGTTGCTCGCCTGGTCGATCTCGCAGGACCCTCGGGTCGTCGTGCGCGACCGCACGAACATCCGCGACCTGACTCCCGAGCTGGTCGGCGGGCCGGTGGACGTCGTGGTCGGGGACCTCTCGTTCATCTCGCTGGAGCTCGTGCTCGACGCGCTGATCGGCGTGACCGACCCCGGCGGCGACCTGGTGCTGATGGTCAAGCCGCAGTTCGAGGTGGGCAGGGGCAAGGTGGGCAAGGGCGGTGTCGTCCGCGACCTCGAGCTCCGGGCCGGGGCCGTCGCGTCGGTGGCCGCCGCGGCAGACCGGCGCGGCTGGGGCGCCCGAGCGGTGACCACGAGTCCGCTGCCCGGACCGTCCGGCAACGTCGAGTACTTCCTCTGGTGCCGGCGCGGCCCCGCCGACATCGGTCGGGAACAGGTGGTGGATGAGGTACGCCGCACCGCATCCCTGGGGGAGTCCTCTGAGAAGGTGGTGCCGTGACCGACTCCGCAGTGACCCGCCGCGTCTTCGTCGTCGCGCACACCGGCCGCGAGGACGCCCGCAAGGCCGCGTCGCAGTTCTGTCACGCCCTGGCTACCCACGGCGTCGCGGTCCGGCTGCTGGAGGACGAGGCGCGCGACCTCGCCCTCGACTTGCCCGACCTCGACGTGGTCAGCCCCGGCCCGGCGGCGTCGGCCGGCTGTGAGATCGCCGTGGTGCTCGGTGGCGACGGCACGATCCTGCGAGCCGCCGAGCTCACCCGGGAGAGCGGCACACCCCTGCTGGGAGTCAACCTCGGCCACGTCGGGTTCCTGGCCGAGGCCGAGCACGACGACATCGAGCACACCATCGACGCGATCGTGCACCGCCGCTACTCCTCAGACGAACGGCTCACCCTCGACGTGCAGGTCTACCGCGACAAGGAACTGGTCACCACCACCTGGGCGCTCAACGAGGCGAGCGTCGAGAAGGCTGCCCGCGAGCGGATGCTCGAGGTCGTCGTCGAGGTGGACGGCCGTCCGTTGTCCCGGTGGGGGTGTGACGGCGTCGTCTGTGCCACGCCGACCGGCTCCACGGCGTACAACTTCAGCGCCGGTGGCCCGATCGTCTGGCCCACCGTGGAGGCCCTGCTCATGGTGCCGATCAGTGCACATGCACTCTTCGCGCGGCCGATGGTCGTCGCGCCGACCTCCGTCCTGGCTGTGGAGGTGCTGGCGCGCACCGAGGGAGCGGGGGTCCTGTGGTGCGACGGTCGACGTGCGGTCGATCTCCCGCCCGGCGCCCGGATCGAGGTGCGCCGCGGCCGTTCACCGGTGCGGCTGGCGCGGCTGCACGAGGCGCCCTTCACCGACCGGTTGGTGGCCAAGTTCGATCTCCCGGTGAGCGGCTGGCGTGGCGCCGCGGAGCGCCGCCGCCGCAACGGGGGTGCCGATGCTTGAGGAGATCCGGATCGCGTCGCTCGGCGTGATCGAGGAGTCCGTGCTGGAGCTGGGGCCGGGGTTCACCGCCATCACCGGCGAGACCGGTGCCGGCAAGACGATGGTGGTCACCGCTCTGGGGCTGCTGCTCGGGGGACGCGCCGACTCCGGCGCGGTGCGCACCGGGGCCAAGGCCGCCCGTGTGGAGGGGCTGGTCCGGCTCGCCGATGGCTCCGAGTCCTGGTCCCAGCGGCTGGCGGCCGACGTCGACGACCTGGGCGGTGACATCGACGACGACCTGCTGGTCGTGGCACGACAGATCTCCGCCGAGGGCCGGTCCCGCGCCTTCGCCGGTGGCGCGTCGGTGCCGGTCAATGCCCTCTCGGGCCTGATCGACCCGCTGGTCGCCGTCCACGGGCAGTCCGACCAGCACCGCCTGCTGCAACCGTCCGCCCAGCGCGACGCGCTCGATCGCTTTGCCGGGCCCAAGGCCGAGAAGGCCCGACGAGCGTACGTCTCGACCTACGACGAGCTGAGGACCACCGAGGCGGAGCTCGCCGAGGTCGTGGAGTCCGCCCGGGCGCGAGCCCAGGAGGCCGACCTGCTGAGGTTCGGGCTCGGCGAGGTCGAGCAGGTGGCTCCTCGATCCGGGGAGGACGCCGCTCTGGCCGCCGAGGAGGCCCGGCTCGGTTTCGCCGACGAGCTACGGTCTGCTGCGTCCCAGGCACGCGAGTCGCTGTCCGCGGAGGAGGCCGGCCCGGACGCCCTCGGCGCGGTGTCGGCCGCCCGCAAGCTGCTCGACGGCGTGCGCGAGCACGACGCCGAAGCGGCCGCGCTCGCCGATCGCCTGGCCGAGGTGAGCTACCTGCTGTCCGACGTGGCCGCGGACGTGTCCTCCTACGTCGCGTCGCTCGACACCGACCCGGTCCGGCTGGCCGCGGTGTCGGAGAGGCGGGCGGCGCTCACTTCACTCACCCGCAAGTACGGCGAGACGATCGACGAGGTGCTCGCCTGGGCCGAGGACGGTGCGAAGAGGCTGCTCGACCTCGAGGACACCGACGGCCAGATCGCCGAGCTGGAGTCGCGCCGTGACCGCATCCGGGATGAGCTCGGCGACCTCGCCGGCACGCTCAGCGTGCAGCGACAGGAGGCGGCCCGCCGGCTGGGTGTGGCGGTCAGCGACGAGCTGACCTCCCTGGCCATGCCACACGCCACCGTCACGATCGCCGTCACCCAGCAGGACACGCCGACCCCGGAGACGCCGGCTGGGCCCCAGCTGCTCGTGGACGGTCGCTGGCTGCGTGCCGCGGTGCACGGC
>NZ_DASSCL010000153.1:0-47769 GCF_035697785.1 Nocardioides sp.
CGACGCCGAGGACCTTGTAGAAGTCCTTGTTGGCCCAGTCCGAGCTCGTCATGCGCCCTCCTCCCCTCTTTCTCGTGCGTGTCGTGCGGTGTCCAGCTCAGGCGGTACGCCGGACCGTCAGCTGTCGTCCTGCGGGCCCGACTCGACGTCGTCGGGCGATCCTGCGGCTTCGGTGTCCGCCGCGGGCGCCGGCGCCTCCTCGACCGGGTCCACCACCGTGACCCGCGCGGGCCGGACGACCCGCTCGCCGATCTGGTAGCCGGCCGACACGATGTTCTGACAGGTCGTCGTGGTGACGTCGGGCGAGTGCGAGTGCATCAGCGCCTCGTGGAAGCGTGGGTCGAACTCGTCGCCCGGTGCCCCGAACTTCACCAGCCCCTGGCCCTCGACCACGCGCTCCAGCGCGTCGGCGACGGCCTTGAAACCGCCCTCGACCTCGCCGTGCTCGCGGGCCCGGTCGACGGCGTCGAGCACCGGCAGCAGCGAGGACAGGATGGCGAACTTGGCGTTCTCCAGCACCAGCTCGCGGTCCCGGTCGACGCGGCGCTTGTAGTTGACGTACTCGGCCTGCAGCCGCTGCAGGTCGTTGGTCAGCGCCGCCACCGCCGACTGCGCGGCGGTCAGGTCGTCGGCTACGACGTCCGGCCCCGGGTCGCTCCCGGAGGCGGTGGCGTCGGTGTCGGCGTCGGCACCGGGTGCCGCGGAGCCTTGGGGCTGGGCAGCCCCGTCGGCTCGCGCGGCACCCTGCCGGCTGTCGCCCTCCGTGTCGAACGAGGTCATGCCCTCGTCGGGGAAGTGCTGTTCGGTCACTTGGTGTCACCCTCGTCGTCGGTGTCGTCCTCGACGATCTCGGCGTCGACGACGTCCTCGTCGGTGTCACCGGTGCCGGTCGCACCGCCGGCGGCCGAGGCGTCGGCCGCACCAGCGGCGTACATCGCGGCGCCCATCTTCTGGCTCGACTCGTTGAGCTTGGCCAGGGCGGACTCGATGTCGGAGGTGGCCCCGTCGGCCTCGCCGCTGTCGGCCTTCTCGAGCGCCGCCTTCAGCGCGTCGACGTCGGCCTGCACCTCGGTCTTGACCTCGTCGGGCACCTTGTCGCCGTTCTCCTCCAGGAACTTCTCGGTGGAGTAGACGACACCGTCGGCCTGGTTGCGCAGCTCGACGGCCTCCTTGCGACGACGGTCCTCCTCGGCGTACTGCTCGGCGTCCTTGATCATCTTGTCGATCTCTTCCTTGGACAGCGCCGAACCGCCGGTGATGGTCATCCGCTGCTCGCGGCCGGTGCCGCGGTCCTTCGCGGAGACGTGCACGATGCCGTTGGCGTCGATGTCGAAGGTGACCTCGATCTGCGGCACGCCACGCGGGGCCGGCGGCAGACCGGTCAGCTCGAAGTTGCCGAGCGGCTGGTTCTGCGCGGCCATCTGGCGTTCGCCCTGGTAGACCTGGATCATCACGGACGGCTGGTTGTCGTCGGCGGTGGTGAACACCTCGGACCGCTTGGTCGGGATCGTGGTGTTGCGCTCGATGAGCCGCGTCATCACGCCACCCTTGGTCTCGATGCCGAGGCTCAGCGGGGTGACGTCGAGGAGCAGCACGTCCTTGACCTCGCCCTTCAGCACGCCGGCCTGCAGCGCGGCGCCGACCGCGACGACCTCGTCCGGGTTCACGCCCTTGTTGGGCTCCTTGCCGCCGGTCAGGTCCTTGACGACCTCGGCGACGGCCGGCATCCGGGTGGACCCGCCGACCAGGATCACGTGGTCGATCTTGGCGACGTCGATGCCGGCGTCCTTGATGACCTGCTTGAACGGCTGCTTGGTCCGGTCGAGGAGGTCCTGCGTCATCCGCTGGAACTCGCTGCGGCTGATCTTCTCCTCGAAGTGCAACGGGCCGGACTCCGAGTGGGTGATGTACGGCAGGTGGATCGTGGTCTCCGACGAGGAGGACAGCTCGATCTTCGCCTTCTCGGCGGCCTCCTGGAGACGCTGCTTGGCGATCTTGTCGGCACCGAGGTCGACGCCGTTGTTGTCCTTGAACTTCTTGACCATCCACTCGACGAGGCGGGTGTCCCAGTCGTCACCACCGAGGTGGTTGTCACCGGAGGTCGCCTTGACCTCGACCACGCCGTCGCCGATCTCGAGCAGGGACACGTCGAACGTGCCGCCACCGAGGTCGAAGACCAGGATGGTCTGGTCGGACTCCTTGTCGAGCCCGTAGGCCAGCGCGGCCGCGGTGGGCTCGTTGACGATCCGGCTCACGTTGAGGCCCGCGATCTCACCGGCCTCCTTGGTGGCCTGCCGCTGGGCGTCGGAGAAGTACGCCGGCACGGTGATCACCGCGTCGGTGACGGTCTCGCCGAGGTAGGACTCGGCGTCCCGCTTGAGCTTCTGCAGCACGAACGCGGAGATCTGCTGCGGGGTGAACGTCTTGTCGTCGATCTTGGTGTTCCAGTCGGTGCCCATGTGCCGCTTCACCGAGCGGATGGTGCGGTCGACGTTGGTGACGGCCTGCCGCTTGGCGACCTCACCGACGAGGACCTCGCCGTTCTTCGCGAACGCGACCACGGAGGGCGTGGTGCGGGCCCCCTCGGCGTTGGCGATGACGGTGGGCTCACCACCCTCGAGGACGGAGACGACGGAGTTGGTGGTGCCGAGATCGATGCCGACCGCGCGAGCCATGTGGGTACCTCCATGTAGCGGGCCCCGGCGGAGGTCCGCAGGGGATGTTGTTCGTCATAGGTCAGGGACGACGACCCGATGCTGGGCCTTCTGCTCCCATTGTGTCAAACAAGTTGAGTCGATCCAACTCAAGTCTTGTCATACGCCTCAACGCAGCCGATGATCGATGGGTTCCCAGACCCAGGTTCAGGCGTGCCGGACGAGACGGACGGGCGCACGGTGCGCCCGGGGAGCGTCAAGCGGCTTGGCCGCGGCGGCCGCAGCGAGCGGCCACCCCCGCCGTACTCCCCGGCCGACGCGCCGCCGCAGCGACCGGGCGCGCCGGGCGCGCGGCAGGCTCGGCCGGCTGCGGGGATCGGCCGCGGGGGACCCGCTCAGCGGATGGTGACGCGGACCGGGTTGGACGCGCGGCCGCTCCCCGTGTCCTGCACCCTCCAGCGGGACTCGCCGGTGCGGCTTGTGAGCACGTAGGTGGTGAACGTGCCGCCGCTCACCCGGGCGGAGACCGGGAAGTCGGTCCAACCGTTCTCGAAGCGCTGGACCTGCAGGGTGGCGCCCTCACCGCCGGGGTAGACCCCGGTCAGGTTGATCCGCTCTCCCGGGCTGACCGAGCGGGGGAACGCCTGTAACGAGAGCGGGCGGGGCTTCTTCGTCCGCTTCGAGGGCTTCGGGGTGGAGACCTCGGTGGGGGTGGGATCGTCCGCGGCCGGCGGGTCGGGGAACGCCTCCGGGCTGGTGCTCGGCTCCCCGGTCGGGATCACCAGGCTCGGCTCCTGGGTCGGCCCGCGGCCCGCACCATCGATGCCGGTCAGCTTGGCGGCCCCCAACGCCATCGCGCCGACGACGGTGCCGACCAACAGGGAGATGGCCACCAGCGCACCCAGGCCGACGAGGAGCTGACGCGTCCAGGGCGCCTCGTCGTCTGTGCGTGCCATGCCACGATCATCCCTGACCCGGCCAAGGCACATGAGCGTGCCCCGGTGGCGTCCCACGCCTCGGTTCACCGACCCCCGTCGTACCACCGTGTGCCCCGTCCGCCCCGCGCGTCCTACGTCGCCGGGTCTGCCGCCGGACCGGCCGCCCCGGCTTCGGGCTGCCCGGCCGCGCTTCCGGCCGGCGCGTTCTCGGGGAAGTGGCACGCCACCTGGTGCCGCGGCGCGAGCTCGACCAGCGGGGGCTCGACCGTCTTGCAGATGTCCTGCGCCTTCCAGCACCGGGTGTGGAAGCGGCAGGCCGGCGGCGGGTTGATCGGTGAGGGCACGTCGCCCTCGAGCCGGATCCGTTCGCGCTGGTGCCGTCGCTTGGTGTCCGGGATGGGTACGGCGGACATCAGCGCCACGGTGTAGGGGTGCATCGGCCGCTCGTACAGCGGGTCGCGGTCGGCGATCTCGACGATCTTGCCGAGGTACATCACCGCCACCCGGTCGGACACGTGCCGCACCACCGACAGGTCGTGAGCGATCATCACGTAGGTCAGGTTCAGCTCGTCCTGCAGGTCCTCGAGCAGGTTGACCACCTGCGCCTGGATCGACACGTCGAGCGCGGAGACCGGCTCGTCGGCCACGATCAGCCGTGGCTTGAGCGCGAGGGTGCGGGCGATGCCGATGCGCTGACGCTGGCCGCCGGAGAACTCGTGCGGGTAGCGGTTGTAGTGCTCGGGGCTGAGCCCGACCAGCTCGAGCAGGTCCTGCACCGCCTTCTTCACGCCGCCCTCGGGCGTGACGTTCTGCAGGTGGAAGGGGGCGCCGACGATCTTGCCGACCGTGTGCCTCGGGTTCAACGAGGAGTACGGGTCCTGGAAGATCATCTGTATGTCGCGGCGCAGCGGGCGCATCGGCCCGTCCTTGAGATGCGTGATGTCGCGGCCCTCGAAGACGATCTGGCCGGCGGTCGGCTCCTCGAGCCGGGTGATCAGCCGTCCGGTGGTGCTCTTGCCGCAGCCCGACTCACCGACGAGCGAGAGCGTCTCGCCCTCGTTGACGGAGAAGTCGAGCCCGTCGACGGCCTGGACCGCTGCGACCTGGCGCTGCATCAGGCCCTTGCGGATCGGGAAGTGCTTGACCAGCCCGGTGACGCGCAGCAGTTCCTGCTTGTCCCCGGCGCCGGCCCCCTCGGTGGCCGTGTCGGTGGCAGTCATCGTCTCTCCCTAGATCTTCGGCTGGATCTCGTCGCGCCAGATCTCCCGGCGCCGCGGCACCGGCAGGTGGCAGGCCACCAGGTGGCCCGGCCCGGACTCGACCAGCTCCGGACGCTCGGTGGTGCTGAGGTCGCCGTTGAGCGAGGCGAAGGTGCAGCGCGGGTTGAACGCACAGCCCCGCGGGACGTTGATCAGGCTGGGCGGAGAGCCCTTGATCGGCAGCAGGCGCTCCGAGCGGACCCGGTCGAAGCGTGGCATGGAGCCCAGCAGCCCCCAGGTGTAGGGGTGCTCGGGTTCGTTGAAGATGTGTTCGGCGGTGCCGTACTCGGCTGCCCGCCCGGCGTACATCACCAGGATGTCGTCGGAGAGCTCGGCGACCACGCCGAGGTCGTGGGTGATGATGATGACCGCCGAGTTGAACTCCTTCTGCAGGTCCCGGATCAGGTCGAGGATCTGCGCCTGCACGGTCACGTCGAGGGCCGTGGTGGGCTCGTCGGCGATCAGCAGCTCCGGGTCGCAGGAGAGCGCCATCGCGATCATCGCCCGTTGGCGCATGCCGCCGGAGTACTGGTGCGGATAGGCGTCCACGCGCTGGTCCGGCTCCGGGATGCCGACCCGGTCGAGCATCTCGACCGCGTGCTTGCGCGCCTGCGACTTGGAGACGTTGTTGTGGATCCGGTAGGCCTCGATGATCTGGTTGCCCACCGTGTAGTAGGGGTGCATGGCCGACAGCGGGTCCTGGAAGATCATCGCCATCCGCTTGCCGCGCAGCCTGCGCACGCTGTCGGGCGAGGCGCTGACGATGTCCTTGCCGTCGACGAGGATCTCGCCGGAGACCTCCGCGTTCGCGCGGTTGTGCAGCCCCATCACGGCCATGCTCGTGACGCTCTTGCCCGAGCCCGACTCGCCGACGATGCCGAGGGTCTTGCCCCGCTCGACGTGGAACGACAACCCGTCGACGGACTTGACGAGCCCGTCGTCGGTGGGGAAGTGCACGCGCAGGTCGCGTACGTCGAGGAACGGGCCGGTGCCCGACGACGGCACGGGGGCGCTCGTGTCCTGGGTGGTGGTCATCACTGCGTCCGCACTCTCGGGTCGACGACGGCGTACAGGAGGTCGACGAGCAGGTTCGCGACGGCGACGAAGACTGCCGCGACCAGCACGACCCCCATGATCTTGGGCAGGTCGTTGGCCCGGATCCCCTCCACGGCGTACTTGCCGAGCCCGTTGAGCCCGAACGCCGTCTCGGTGAGGATCGCGCCGCCGATCAGCAACCCGAAGTCGAGGCCGAAGATGGTCACCAACGGCGTGAGCGCACCGCGCATGCCGTGCTTGGTCACCACGCGCCGCTCGGTCAGACCCTTCGCACGCGCGGTGCGGACGTAGTCCTCGTTCATCGTCTCCAGCATCCCGGCGCGGGTCAGCCGTGCGTACTGCGCGGAGAACAGCAGCGCCAGCGTGATCCACGGCAACGTGAGTGCCGCGGCCCACTCGAACGGATTGTCGAGGAACGGGACGTAGGTGCCACCCGGTGGCGCGATCTCCCACCGATAGCTGAACAGGAACAGCGCCACCAGGCCAGTCCAGAAGATCGGCAGCGAGACACCCGCGAGGGCGATGACCATCGCGAACCGATCGAAGAAGCTGCCACGCCGCAACGCCGAGAGCACCCCGACGGAGACCCCGAAGATCACCCAGATGACGGCGGCGCCGATCGCCAGCGAGAAGGTCACCGGTATCCGGTCGACCAGCTCGGGCCACACCGGCTGCCGGTTGACGAACGAGTAGCCCAGGCACGGAGCGGGGCACTGCTCGGTCACCGGGCCCATGTCGTACTCGGCGCCCGTCACGACGCCCTTGGCCCAGTCGCCGTACTGCACGTAGATCGGGTCGTAGAAGCCGAGCCGCTCGGCCGTCACCTTGACCGTCGACTCGGTCGCGGCCCGCCCGACGTAGCGGGAGGCCAGCGTCTCCGGGCTGGCGCCGGCGAGCCGGGGCACCAGATAGAAGATCGAGAAGATGATCACGCTGACGACGAACATCAGCGCGATCGCGGCGATCACGCGCCTGACGATGTATGCGAACACAATGGTCGGCTTCGCGGGTCGGCCCGGGGACACCCCCGGGCCGACCTGCGATCTGCCTTCACCTACCTATGAGTGACCGTGCTGTGAATGAGCTGCGTGGCTACGGGTTCTCGACGCCCAGCGACATGAAGTCGTACTGGCCGTAGCTCTCGTTCACGAACACGTTGGTCACGCCCTGCGGCCGGATCAGCAGCACCTTGCCGTGGACGCCCGGGTAGATGACGGCCTCCTCCATGACGCGGCGGTCGATCTCGCCCCAGAGCTGCTCGCGCGCCGCGTCGTCCAGCTCCGCGAGGGCCTCGTCGAGCATCTCGTCGACCTCGGGGATCCGCACCGACGTGTTGGACGAGCCACCGGTCTCCCGGATCACCCGGCTGTCGACGATCTGCGACAGGAAGCCGTAGCCGTCGTTCCAGTCAGCGCCCCAGCTGTTCAGGCACATGCCGATGTTGTTCTTCACCACGTACGGCGGGAGGCCGCAGGTCTCGGTGAAGTAGGTGCCCTGCGGAAGCGGCTTCGGGTTGGCCGTGATGCCGATCCGCTCCAGCGACTGCTGGAACGCCTCGGCGACCGCCTTCTCCTGCGGACGCTCGGCCCGGTAGGCGATGTTGGTCTCGAAGCCGTCCGGCTGGCCGCAGGCCTCGAGCGCCTCTTGGGCCGCCTCGACGTCACCGGTCTCGCCGGCCGGGAAGACGTCGAAGTCCACGTGGCCGGGGATGGTCGGCGGCATGATCGTCGTCGCCGGGTCACCACCGGCGATCGGGCCGCCGTACGCCGTGACGTACGCCGACCGGTCCATGCCGAACTGGATCGCCTTGCGGCACTCGATGTTGTCGAGCGGCTTCACCGTCGGGTTGACCGAGGTGTACTGCAGCCGGGACGCGACGGGGTTGTCCGACATCGCCTTCAGGTCGGGGTCGTTCAGCAGCCGGCCACGCGTCGCCGGCTGGACGCCGATCGACTCGATGTCCATGTGCAGGTCGCCCGAGATCATCTGGTTGTCGACGTCGTTCGGGTTCATGTTGAGCTGGACCTCGATGCGGTCCGGCAGCGCCTTGCGCAGGTCGTCGGTGGACTGGTCCCACTCGGGGTTGCGCACCAGGACGTAGCGCTTGCCCGACTCGTAGGTGTCCCACATGTACGGGCCCGTGGAGATCACGTGCTCGCGGTACTTCGCGCCGGTGTCCTTGTCGGCCGGGACCGGGGCGGTCTGCGGCAGCTGCGCGAGGTAGTCGAACCCGGCGAAAGGCTGCTTGAGGTGGAAGACGATCGTCTTGTCGTCGGGCGTCTCGATCGCCTGGTCGGTGTCCATGTCCGGGGTCTTGAACGGACCCTGGTAGCCCTCCGGCAGGTCGAGCAGAGCCTCGAAGTACGCCGGACCGCTCGGGAAGGTCTCCTTGTCGGTGGACCGGAGCACGGCGTACTTGACGTCCTCGGAGGTGACCTCCGTGCCGTCCTCGTAGGTGACGCCGTCCTTGAGGGTGTAGGTCCAGGTCTGACCGCCGTCGCTCGGCTCGCCGACGTCCTCGGCGAGGTCGGGCACGATCTCCTGGCTGCCCTTGCCCGGAACCGGGTTGAACATCACCAGCGGACGGGCGTAGTAGCGGGTGAAGTTCCACGAGTAGCCGTAGTAGGTCTCACCCGGGTCGACGGTGTCACCCCAGTCGCCGGGCTTGCCCATCTTGAGGGTGCCCCCCTGCTCCTCGGAGGGGTTGAAGACCTCCGTCAGCGCCGAGTTGAATTCAGCGGCGGCGCCGCTGTCCTCGTTGCCGTTGCCATCGCCGCCGTCATCCTCGCCGACGCCTCCGCAGGCACTGAGGCCCAAGGCGGCGACGGCTGCGAAGGCTGTGAGTACCTTCGTTCGCCTGCTCATCATTTGCCGTTACGCCCTTCTCTCGATGGGTGATGTTGTGTGGTTAGCGGGTCTTCGGGTCGAGGGCGTCACGCAGACCGTCCCCGAACAGGTTGAAGGCCAGCACGGTGGCGAAGATCGCCAGCCCGGGCCAGAGCATGAAGTGCGGGGTCGTGTAGTAGACGACGGCGTCGGACAGCATCCCGCCCCAGGAGGCCGTGGGAGGCCGGATGCCCACGCCCAGGAACGAGAGCGCCGCCTCGAACAGGATGTTGGTCGGGATCAGCAGCGTGGAGTACACCAGGATCGGTGCGACCAGGTTGGGCAGCAGCTCGGTTCTGAGCACGTAGCTGCGCTTGGCGCCGAGGCTGCGGGCGGCGTCCACGAACTCACGGTGCCGCAGCGACAGCGTCTGGCCACGGATGATCCGGCCGATGTAGGCCCAGTTGAAGATGCCGATGATGAAGACCAGCAGCACGATCCGCAGCGTGTTGCCGGAGAGCCCGAAGGCCTCGTCGGGGAACACGCCGGCGAGCGCCAGCGCGAAGACCAGCACCGGGAACGCCAGGAACATGTCCATGATCCGGCTGATCAGGGAGTCCACCCAGCCGCCGAAGAACGCTGCCGTCATCCCCAGGACGGTCCCGATCAGCACCGACACCAGGGTGGCGAAGATCGCGATCAGCAGCGAGATCCGCGCGCCGTAGACGACGCGGCTGAAGATGTCGCGGCCGTTGAGCGGCTCGACGCCCATCAGGAAGTCCCAGCTCATCCCGCCGTACTTGCCGATGGGAAGCGTGGTGTTCGGGTCGATGAGCTCGGGGTGGAACTCGTTGGGCGGGTGCCCGAACCACTTCGTGATCAGCGGCGCGGCCAGCGCGACGACGATCAGGAAGATCAGGAAGCAGCCGCCGGCGATGGCGACCTTGTCGCGCTTGAACCGGCGCCACGCGATCTGGCCGAGCGACCTGCCCTCGATCTTGTCGCCCCCGACGAGAGCCGCCTCCGTCGCCGCGGCGTCCGCGGGCTCGACATCCAGGGGCGTACTCACGCGCGCGGCTCCTCAGGCAGGCAGGACACGGACGCACCAGGCTGTGCGCCGGAGCCAACGTCGTCCCTGGGGAGGCGCGAGTCAAGGATCGACGGGCCCGTGTTGCTCAATCGTGACGCGTAGGGGCGTTGGGTGTCACAAATCGACCGGCAATTGCTGGAGTGACTGCTCTATTATTTCGGGATGGCGCCCTTCACCGATCCCGCACCCGGGCCCTGGCGGCTGCGTCTGGCCGGCAGGGAGCTGGTCGCCGCTCCCCTGCCGCGCGTCGGCGGCGTCGGGACGCCGGTCGAGGTCGCCGTCGACGGCCGGGTGGTCACCACCCTGCGGGCCACCTGGACCGGATCCGACGTCCCGCTCGCCGAGCTCGCGCCCGAGTGGGACCTCGCCGGGCTGCGGCTCGAGGGGGCGAGCCTGCAGGTGCGGTCCGGTCGCCGCGGCCGGCTCCGCACCGTCCGGCTCGTCGTACCACCGGCGGCGCCCGGCGCTGGTCCGGGCCGAGCAGTACGACCCGAGGTGGTGGAGCTCGAGCCGCCGCCGGGCACCCGGGCCTGGCGGCGTTGGGACCTCGCCCGGCGGCACCCGCGGTGGTACGCCGCCCGGCACGTTGCCGTGGCCACGGCCCAGGTCCTGTTCGGCCTGGTCGCCGTGTCGCTCGCGGTCGGCTGGATCCCGTGGGGCTGGCTCCCGTCGATCCCGCTTCCGGACCTGCCCTCGGTGCCGCTGCCGTCCGTCCCCTGGCCGTCGGTCCCGCTGCCCGACGTCACTGTGCCGGACTGGGTACGGGCGGTGATGGACTCGAAGAAGTACTGGTTCCCGATCCTGGTCGCCGGCTTCGTCGCGCGGGCCGAGCTGAGGCGCCGGCGGCACCGAGACGCGCAGGGCGCAGGCGACGGCGCCTGATGGCCCGCACCGTCGACCCCGACCGGCACCGCGCCCGGCGGCTGATGATCCTCGATGCCGCGGTCACCTGCTTCGCGGCCCGTGGCTTCGCCGGGACCACCACCGCCCAGGTGTGCCGGGAGGCGGGCATCGGGTCCGGGACGCTGTTCCACTACTTCCCCACCAAGGCGTCGCTGATGACGGCGCTGCTGGAGGAGGACACCCGCGAGGTGCTTGCCTTCTTCGCCGCCCACCGTGACCGTCCCGCCTGGGACGGTCTCGGCGCGTGGGTGGAGCGGGCGATCGAGGAGGCGGCCGACCCCCGGGTGGCCGGGCTGGTCAACGCCATGATCGGTGCCGGCGCCCTGCCCGAGGTCGCGGGCGCCCTGGCGGCCAACGAGGCGGTGATCGGTGATGGGCTCACCGCGCTGGTGCGGCGCGGCCAGGACGAAGGCGGCGTTCGCGCCGACCTCTCCGCGACCCGCATCGCGAGCTGGGTGACCCTCCTGGTCGACGGGTTCTACGGCCGGATCGCCTCCGACGAGGAGTTCCGTGCCGAGGACGAGGCCGGGGTGCTGCGGGCCACGGTCTCGTCCCTGCTCAACGGTGGGTGACGACCACCTTCGCACCGTGCCGCGGCACGCTGGTGATGTTGCGGACCCGCGGGTAGTCCGCGGGACCGGCGGGCACCGCCACGTCGTACGCCGTGAGCACCTCACGCAGCACCGCGACACCCTCCATGAGCGAGAACCCGGCACCGATGCATCGCCGCACGCCGCCGCCGAACGGGATCCAGGTGTGCGGGGCGACGTGGCCCTCGAGGAAGCGCTCGGGCCGGAAGACGCCCGGCTCGTCGAAGTTGGCCCCGCGGGAGTGACTGATCAGGATCGACGGACCCACGTTGACCCCGCGCGGGAGGTTGACGCCGCCGATGGTGGCCGGTGCCATCAGGTGCCGGACCACCATCGGGATGACCGGGTGCAACCGCATCGACTCCTTCATCACGGCCTCGAGGTAGTCGTCGTCGCCCTCGTCGGTCGCGCGGCGCGCCCTGGCCAGCCGGCCGGCGTCGCGGCCGAGCTCGTAGAGCGCCCAGGACAGCGCGGTCGCCGTGGTCTCGTGGCCGGCCAGCAGCAGGGTGACCAGCTGGTCGCGCAGCTCGGTGTCGGTGAGCGGCTGGTCGTCGCCCTCGCCGGCCGCGCCGACCTGCAGCAGCCGGGAGAGCACGTCGGTGCGTCGGTCGAGGTCGGTGGCCCGGCGGCGCTCGGCGATCTCGGCGTACATGACCCGGTCGAGCTCGCGCTGGTTCTGCACCGTCGCCTTCCACGGCCCGAACCTCTGCAGCCACGGGTACCCCCAGCCGAGCAGGATCGCCGGGCTGATGTCGACGGTCTTGTTGACCAGCGGGCGCAGCTCGGCCAACCGGGACTCGTCGGTGACGCCGAAGACGACGCGCAGGATCACCTCGAGGGTGAGCGCGTTCATCCGGTCCAGAGAGCGGAACGGCCGGCCGGGTGTCCACGTGCCGACCTCGTCGCGGGCGATCCGGGTCACCAGGTCCTGGTAGCCGTGCAGCGCGGCGCCGTTGAAGGCCGGCATCAGCAGCCGGCGGGCGCGCTTGTGCTCGGCGGAGTCCTGCAGCAGCAGGGAGTGCTCGCCCATGATCGGGCCGAGGATCGCGTTGCCCTTGCCGGCGTGGAACACCTCCGGGTCGCCGGCGAAGATCTCCTTGGCGTGGTCGGGGCGCGTGAACAGCACCAGCGCCGAGCCGCTCGGCAGGATCCGGACGGTGAAGCAGTCGCCGTACCTGCGGTGCATCCGCGGCACGAACCAGTGCCGGAACCGGACCAGCGCGATGCTCTGCAGCAGCGCCGGCCAGCGCGGACCGGGAGGCAGGGCGCCGCGAGGGAGCTTCCGGCCCGTGTCTCCCGCGAACGGGCGCATCCGCGCCAGCCGGTCGTCGGTCACGGTCATCGGGACTCCCTTGGGCTCGGGGCGTGGTAGAACGCGTTTCCATACTAGGGGTATGTGAGCGGTGTGCCCAGCGGTGTCAGGCCTCGGCCTCGCCCGCTCGTTGCCGGGCCGCACGCTCGGCGATCGCGTGCTCGTCAGTGCGGTTGTCGTAGGTCCAGAAGTCGCGCAACCAGGCGGCCGTGACCGCCACCCCCACGACACAGGCGACACCGCCGCTGGCGATCGACCCGCGCACCGACCACGCGTCCGCGACGAGACCGGCCCGCACCTGGCCCCCGAGCGGGCCGAGCGAGTACGACAGCATCTCGATGCCCGCGAGCCGACCGCGCAGGTGGTCGGGGATGGTCTGGTTCCACACCGTGGCCCGGAAGATCCCGCTGATCATGTCGGCGGCGCCCGCCAGCGCAAGGCAGACGGCGACCAGCACCAGCGTCGGCGCCAGGCCGGCCAGCGCGATCGCGACGCCGTACGCCGAGGCGGCGACCACGATCGCGCGGCCGTGGTGGTGCACGCGGCCGGTCCAGCCGGATGTCGCGGTGGCCAGCATGGCGCCCACCGTCTCGGCGGAGTAGAGGAGGCCGAGCAGCTCGGGCTGGTCGAAGACGTCCTCGACCAGCGCGGGGAAGAGCACCACCGGCATCGCCAGCAGCATCGCCGCGATGTCGACGAGATAGGTGCCCAACAGGTCCCGGCGACCGACCGCGTAGGAGATGCCCTCACGGATCGCCCGGATGCTCGGCGGGGTGGTCTCGCCGACGTGCGGGTAGGACCGCATCGCCAGGAACAGCACCGTCGCGATCAGCAGTCCGGTCACGTCGACCACGAAGCACCAGCCGATGCCGACCGTCGCCAGCAGGATCCCGCCGACGGCCGGCCCGGCGAGGAGCCCCACCTGCATGCCGAACGACGACAGGGCGCTGGCGGCGGCGATCTGGTCGTGCCGGACCGTGCGCGGCTCGAGCGCCTCCTTCGAGGGCCGCTGCAGCGCCCCGGCGGCGGCCAGGAGCGCGCCGACCACGTAGATGAGCCACACGTGCGGATCGGCGAGGAAGGCGTTCCAGGCCAGCACGCCGGTGAGCACGACCTGTGCGAGCGCGGTGCCGATCAGCAGCCTGCGCCGGTCCAGGTGGTCGGCGAGCGCCCCGCCGTACAGGCCGAACACCAGCAGCGGGACCAGCTCCGCGATGCCCAGCGCACCGACCGCGAGGTTGGAGCGGGTCAGCGTGTAGAGCTGGTAGGGCACCGCGACGTAGGAGACCATCCCGCCGAGGTAGAACACGGTGCCGGCCAGGAACAGCAGCCGGAAGTCCCGGGACTGTCGCAGCGGCGTGGTGTCGAGCCGCATCGCCCGCAGCCGCTCGCGCATCGTCACGGCCGGAAGTGTGGCACCGCCGCCCGGGGGTGTGCACCCGGTTTGCCGGGCCGTCTGCTAGCCGAGCAGTCCGTCGCGCCGGGCGATCGCCGCGGCCTCGGTGCGGCCGGCGGCACCGAGCTTGGCCAGGATGTTGGACACGTGCACGCTGACGGTCTTGGCGCTGATGAAGAGCTGCCGTGCGATCTCGCCGTTGCTGCGCCCCTCGGCGACCAGGGCGAGGATCTCGGTCTCCCGGCCGGTCAGCTCGGCGGCGCCGTCCGACCTGGCGTCCCGCGCCTCCCGCGCACGTCCGGAGACCTGGCGGAGCTCGGCCAGCAGCGGCTTCGCACTGAGCCGGGCCGCGGTCTCGCGGGCCGCCGCGAGCAACGGCTGGGCCTCCTCGGCGCGACCCGCGGCGCGGAGCACCGCACCGAGGCGGGCCTGCGAACGGGCGGTCTCGAAGGCGTTGCCCATCGCCTCGAAGGCGGCCACGGCGTCCTCCCAGGCGCGCACGAGCTCCTTCTCCTCCGGCGGCTCGACGTCGGCGAGCCAGCGCAGCCGAAGGTGCTCGGCGTGCGCGCGGGCGACCCAGGCGAGACCTTCGGGACCGAACGGACGCTTGCGCTTGCGCACCCGTTGCTGGACACCTTCGATGGCGTCGAGCATCTCGGGGATGCGGGCCAGCAGGGTGGCGCGTTCGCCGGTCGGCACGTGGCCGACGGCCCGGGCGAGCTGGCCGAACAGCAGGGCGATGACCCGGATCCGGGCCTGGAAGTGCTCGTTCCACATCTTGCTGAGGACCGCGACCAGCTCGTCGTGCACCCGCAACACCGCGTCGAGGTCACCCTCGTCGCCGTACGCGTCGAGCGCGGCGGGCCCGCTCAGGATCGCGACCATGCCGTCGCGCTCCCACAGCGGTCGGAGCTGGGCGTAGAGCAGGTGGCCGTCGGGTTCGCCGCGGCCGGCGGCGACCATCTGCCGCACCGCGGCCAGCAGCGCCTCGGCGACCGGCGGCCCCGGGGTGGCGACGCGGTCGACGGCGGCGACGGCGGCGTCCCAGTCGCCGATCAGGTAGTCGGTCAGCGCCTCCATCAGCCGGGCGTCGAAGCCGTAGGGAGCCCAGGGCCGGCCGGCGGCACGGGCGGCCTCGTCGGCCTCGGCGAACGCGTCGCGGGAGGCGGGGAGGTCGGCGCGCTCGTGGTGCATGTTGCCGATCAGGAACTGGCTGCGCATCTCGGCGGCGGTGTCGCCGGCCGCCCGCGCCCGCGCCACGATCTCGGCGAGCGCCTGCAGCGCGGCGTCGGGGTCACCGACCCGCTGGTCGACGCCGGCGAGCGTGGTGGTGGCGTCGGCGACGAGCATCGGCATGTCGAGCTTCTGGGCGAGGCCGAGCGCCTCGGACGCGAACCGGGCTGCGCTCTCGTCGTGACCCTGCGCCAGGTGGGCGCGGGCGTGGACCCCGAGCAGCTTGGCACGCAAGGGGGTGGGCTCGTCGGGCACGAGGGTCATCGCCTCGGTGGTGATGTCGAGGGCCTGCAGGTCGTCCTCGGTGAGGAGCGTGGCCATCGCCGATGCCATCAGGAGACGCGCCCGGTGGTGGGCGGGCGCGTCTCCCGGGAGGCGGGTCAGCTGGTCCTTCGCGAGCTTGCGGGCGCGCTGGGGATGGCCGGAGGCGATCACCGCGTCGGTGGTGCGCATCACCAGGGAGACGGGGTCGAGGCCCTCGGGAAGCGGGCGACGCGGGTCGGAAAGCAGCTCGAGCGCGGTCTCGTAGTGGTGCGCAGCCTCGTCGGGACCACCGACCGCCATCGCGTCGTCACCGGCGTCGATGCTCGCGGTGACCGCGGTGTCGAGGTCGTGGGCCGCCCGGGCGTGACGGGCAAGCTCGGCGGCGGTGCCGTCCACGGCCTGGCTGCCGATCGCCTGGGCGTACGACGCGTGCAGCCGCACCCGCTCGCCCGGCAGCAGGTCGTCGTAGACGGCCTCGGCCAGCAGCGCGTGCCGGAAGGCGTAGCCGTCGGTGCCGACCCGGACCAGCACGTTGGACTCGACGGCCGCGCGGAGAGACCGCTCGAGGGCGTCGGCGTCGATGTCGCAGACGACGGAGAGCATTGCGTGGGACACCCGGCGTCCGGCGACCGCCGCGGCGCGGACCACCCGGCGGCCCTCGTCGTCGAGCCGGTCGAGCCGGACCAGCAGCAGGTCGGCCAGGTCGTCGGGGAGCCCGGTCTCGCCGAGCTCGGCGGCCACCAGCTCCTCGGCGAAGAACGCGTTGCCCTCGGCGCGGCTGACGATGCGCACCAGGTCGGCCGGCGCGAGGTCGCCGCCGTGGAGGGCGCGGACCAGCCGGCGTACGTCGGTGTCGGCGAGCGGCGGCAGCGGGACCCGGACCACGCCCGGCACCCGGACCCACTCGGCGACCGTCGACCGCAGCGGGTGGCGACGGTGCAGGTCGTCGCTGCGGTAGGAGGTGACCAGGGCGACGGCATGGTTGAACGGACGGCTGAAGAGGAAGCTCAGCAGGTCGCGGGTGGAGCGGTCGGCCCAGTGTGCGTCCTCGACGATGACGAGGAGAGGGGCGTCGTCGGCGAGGTCGTCGAGCGCTCCGTGGACCGCCTCGAACAGCTCGGCGCGGTCGAGGCCCTCACCGGGCGTCGAGGCGAGGCCGGAGAGGAGCCTGCGGCCGGGCTGGAGGTGGTTGAGCGCGGGGTGGGCGTCGGCGAGCCGACGGGAGGTCTCCGGGTCGGCGTGGTCGAGACGGCCGAAGAGCTCGCTGAACGGGAGGTAGGGCAGCGCGCTGTCGCCGAAGTCGAGACAGTGCCCGACGGCGGTGCGCCACCCCTGCGCCTCGGCGCGGGCGATCAGCTCACCGAGCGCACGGGTCTTGCCGACCCCGGCGTCGCCGGCGAGCAGCACGGCGCGTGACCGCGGCTCGCCCGCCAGGCCGATCTGCTCGGCGAGGTGGGCGAGCTCGCGGTCACGCCCCAGGAACGGTGTCGCGACGTCGGGAGCCACGTGCTCCATCATCGCGCCCACCACCGACAGGGCGCTCGCCGATTTCGACGTACCACGTCCTGCCTTCTCGATTTGTCTGTTCTGTTCGGGCCGGGTCGGGTCTGCTGACCCGTCCGCCTGGTCCTTCGGACCGTCCGTCTGGTCCGTGTCCGCCTGGTCCGTGTCCGCCGAGTCGGACGCGGCGACAGTAACGGTCACGCGACTGCGACGGGACGACGAGCGCCCTGCTGCGGCATCTTCAGGGCCGGGCGACGGCGGATCCGGAAGCGACGGCGACCGCCGCCACCGAAGGACCGGGCCGCCTGCTCCCGCCGGTAGTCGAGCTCGGCGGACCAGTACGGTTCGAACACTGCGCCTGCGATCTCGGACATCTTCATGACCTCTCTCCTTGGTCTGCTTGATGTCGTTGATCCTGCGCGTCTGAGGTAGGCCCGCACATCGGAAGGACTCCCTATTAGTGCGGCCCCGCGGCGGGGGGTGCCTTAGGCGCTACCTCAGGTGGCGGCGGCCGGCGACGAACACCTCGCGGACCAGGGGGACGCCGGGGCGGTAGGCGAGGTGGAGGTACGACGGGGCCTCCAGCACGACCAGGTCGGCGCGGGCCCCGGGGCGCAGGTGGCCCACGTCGTCGCGGTCGAGCGCGGCCGCTCCCCCGATTGTCGCGGCGGCCAGGGCCTCGGCCGGGGACATCCCCATCTCGCGCACGCCGAGCGCCACGCACAGCGGCATCGACGAGGTGTAGCAGGAGCCCGGGTTGCAGTCGGTGGCGATGGCCACCCGGACACCGGCGTCGAGGAGCCGGCGGGCGTCCGGGTAGGGCGACCGCGTCGAGAACTCCACGCCCGGCAGCACGGTCGCGATGGTGCCGCTGTCGGCGAGCGCGGCGACGTCGTTGTCGTCGAGGTAGGTGCAGTGGTCCACCGCGACCAGGCCGAGCTCGCAGGCCAGCTCCACTCCGGGCCCGGGGCCGAGCTGGTTGGCGTGCAGGCGGCCGCGCAGCCCGGCCGCCACCCCGGCCGAGAGCACCGCGCGGGCCTGGTCGGCGTCGAAGGCGCCGCGCTCGCAGAACGCGTCCACCCAGCGGGCGTGTGGGGCGCAGGCCTCGAGCATCGGCCCGGTCACCAGGCCGACGTACTCCTCCGGCGTCTGCCCCTCCGGCACCACGTGAGCCCCCAGGAACGTGGTCTCATCGCTGAACTGCCGCGCGACGGCCAGGCTGCGCGCCTCGTCGTGGACGGTGAGCCCGTAGCCGCTCTTGATCTCCACGGTCGTGGTGCCCTGCCGCCGCATCTCGTCGACGAGGCGGGCGACGTTGGCGGTGAGCTGCTCGTCGGTCGCGGCCCGGGTGGCGGCGACGGTGGTGCGGATGCCGCCGGCGGAGTACGGCGCCCCGGTCATCCGGGCCGCGAACTCCTCGGCGCGGTCGCCCGCGAAAACCAGGTGCGAGTGCGAGTCGACGAAGCCCGGGATGACCGCCCGGCCCCCTACGTCGTACGCCGTGTCGGCCGCGGGCGCCCTCGCGGCGGGACCGGTCCAGGCCACGCGGCCCGACTCGACGACCACGGCGGCGTCGCGCAGGGGGGCTGGCCCGTGAGAGGGGTCGTGGCTGGTGAGCTCGCCGATGCCGGTGAGTAGCACCGTCGTGCCGCCGGCGGAGCCGCCGGTCGAGTCCGTCACGCCCACACCTCCCGGATCGCCGCGTCCAGCTCGCGACCCACATCGTGCCGGTCGTCCGCCGTCACCACCACGACCCCGTCGCGCACCACGTGCACGACGTCGGCGGCGGACGCGGCGAACACCGCCGTCGCCTGCCCCGCTCCGGTGCCGGCGGTCCGCGGACTGGACGTGTCGAGGGTGACCAGGTCTGCTCGCGCGCCGACCTCGATCCGGCCCGCGTCGGCGACCCCGAGCGAGCGGTGCCCGTCGACGGTGGCCGCCGTCAGCAGCTCGGCCGCGGACCAGTGCCCGCGCTCCCGGGAGGCGAGCCGCTCGTCGAGCTCGACAGCCCGCATCTCCTCGAACAGGTCGACCACGGCGTGGCTGTCGGAACCCAGCGTCAGCGACGAACCCGCGTCGAGGAGAGCGCGCGACGGGCCGATCCCGTCGCCGAGGTCGCGCTCGGTGGTGGGGCAGAAGCAGGCCTGCGTGCGCGAGCTGCCGAGCAGGTCGATGTCGCGGTCGGTGAGGTGCGTGGCGTGCACGGCCGAGGTCCGCTCCCCCAGTGCGCCGGCGTCGGCGAGCAGCTCGGTCGGGGTCAGCCCGTGCGCGGCCAGGCACTCGTCGTTCTCGGCCACCTGCTCGGACAGGTGCACGTGCAGCGGCGCCTCGTGGGCCGCGGCCCACTTCGCGACGACCGGCACCTGCTCGCGCGGCACCGCCCGGACCGAGTGCACCGCCGCCCCCAGACCCGCCCAGGGGTCAGCTGTGTCACGACCCGCCGGTGAGGACCCTGAACCTGTGACCCCTCGGCGGAGGTCGTCGACGCGGGACGCCCAGGCGTCGGCGGTCCCGTCGCTGAACCGGCGCTGCACCCCCTCCGGCCCGCGGCCGATCCCGGCGGCGAGGTAACAGGTGTCGAGCAGCACGACCCGGATCCCGGCCTGGCGACCGGCCTCGACCAGCGCGAGACCCATCTCGTTGGGGTCGGCGTAGGGCGTTCCGTCGGGGCCGTGGTGCAGGTAGTGGAACTCCCCGACGGTGGTGATCCCGCCGAGCACCATCTCGCGGTAGACGGCGCGGGCGAGGGCCAGGTACCGGTCCGGGTCGAGCCGCCCGGCCACGGCGTACATCTGCTCCCGCCACGTCCAGAACGTGCCCCGGTCCTGCTGCGTGTGTCCGCGCAACGCCCGGTGGAAGGCATGGCTGTGGCAGTTCGCGAGGCCGGGAATCGTCAAGCCAGCAAGGCGATTCGCGCTTCCCGCGGACCCGCCGACCTCGACCGAGGCGAACCGGCCGTCCGCCACGTCCACCCTCACGTTGTCGACGACGCCGGTCGGGAGCAGGGCCCGCTCGAGGAGGTACGCCGTCACCGGTCGCCGCCCGCGAGCAGGGCCAGCGTGTCCGCGAGGGCGTCGACGCCGGCGAGGCAGTCGGCGGTCTCGGCGTGCTCGGCCGGGCTGTGCGAGACGCCGGTCGGGTTGCGCACGAACAGCATCGCCGTCGGGATGCCCGACGCGGACAGCACGCCGGCGTCGTGCCCGGCCATCGTCGGGATCACCGGCCAGCCGCCGGGCGCGGCGATGCGCGCGGCCAGGTCGGGGTCGAAGCGCACCTCGCCCGACACCGACTCGGCGGTCACCTTCAGCGACGTGCCGTCGCGCTCGGCGCGCTCCTGCGCCTGCCGGGAGACGTCGGTGAGCAGGGCGTCGAGCTCCTCGCCCGACTCCGCGCGCGCGTCGAGCCAGGCGGTGACGTGGGAGGGCACCGCGTTGGTGCCGTTGGGTCGCACGTCGACGCGGCCGAAGGTGGCGCGCTGGCCCCGGGTCCGGGCCTGCTTGTTGGCGGCGAGCGCGGTCATCGCGTAGCTGAGCATCGGGTCGCGGCGGTCCTCCATCCGCGTCGTACCCGCATGGTTCGCCTCACCCGCGAAGTCGAACCGGTAGCGCCCGTGCGGCCAGATCGCGCTCGCCACCCCGACCGCGACGTCGCGGTGGACGAGGTCGCGGCCCTGCTCCACGTGCAGCTCGACGAAGCAGCCGACGCCGTCGAGCAGGCCGCCCTCGCCCGGACCCGGACCGTGCAGGTCCTCGGCTGCCAGGGCGTCCGGGAGGCGCACGCCGTCGCGGTCGCGGAGCTCGCGCGCCTGGTCCCAGGACGTCGCGCCGGTGAGCAGACGCGAGCCGAGGCAGGCGATCCCGAACCGTGAACCCTCCTCCTCGACGAACGCGCCGACGCCGATGGGGCGGTCGGGCTCGAAGCCGCGGGAGCGGAGCAGGTCGAGCGCGGCGAGCGCCGAGACGACGCCGAGCGGGCCGTCGTACGCGCCGCCGTCGAGCACCGAGTCGAGGTGCGAGCCGGTGAGGACCGCTTCGGTGGCCTCGTCGAGGCCGACCGGCCGCCACCACGCCACCAGGTTGCCGAGCCCGTCGCGCCGGACCTCCAGCCCACGGGCCTCCGCCTCCGCGACGAACCACGCCCGGGCCTCCCGCTCGGGCGAGGTCCAGGGCTGGCGGAAGTAGCCGCCGCTCGCCGCGGACCGGCCCAGCGGGAGCAGGTCGCGCCACATCGACTCGAAGTCAGACAAGATCACTCCCATGGAGTTCCAGGACGTCGTACGACGCAGACGGATGGTGCGCAGCTACGACCCCGACCGTCCGGTGGACCCGGCGGTCGTGGATCGGCTGCTCGACAACGCGGTGCGCGCACCGAGCGCGGGGTTCAGCCAGGGCTGGGCGTTCCTGGTGCTGGGCACGCCGGCCGACATCGAGAGGTTCTGGGCCGCGACCAGCGACGAGGATCCCGACGACCGGCCGGAGGACACCTGGCTGCGGGGCATGCGCACGGCCCCGCTGATCGTGGTTCCCCTGTCCTGCAAGGAGATCTACCTCGATCGTTATGCCCAGGACGACAAGGGCTGGACCGACCGTGACGAGAACCGGTGGCCGGTGCCGTACTGGGACATAGACACCGGCATGGCCGCGCTGCTGATCCTGCAGACGGCGGTCGACGAGGGGCTCGGAGCCTGCTTCTTCGGGGTGCCGCCGCACGCCATGGACCGGTTCCGCGAGGCGTTCGAGGTGCCCGCGGCGTACACCCCGATCGGCGCCATCACCGTGGGGCACAGGCCGGCCGACCCCGCGGCGAGCGAGGCGAAGGGGTCGCCGACGCGCCGGGCCCGCCGGACGGCCGACGAGGTCGTGCACCGCGGTCGTTGGTGACCCGGACGACGGCCGCTTTCGTACGATGGGGGCGGGGTGAACGACATGACGGACAGGCACGACCGCACGAACCGGCTGGCCCAGTGGGAGGAGGAGCGTCGCCTCCGCGACGCCGCGCTCCTCAAGGCCGTTGGCGCACCGCCCGACCCCGAGGTCGAGGAGGCGGAGGAGGCCGCGGAGGAGGGTGCTCGGGCGCGCATCGACCAGCAGACGCTGTGGGTGGACCGGCAGGTCCGGGCAGCCATGGCCCGAGGCGAGTTCGACAACCTGCCCGGCGCCGGGAAGCCACTGCGGCTGCCGGCCACGCACGACCCGGACTGGTGGGTGAAGGGGCTCGTGGAACGCGAGAAGATCACCGCCGTCCTGCCGCCGGCGCTCGGCCTGCGCCGGGAGGACGCCGAGCTCGAGGCGGAGCTCGACCGGCTCGCCACCCCTGACGGGGTGCGTCAGCACGTCGAGGACTTCAACCGCCGCGTGGTCGAGGCCCGTCGTCAGCTCCAGGGCGGCCCGCCGGTCGTGACGCCGACGCGGGATGTGGAGAGCGAGGTCGAGGCGTGGCGCGAGCGCCGCGCCGCCCGCCGTCGTACCGACGACAACGATTCGTCTGCGAACCCCCCGCGGGAAACACCCCATAAGTCGCAGACGAACCGTTGGTGGCGTCGGCGCAGGCACTAGGCGTCTTTCATCGGGACCCGCACGCCACGCTCGGCGGCGACCTCGACCGCGTCGTCGTACCCGGCGTCGACGTGCCGGATCACGCCCATGCCCGGGTCGTTGGTGAGCACCCGCTCGATCTTCTGCGCGGCCAGGTCGGTGCCGTCGGCGACCGTCACCTGGCCGGCGTGGATCGAGCGTCCCATCCCGACGCCGCCGCCGTGATGGATCGACACCCAGGTCGCGCCTGAGGCGGTGTTGACGAGCGCGTTGAGCAGCGGCCAGTCGGCGATCGCGTCGGAGCCGTCGAGCATCCCCTCGGTCTCGCGGTACGGCGACGCGACGGACCCGCAGTCGAGGTGGTCGCGGCCGATGGCGATCGGACCCTTGAGCTCGCCCGAGGCGACCATCTCGTTGAACTTCAGGCCGGCCCGGTGCCGTTCGCCGTACCCGAGCCAGCAGATCCGGGCGGGCAGGCCCTGGAAGTGCACCCGCTCGCCCGCCATCGTGATCCACTTCCGCAGCCGCTCGTTGTCGGGGAAGAGCTCGAGGATCGCCTTGTCCGTCGCCGCGATGTCGGCCGGGTCGCCGGACAGCGCCGCCCAGCGGAACGGGCCCTTGCCCTCGCAGAACAGCGGCCGGATGTACGCCGGGACGAAGCCGGGAAACTCGAAAGCCCGGGCGTAGCCACCCTTGCGGGCCTCGTCGCGGATCGAGTTGCCGTAGTCGAACACCTCGGCGCCCTTGTCCCGGAAGCCGACCATCGCCTCGACGTGCGCGGCCATCGACGACTGCGCCTTCTCGGTCAACATCCCCGGATCCTTGTCCCGAAGGGCCGCCCAGTCCTCGAACGCGATCCCGCGAGGCAGGTAGTAGAGCGGGTCGTGCGCGGAGGTCTGGTCGGTGACGATGTCGATCGGCGCGTCCCGCGCGAGCAGGGCGGGCACCATGTCGGCGGCGTTGCCGAGCACGCCGATGGACAGCGGCCGGCGCGCGTCCCGGGCCTCGACCGCCAGCCGGACGGCGTGGTCGAGGTCGTCGGCCTGGACGTCGAGGTAGCGGTGCTCGATCCGGCGGGTGATCCGCGTCTGGTCGCACTCGATGCAGATGGCGACCCCGTCGTTCATGGTGACGGCCAGCGGCTGCGCGCCGCCCATGCCGCCGAGGCCCGCGGTCAGGGTGATGGTCCCGGCGAGGGATCCGTCGGCGGTCAAACCCGTCGAGACCACCCGACCCTCGTCAGCGAGCTTGTCGGCGATCGCGGCGAAGGTCTCGAACGTCCCCTGCAGGATCCCCTGGGTGCCGATGTAGATCCACGAGCCGGCTGTCATCTGCCCGTACATCGTCAGCCCGAGGTGCTCGAGCCGCCGGAACTCCTCCCAGTTGGCCCAGTCGCCGACCAGGTTGGAGTTCGCGATCAGCACCCGCGGCGCCCACTCGTGGGTGCGCATCACGCCGACCGGCTTGCCCGACTGGACGAGCAGGGTCTCGTCGCTCTCGAGCGTCTGCAGGGTGCGGACGATCGCGTCGTACGCCGCCCAGGACCGCGCCGCCTTGCCGGTGCCGCCGTACACGACGAGGTCGTCGGGCCGCTCGGCGTTGTCCGGGTCGAGGTTGTTCATCAGCATCCGCATCGGGGCCTCGGTCTGCCACGACTTGCAGGTGAGGTCGGTGCCGCGCGGGGAGCGCACCTCGCGGGGGCCGGGGGTCGTCATGCCAGTTCTCCAATCACGTCTTCCACGACGCGGACCAGGGCGCCGGAGGCGACGTCCTGCACGGCGTGCTCGATCTCGGGGGCGAGGTGCCGGTCGGGACCCGGCCCCTCCACGTTGCGGCGCAGCAGCGCCAGGGCGGCACCGGTGGCCGGCGAGGGTGCCAGCGGGGCGCGCATGTCGAGGGCTCGGGCGGCGGTGAGGTACTCGATCGCGACGACCCGGGTCAGCCCGTCGACCGAGCGGCGCAGCTTGCGCGCAGCGGACCAGCCCATCGAGACGTGGTCCTCCTGCATGGCGCTGCTCGGGATGGAGTCGACGCTGGCCGGGGCGGCGAGCCGCTTCATCTCCGAGACGATCGCGGCCTGGGTGTACTGGGCGATCATGTGCCCGGAGTCGACGCCCGGGTCGTCGGCGAGGAACGGGTGCAGCCCGTGGTTGCGGGCCTTGTCGAGGAACCGGTCGGTGCGCCGCTCGCTGATCGACGCCACGTCGGCGGCCACGATCGCCAGGAAGTCGAGCACGTAGGCGACCGGCGCACCGTGGAAGTTGCCGTTGGACTCCACCCGGCCGTCGTCGAGCACGACGGGGTTGTCCACGGCGCTGGCGAGCTCCCGTTCGGCGACCGTCATGGCGTGCTCGACGGTGTCGCGGGCGGCGCCGTGGACCTGGGGCGAGCAACGCAGGGAGTAGGCGTCCTGCACGCGGTTGCAGTCCGGTCCGCGGTGGCTGGCGACGACCCCGGACTCCGCGAGGATCCGGCGCAGGTTGGCGGCAGAGGCCGCCTGACCCGGATGCGGCCGCAGCGCCTGCAGGTCCTCGGCGAACACCCGGTCGGTGCCGAGCTGTGCCTCGACCGACATCGCGGCGGTGACGTCAGCGGCCTTGAGCAGCATTCGCAGGTCGGCCACGGCCATCAGCAGCATCCCGAGCATGCCGTCGGTGCCGTTGATGAGCGCGAGCCCCTCCTTGGCGGCCAGCTCCACCGGGGCCAGGCCGGCCTCGCTCAGCGCGACCGCCGCGGGCCGGCGTACCCCGTCGGCGTCGGTCACCTCGCCCTCGCCGATCAGCGCGAGAGCGCAGTGGGACAGCGGCGCGAGGTCGCCGGAGCAACCGAGCGAGCCGTACTCGTGCACCACCGGCGTGATGCCGTTCGTGATCATCCCGGCGAGGGTCCGCGCCGTGACCAGGCGGATGCCGGTGTGCCCGGTCGCGAGGGTGGAGAGCCGGAGCAGCATCAGGGCCCGGACCACCTCGCGCTCGACCTCGGGGCCGCTGCCGGCGGCGTGCGAGCGGACCAGGGAGCGCTGCAGCTGGGCGCGCATGTCGGTGGGGATGTGCCGGGTGGCGAGGGCGCCGAACCCCGTCGAGATGCCGTACGACGGGGTCGGGGCGGCGGCCAGCGTCTCGACGGCGGCGCGGGACCGCTCGATCGCGGCGACCGCGTCGGCGCCGATCTCGACACCCGCGCCGCCACGGGCGACGGCCAGCACCTCGTCGAGGGTCAGTGGGCCGGTGCCGAGCGTGACCACCTCCGCGGTCGCGTTCGCGTTCGTCGAGACCTGGTGGGGAGAGCCGAGGCCGGTGGTTGAGCCTGTCGAGACCATGTCGCCATCCCACCGCACCCGGGTCCGCGGGACCACCACGCAGCACCTACTGCTGTCTCGGATCCGAGACAGCACTACGATTCGTCTGCGGTCTTTGGGGTGATTCACGCGGGCCGATCGCAGACGAATCGTTGTCGAGGAGGGTCATGCAGCTGAGGTTCGCGACGGCAGGCGCCGCCGAGGGCTGGGCACGCGTGCGGGTGGCAGCCGGGCCGTACCTCCTGGGCACCGAGGCCTCGGTGCTGCACGACATGGAGCAGGACACCACCACGCTGGCCCGGTACGTGGTCGTCGAGGACGGCGAAGTCGTCGGGATCGGCCGGGTACGCCGGCGGGGCGACACCACGCCAAGCGTGATGGTCATGGTCCACCCCGAGCATCAAGGCCGTGGGGTCGGCCGGCTCCTCTTCGACCGACTGGTCCAGATCACCGGTCCGCAGGACCTGGACTCCCTCGTCAACGGAGACGACCGGTCGCTCGCGGTGGCGGCGGCTTGGGGCTTCTCCCGGGTGCGCGAGCACAGGGTCTCGTCGACGGACCCGCGCACCGTCGCGGCCCCCGCCGCCCCGCCGCCGGACATGGACGTGCGCACGCTCGAGGAGGTCGGGCCCCGAGCGGTGTGGGAGTGCCATGACGCCACAGCCCAGGACGACCCGTCCGGCCTGACCGCCCGCGTCCCGTTCGAGCACTTCCTTGCCACCGACTGGACCGGGCCGCTGCACCGGGCCGACCTCGGCCACGCCGTGGTGAACGAGAGCGAGGTGGTCGCCTACAGCCAGGTCGACGTGGCCGGCGACCGCGCCTGGAGCACCATGACCGGCTGCCGCCGCGACCACCGGGGTCGCGGGCTCGCCACCCTGGCGAAGGCGCGCACGCTGCGGGCGCTCGCCGACGCCGGCGTGATCGTCGCGTCCACCGGCAACGACGAGGAGAACCGGGCGATGCTCGCGATCAACGACCGGCTCGGCTACCGTCCGGCCGCGTCGACCTGGAGCATGCGACGCCCCGCGCTCGACGGCAGCCGGCCGGACGGATGAGCAACATCCCGGCGGCCACCCGCGCGCTCCGGGTGCTCCGCTACCTCGCCAGCCAGCCCGACCCGGTCAGCCTGGACCGGCTCGCGTCGGCGGTCGGGCTGCCCCGCTCCACGGCGTACCACCTGATGCGCGCGATGGAGGCCGAGGGCTTCGTGACCCATCTCGCCGACGAGCACCGCTTCGGCCTCGGGGTGGCGGCGTTCGAGGTGGGCAGTGGCTACAGCCGGCAGGGGCCGCTGCAGCGGATCGCGCGCCGGCCGCTCGCGGCGCTGGTGGACGTGCTCGGCCAGAGCGCGCACCTGGCGGTGCTGCACGGGCGCGACGTGCTGTACGTGATCGAGGAGCGAGCCCCCGGACGCCCGCCGCTCGTCACCGACGTGGGGGTACGACTGCCGGCGCACCTCACCGCGAGCGGCCGGGCCGTGCTGGCCGCGCTGCCGGCCAACCAGGTGCGCGCGCTGTACCCGGACCGGTCCGCCTTCGCCGACCGGCACGGCTCCGGGCCGGCGTCACCGAGTGCGCTGCGGGCGCTGCTCGGCGAGACCCGGCAGCGCGGCCACGCGTTGGAGGACGGTGAGGTGACGCCGGGGTTCGCCTCCGTCGCCGCCCCGGTGCTGGACCACAACGGCCACCCCGTCGCCGGGCTCGCGGTCACCTACCCCGCCGAGGAGTCGCCCGACGTCGCCCGGCTCGCGGGCCACGTCCGGCGTACGGCAGGCGTGCTGACCCGGCGACTCGGCGGGAAGGGCTGACGTAACCCGGCGGGCTGGAACTCGTTTCACCTTCGTAGCCGACCGGAGGTTCCGCATGCCGTCACGTCGTCCGCACCGTCCCGCGCGGCTGCCGTCCGCCTCACACCGCCGCCTCGTGTGGTCCGTGGCCGCCGCGGCCGGCGCCGTGGTCGCCGCGATCGTGGTCGTCCCGGCCTCGGGCGTCACGTCCGCGAGCGAGGACCCGGTCGAGACGGCGGTCACCGACCGGTCCGCCGGCAGCGGCAACCTCGCCGACCGGTACGACGAGGGGCTGCGCGCCGCGGCGGAGGCGACGGCGGAGGCGACCGGAGCGTCTGGCAGCTCGCGAGCGCCCGACGGTCACGCGCACAGTCACGACGACCCGACCACCAAGAACGCCGTCTCCCGCACCGCCGACCAGGGCGCCGCGGCGGCCGACCCGACGACGCTCGCCGAGCGGGTCGCGGGAATCGAGGCGGTCGCGCGGCAGCGCGGCGAGCGCGACCCAGAGCTGGTCCCGGTCGCCAGGCGACCGGCGCGCGCCGTGGTTCCGGAGGACCGGTACGCGATGGCCGGCGGCTGCTACGCGCTGCGGAGCTCCACCACCGGCCGCTGGGTGGCCCGCGACGGGACCGGGTACGTCGCGACGATCCCGACGCGAGCCGGCGCCGAGCCGTTCCACTTCCAGGCCACCGACCTCGGCAGCTACCTGCTCTACGGGGCCGACCGGACGTTCCTGGCCCGCAAGGACGGCATCCCCCTGCTCCAGAAGGCCTCGGTTGCCGCGGCCGCCACTCCGGGCCCGGCCGCGGACTGGACGGTGCGGCGCGCCGGCTCGGCGTACACCTTCGGGCTGCCGGGCGGCGACCGGTTGTCCGTCGACACGGCCGGCGCGCTGGCGCCCGGTCCGACCGCCGACGCGTTCACCCTGCGCAGGACGCGTGGCTGCGCCGACTGGGCCGAGATCGGCACCAACGTCTCCGGTCGCCCGTTCCGCGGCGTCTCGGCCTTCCAGGAGACCCGGGGCTACGCCGACGCCCACACGCACGGGATGGCCTTCGAGTTCCTCGGCGGCCGCGCGCACTGCGGCCGGCCGTGGCATCCCTACGGCGTCCAGCACGCGCTCACCGACTGCCCCGACCACAGCGCCACCAACGGGTACGGCGCGCTGCTGGAGACCGCCCTCTCCGGCGCGGCCGGGCACGACCCGGTCGGTTGGCCGACCTTCAAGGACTGGCCGGCGCCGAGCTCTCTCACCCACGAGGGCACCTACTACAGGTGGATGGAGCGCTCCTGGCGCGGCGGGCTGCGGCTGTTTGTGAACCTGCTCGTCGAGAACAACAAGCTCTGCGAGCTCTACCCGCTGAAGAAGAACTCCTGCGACGACATGGACTCCATCCGGCTGCAGGCACGGCAGATGCGGGCCCTCGAGCGACACGTCGACGCCCAGTACGGCGGGCCGGGCGAGGGCTGGTACCGCATCGTGACCAACCCGTTCCAGGCCCGCCGCGTGGTCAACGAGGGCAAGCTCGCGGTCGTCATGGGCATCGAGACGTCGGTGCCGTTCAAGTGCACGGTGAAGGTCGACGTGCCGGCGTGCGACGAGGCCTCCATCGACGCCCAGCTCGACGAAGTGCACCGGCTGGGCGTGCGGCAGATGGAGCTGGTCAACAAGTTCGACAACGCGCTCTCCGGCGTGGCCGGCGACGAGGGCTCCACCGGCCTGCTGGTCAACGCGGCCAACTTCCTGGAGACCGGTTCCTACTGGGCGATGCAGCACTGCGAGCCCGCGACCCCGGGCACGCACGACAAGGCCCAACCCACCGCACTGGACGCCGCGCCCGGGGGCATCGACGCGGAGCAGCAGGACGCCCTGTTCGGCGCCGTCGCGCGGATCAGCGGCGTGCAGCCGGCCCCGCTCTACGGGCCGCCCGAGCACTGCAACCGGCGCGGGCTCACCGGGCTCGGCCGGCACCTCGTCGGCCGGCTGGCCGAGCGCGGCATGGTCTTCGACCCCGACCACATGAGCGTGGCCGGGCGCGACGCCGCGCTCGACCAGCTCGAGGCGATCGGCTACCCCGGCGTGATCTCCAGCCACTCGTGGTCCACCCCCGACGCGTACCCGCGGATCTACCGGCTCGGAGGCACGGTGATGCCGTACGCCGGCGACGCGACCGGCTTCGTGGACAAGTGGAGGCGCCACCTCACCTGGGCGGACCCGCACTTCTACTTCGGCTTCGGGTACGGCGCGGACATGAACGGTCTCGGGGCACAGGGCGACCCGCGCGGCCCCGGCGTACCGAACCCGGTCACGTACCCCTTCGAGGGGCTCGGTGGCGTCACCGTCCACCAGCAGCGCAGTGGCGAGCGGGTCTACGACATCAACGTCGACGGGGTCTCGCACTACGGGTTGTACCCGGACTGGGTCGAGGACCTCACCAAGGTCGCTGACGCCGACGCTGCGGGCACCGGCGCGCAGATCCTCGACGACATGAGCCGCGGCGTCGAGGCCTACCTGCAGATGTGGGAGCGGGCCGTCGGCGTGGACAACGACGCCTGTCGCCAGCCCGAGGTCGCCAAGCGCGCGAAGGTGTTCCGCGGTCTCGAGCCGGGCATGTCCGTACGCCGGGTGCTGCGCACGGCGGGCCAGCCCCACGCCCGTCTCGACGACACGTTCACCTACTGCGCGCGGGCCGACGGCGGGAGCACGACGCGGGTCCGGGTCGACTTCACCGAGGGCGGACGGCTCGTGCGGGTGCGCTGACTCTTGCCTGCGCACCCCTGACGGCAGACGATGCTGTCACGGGGTCGCCCAGACCCGGTGACAGCAGCGCCAGGACGGGAGACACCGTGTCGCAGCCCATCGACCAGCGCCCGCCCGAGGGTGCCGACGACGCACAGGCCTCGCCCCACCACCGGCACCCCGACAGCTACAACAAGAAGGGCAAGCTCCGCTCGGAGGTCTACGAGCGCGAGATCGTCGTCCTCCAGGAGCGCCTGGTGCAGCTGCAGCACTGGGTCCAGCACACCGGGATGAAGGTCCTGGTGATCTTCGAGGGGCGCGGGTCGGCCGGCAAGGGCGGGGTCATCAAGACGATCACCGAGCGCACCAGCCCGCGGATCGTCCGGGTCGCCGCGCTGCCGCGGCCGACCGAGCGGGAGCGCACGCAGTGGTACTTCCAGCGCTACGTCGCGCAGCTGCCTGCCGCTGGGGAGATCGTGCTGTTCGACCGCTCCTGGTACAACCGTTCGAACGTCGAGCGAGTGATGGGCTTCTGCACCGACGAGGAGCACGAGGAGTTCCTACGCAGCTGTCCGGAGTTCGAGCGGATGCTGGTGCGCTCGGGCATCGTGCTGCTGAAGTACTGGTTCTCGGTCAGCTTCGAGGAGCAGCGCCGCCGCTTCGAGGCCCGCAACGCCGAGCCGGTCAAGCGCTGGAAGCTCTCCGACATGGACCTCGCCGAGCACGAGCTCTACGTGCACTACTCCCAGGCCAAGGACACGACCTTCCGGCACACCGACATCAAGCAGGCGCCCTGGTACGTCGTGCCGTCCGACGACAAACGGGCGGCCCGGCTGAACTGCATCAACCACCTGCTGTCGCGGTTCGACTTCGAGGACGTCACCCCGCCGCCCGTGGTGCAGCTGCCCGCGATGAGGGAGACGGCCTACGTCCGCGCTCCCATGCAGGACCAGACCTTCGTCCCCCTGCTCTGGTGAGGCCGGCGAGGAGTCAGAACTTCAGGGCTCCGGGCGGCGGGTCGCTGCAGAAGTGACTCCTCGGCGATCAGGCGAGGTCGGCGTACTTCTTCTCGAACTCCGCGATCGTGGCGTCCTCCAGGTAGCTGACGCTTCCGGTGTCGAGCAGCTCCTCGAGCTGGTCGAGGCACAGGTGGTAGCCGGATTCGGACTTCGTGCGGTACTCCGCGGTGGCGTCGGCGAACCAGGTCGACAACACCAGGCGGGTGCCCTGCGCCTCCGGCTCGAGCTGCCACCGGAGCCGGTCGCCCTCCCAGGTCCACTCGAACAGCCGCGGCGGGACCCACGCGACCAGCTCACCCTTCGTGACGGGCTGCTCGATCGACCAACGTTCCACCACTCGCGGCCAGAACGGCAGCTCCAAGGATGCGCCGGCGCGCCGCTCGCCGAGGATGTCGGTCGGGAACCAGTGCACGAGGTGCTCGCTCTCGGTGAGCGCCCGCCACACCTTCTCGGGGGCGTGCGCGAGATGCCGGACGAACTCCACCCCGCCGTCGGGCAGCAGTCGTCCCATCCGTGCTTCGGCCGTGTCTTTCATGTCAGTCCTCCATCTCGTCGAGGTGTCGCTCGAGGGCGTCGAGCCGGTCGGCCCAGGTGCGGCGGTACGGCGCGAGCCAGGCGTCGAGCTCGCGCAGCGGCTCGGGACGCAGTGCGTAGATGCGCCGCTGCCCTTCCGGACGCACCCGCACCAGGCCGGCGGTGCTGAGCGCGCGCAGGTGCTTGGAGACGTTGGGCTGCGCGACCCCGAGCACCTCGACCAGCTCGCCGACCGGCCGCTCCCCCTCGAGCAGCAGGTCGAGGATCCGCCGCCGGGTCGGCTCCGCCAGCACGTCGAACGCCGTCGTCGTCATCGCCACCTGTTGAAATATGCCTCTCCAGGCATATACCTGTCAACCCGCGAGGAGTCAGAGCTTCAGGGCTCTGGACGGCGTGTCACCGCACAGGTGACTCCTCACCGGCACGCGCCCGTCGAGAGTCGCCCGCCGGCAGGTGCGGTACGCCGTGTGATCTTGGCCGCTGACGCGGCGTACCCGGCCGCACTAGGCTCAATCGACGCGCTCGAGCGCACGGCCGGCCGGGCAGCCCCCGCAAGAGGAGCATTGATGCAGATCTTCGCCATCGTGGTGTCCCTGGCGATCGCCGCCGTCGGCATCGCCCTGTTCGTCAAGGCGATCCGCGAGATCATCGCGGTGGTCAAGCTGGGGCAGCCCACCGCGAGCCGCACCGGCCAGCCCCAGGCGCGCACGGTCACCTTGCTGAAGGAGACGCTGGGCCACACCCGGATGCTGCAGTGGACCGCGGTCGGGGTGGGCCACTGGTTCGTGTTCGTCGGCTTCGGCCTGCTGTTCTTCACGCTGCTGACCGCATTCGGGCAGCTCTTCGACGCGCACTTCGCGCTCCCGCTGATCGGACACTTCGTCCTCTACGAGTGGGTCACCGAGCTGTTCACGTGGGCGATGCTCGTCGCGATCGTCGCCTTCATCGGCTACCGCCTGTCCCGCCCCAAGGAGCGTCAGCGCGGCACCAGCGGCCGGTTCTACGGCTCGACGATGTGGCAGGGCTACTTCGTCGAGCTGGTCATCCTCGGCGTCGGCCTGTGCATCGTCACTCTTCGGGGCCTCGAGTACGCCCTGATGAACGCGACCGGGGACGACACCTCGGCCGTCCACTTCCCGCTGACGTTCTGGCTCGGCGAGGCGTTCGGCGGGATGTCCGAGAACGCCCTGGTGAACGCGATCTACCTGGTCGCGATGGTGAAGATCGTCATCTCGTTCACCTGGATGATCGTGCTCTCCCTGAACACCACGATGGGCGTCGCCTGGCACCGGTTCACCGCGTTCTTCAACATCTTCTTCAAGCGCCGGGCCGACGGCGGTACGGCGCTGGGCGGCCTCCAGCCGATGATGGTCGCCGGCGAGCCGATCGACTTCGAGAACATCGAGGAGCTCGACGAGGACGCCGCGATGGGTGTCGGGAAGATCGAGGACTTCGCCTGGAAGGGCATCCTCGACTTCACCTCGTGCACCGAGTGCGGCCGCTGCCAGTCGCAGTGCCCGGCCTGGAACACCGAGAAGCCGCTGTCCCCCAAGCTGCTGATCACCAACCTGCGTGACCACGCCTACGCCAAGGCGCCGTACCTGCTGGCCGACCCCGAGGAGCGCGACGCGCTGCCCGCCGAGGTCAAGGCCGAGGCGGAGCGGGAGCTGGTCGGTGCCACGGAGGGCGACCCGACCCTGCCCAGCGGCGGCGCGGTGATCGACCCCGACGTGCTGTGGTCCTGCACCTCCTGCGGCGCGTGCGTGCAGCAGTGCCCGGTCGACATCGAGCACGTCGACCACATCGTCGACATGCGCCGCTACCAGGTCCTGATCGAGTCGAGCTTTCCGTCCGAGCTCAACGGGCTGTTCAAGGGCCTGGAGAACAAGGGCAACCCCTGGAACATGTCGCCCAACGCGCGCATGGACTGGGCCAAGGACCTCGACTTCGAGGTCAAGCAGGTCGGAGCCGATGTCGAGGACCTCGACGAGGTGGACTGGCTGTTCTGGGTCGGCTGCGCCGGCGCCTACGAGGACCGCGCGAAGAAGACCACCCGGGCGGTCGCGGAGCTGCTCGACCTGGCCGGGGTCTCCTTCGCCGTGCTCGGTGACGGCGAGACCTGCACCGGCGACCCGGCCCGCCGCTCCGGCAACGAGTTCGTGTTCCAGCAGCTCGCGATGCAGAACGCCGAGGTGTTCAAGGAGACCAAGGTCAAGAAGGTCGTCTCCACCTGCGCGCACTGCTTCAACACCCTGAAGAACGAGTACTCCCAGTTCGGCGTCGAGCTCGAGGTCGTGCACCACACCCAGCTGCTCAACCGGCTGGTCCGCGAGGGCAGGCTGACCCCCGTCGCACAGTCGGCGGACCGCACCGGCATCAACGGCGGCGGCCACTCCGTCACCTACCACGACCCCTGCTTCCTCGGCCGGCACAACCAGGTCTACTCACCCCCGCGCGAGCTGCTCGACGTCATCCCCAACACCGAGCTCAAGGAGATGCCGCGCAACAGCGAGCGCTCCTTCTGCTGCGGCGCCGGCGGTGCCCGCATGTGGATGGAGGAGACGATCGGCGAGCGGATCAACCTCAACCGAACCACCGAGGCGGTCGAGACCGGCGCCGACCAGATCGCCACCGGCTGCCCGTTCTGCCGGGTGATGCTCTCCGACGGGCTCACCGCCAAGCAGGCCGACGGATCGGCGCGCGAAGAGGTCGAGGTGCTCGACGTCGCCCAGCTGCTGCTGGCGTCGGTCAAGCGGACGCCTGCCCCGCGGACCGCGCCGACCGGCGACGGTACGACGACCGCGCCGGCCGCCGCGGGTGCGGCCACGGCCACCGCCGTGCTGGAGAAGCCCACCGGGGAGCAAGCCGGGAAGCCGGAGGCGGTGAAGGCGGAGCCCGAGCCCGGCGACGCCACCCAGACGGAGGCGACCGTCACCGAGCCGGCCGACGTGGGCGCCGCAGCAGAGGCGAGCACCGAGCCGACCCCGGTGCCGTCCGCGCACCCGGCCGAGGAGACCGAGCCCGCCGACGCGACCCTCCCGGACCCGGCCACCACCGACGAGCCGGAGGCGTCGACGGAGCCCGGGGACGACGCTGCGGTCCAGGCCCAGCACGAGGCGGCAGCGGACGAGGACGCCCACCCGGACGCTGAGAAGCGGGGCGGCGACACCCTGTTCTGAGCCTCGCCCTTCAGGCTGGGGCTCGGCGACAAGCCCGGCTCGACGGCCGCTGATGGCGGCACTGACACCACCTGACATCGCCTGACGTCACGTGACGTCAGAATTGACGTCAAGATGGTGTTGACATGACGTCATCATGGTGTCATGGTGGTGCGCATGGACATCACCCCCTACGTCGAAAGCCTCCGCAACGACCTCGCCGCCGCGGCCGAGGCCGGCGGCCCGGAGGCCCGGGCGGCAGCCGAGCGGCTCGCCCTGGCGCTGGACCCGGCCGTGCGCCTCGCTCTCATGGACGCGCTCAGCCAGGCCGCGGCCGAGATCACCAGCGAGCTGCCTGCCGGCTCCGTCGACGTCCGGCTCAAGGGCCGCGAGCCCCAGTTCGTGGTCGACGTGCCCACGATGCCGATGGCCGCCGCCGCACCCACCGCGCCCACGCCTCCGGCGCCGCCCAGCCCCGAGGAGCTCGAGGTCGAGGAGGACGACAGCATCGCCCGGATCACCCTCCGGATCCCCGAGTCGGTGAAGTACAAGGCCGAGGAGCTCGCCACCAAGAGCGGGCACTCGCTCAACAGCTGGATCGTCAACGTGGTCCGCACCGCCACCCGCGAGCGGGCGATCAACATCGACGTCGACCTTTCCAGCATCCCGTTCCTCGACCAGGCCGGTCCGTCCGGCCGCCGCGGCGGGAAGCGGATGACCGGCTGGCTCTAGACCTTCGGATCTCGACGCGCTCGACCAGCTCAAACCAGCACACAGGCACCCACCGACGGCCGACCGGTCGTCCGGCTGGACGCGCACACCCTCAGACAGGAGCATCACCATGGACACGACCTTCGACACCACCGGCCACGTCTCCCTGTACGTCGAGACCGGCTCGGGTGAAGTCGTGGTGCAGACCCACGCCGAGGACCGGGTCCTCGTGCGCGTCGACGGCGACGACGCCGAGGAGACCACCGTCGAGCAGCGCGGCGACAAGATCGTCGTGATCGGACCGCAGCGCCGCGGCGGTTTCTTCAGCGGCAACCGCCGCCTCGACGTACACGTGACCGTCCCCGACGGCACCGACCTCACCACCAAGCTCGGCTCGGCCGACCTCGTCGCCAGAGGCTCGCTCGGCGTCGCGGCTCTCAGGTCCGGCTCCGGCGACATCCGGCTCGAGACCGCCGGCTCCGAAGTGCAGATCGAGTCCGGCTCGGGCGACGTCAGCCTCGGCGTCGTGGCGGGAGACCTGCGGACCAAGGCCGGCTCGGGGAACGTCTCGGTCCGCGAGCTCGGCGGGGCCGGCACCATCTCCACCGGGTCCGGCGACGTCGACGTGCAGCACGCCTCAGGCGACGTGCACGTCAAGACCGGTTCGGGGAACCTCAGGGTGCACAACCCCGAGGGCGACGTCTCGCTGTCCACCGCCTCCGGCGACCTCACCGTCGACCTGATGGGCACCGGACAGCTGGCCGCCAAGAACGTCTCCGGCGACATCCGCGTCGGCGTGCCGGGCGGCGTACCCGTCTGGACCGACATCTCCACTCTCAGCGGCTCCGTCCGCTCCAACCTCTCCGGTGCCGGCCAGCCGGAGGAGGGACAGGAGTTCCTGGAGCTGCGTGCCAAGACCGTGAGCGGCGACATCGTCCTCGAGCAGCGCTGAGCCCACGGTCCGCAAGAACGGTCAGGCCGGCAGCCATCCACCGGCACCACCCTGGAACCACCCCGTCAGCACCGCCCTTGAAGGGAGCAGATCATGTTCGACCTCAACCCGATGTTCGACACCGTTGCCCACCAGCAGATCCGCGAGCGCGTCGCGACCGGAGCGCGGCAGCAGCCGCCCACCCGGCACCGCCCCCGCGGCCGCCACGGCTGGGCGAACCGGCTGCACGCGCTCGCCGACCGACTCGACTCCTGAGCCGCTCGCCAGCGGCCCGCGCGACCGCACCCCGGCCCTGGGCCCGTTGCCGCACCACCACCGGCAACGGGCCCTTCCGCGTCCTCGAGGGCGGCCCGGGAGAATGGCCCGCATGACCATCCACCGGTACGTCGCCCTGGGCGACTCGTTCACCGAGGGCGTCGGCGACCACGACCCGGACCGTCCCAACGGCGTACGGGGATGGGCCGACCGGGTCGCCGAGGTGCTCGCCTCGCAGAGCGACGACTTCGGCTATGCCAACCTCGCCATCCGCGGCCGCAAGCTCGACCAGATCGTCACGGAGCAGATCGAGCCGGCCGTCGCCCTGGAGCCGGACCTGGTGACGATCTACGCCGGCGCCAACGACATCCTGCGCCCCAAGGTCGACATCGACGGACTGGTCGAGCGGTACGCCGAGGCGATCGGCCGGCTCGCCTCGACCGGGGCGCGGCTGCTCGTCTTCACCGGTTTCGACCTCGGCTTCGCGCCGGTGTTCCGGCACCTGCGTGGCCGCGTCGCGACGTACAACGAGCTGGTCCGCGAGGCCGCCGACGAGCACGGGGCGACGATCGTGGACTACTGGCGGCGCCGGGAGTACCGGGACCCGCGGCTGTGGGACATCGACCGGATGCACATGTCCGCGGCCGGTCACGAGCGGATGGCGGCCATCGTCCTCGACGTGCTCGACGTCCCGCACGGCATCACCCCGCCGGAGCTCGACCCGCTCCCCGTGATGGACCGGCGCCAGCGCCGCGACGCCGACCTCGCCTGGGCCCGCGCCCACGCCGCGCCCTGGGTGCAGCGCCGCCTGCGCGGCACCTCCTCCGGCGACGGGCTCACGCCGCGCTACCCGAGGCTGGTGTCGCTGGGTGGGGCGGTGGCCAATTCACTGGGTCCCCAGTGAGCTTGCCGCTCCCCGTGGCGAACTCTCCCGGGTAAGGGGTCAATTACCACGGGACCGTGGTAATCCCCCGTTGACGCTGCGGCCCGTGCACCGGTCCCCCAGGCAATCTCCCGCTCCCCGTGGTGAACGCACCCCGGTAAGGGGCCAATTACCACGGGACCGTGGTAATCCGCCCCACCCCACGCGCCCCCCACGCGACGTCAGATCGACGTGCGGTGGAAGTTCTGGTGCGACCGCGACGGGGTCGGACCACGCTGGCCCTGGTAGCGGGAGCCGTACTTCGCCGAGCCGTAGGGGTTCTCCGAGGGCGACGACAGCCGGAAGAAGCACAGCTGGCCGATCTTCATGCCGGGCCACAGCTTGATCGGCAGCGTCGCCACGTTGGACAGCTCCAGCGTCACGTGTCCGGAGAAGCCGGGGTCGATGAAGCCGGCCGTCGAGTGCGTGAGCAGCCCGAGCCGGCCCAGCGACGACTTGCCCTCGAGCCGGGCCGCGACGTCGTCGGGCAGGCTGATCACTTCGTACGTCGACCCGAGCACGAACTCGCCCGGGTGCAGGATGAACGGCTCCTCACCGTCCGGCTCCACCTCGCGGGTCAGGTCGGGCTGGTCGGCCGCGGGGTCGATGTGCGGGTACCTGTGGTTCTCGAAGACACGGAAGAACCGGTCGAGGCGTACGTCGATGCTGGACGGCTGCACCATCGAGGGCTCGAACGGGTCGAGGGCGACCCTCTTGGCGTCGATCTCGGCCAGGATGTCGCGGTCGGAGAGAAGCACAGGGAGAACCTACAAGGTCCGGGTCGGCGGGTGTGCCGTCTCGGGTACTATCTGCGAGCGGCGGCCACGGCCGCCCTGCGGATGTAGCTCAGTTGGTAGAGCGCGACCTTCCCAAGGTCGATGTCGCGAGTTCGAGTCTCGTCATCCGCTCCAGGTACGACGGTCCCTCGTCGAGACGCCTCGGCTCCCCAGGGCAAGCCACCCGGACGGCCTCACCGACGGGTGGATACGGTCGGCCCCATGTCCTCGTTCACCGGCTTCCCGGTCGCCGCGCTCGACTTCTACGACGACCTCGAGATGGACAACACCAAGTCGTTCTGGTCGGCCCACAAGGACACCTACGACACCGCCGTGAAGGTGCCGATGGTCGCGCTGGTCGCGGCTCTCGAGGACGAGTTCGGCCCGGCCAAGGTGTTCCGGCCCTACCGCGACGTGCGGTTCGCGAAGGACAAGACGCCGTACAAGACCCACCAGGGTGCGTTCGTGGCCAGCGGCCCCGCGACCGGGTGGTACGTCGAGGTGGCGGCACCGGGCGTCCGCGTCGGCGCGGGGTTCTACGCGGCCGAGGCCCCCCAGCTGGCGGCCATCCGGGCCGGTATCGCCGACGACAGGGAAGGTGCCGAGCTGGAGCGGATCCTCGCCGCGCTGACCGGCGCCGGGTGGGAGGTCGGTGGCGAGACGCTGAAGACCAGCCCGCGCGGGTACGACGCAGACCACCCGCGGATCGGGCTGCTGCGGCACAAGTCCTTGACCCTGGGGAAGAAGTACGGCTTCGCGCCGGTCATCCACTCCCCCGAGCTCGTCGACATGGTGCGCGAGGACTGGCGGGCGGCCCGGCCGTTCCTCGACTGGGTCGCCGCCCACCCGGCCTGAACAACGATTCGTCTGCGATCCGCCCGGGCAAATCACCCCATAGATCGCAGACGAATCGTTGTCAGTAGTTGGTGAACCAGCGCGCGAGCACGTCCTCGGCCGGGGTCCCGGGGCAGAGCAGGTTGTAGTCGCGGTCGTCGTCCCACCACTGCCCGATCACGGCGGGACCGCCCTGGAACCGGCCAGACGTGCACATCGCGAGCGCCCGCTTGCGGTTCGTCGGCCCCGCGCTGCGCCACTCGGGGATGCCGTACCTCACCGTTCCCATGATCTGGCGCCACAGTGTCCCCACCGAGTAGAACCCGACGTCGAGGCCGTCCTCCCGATAGGCCCGCAGCACGCCGTCGACCACGGCCTTGTTCTCCCGTGGCCGGCTCGACCACGGCGCCGGCGGGCTCACCGGCTCGACGTCGACCCAGACCGCCGGGGAGTCCAGCCCGGCCTCCCGCATCCAGTCCACGTTCAGCTTCGCCTGCGCGTACCCGGTGTTGAACAGCCGACCCCGTCGCTTCGACGGGTCCGCGGGCCCGTCGTTGCCGAGGCCCCGGAGCTGGCTCCTGGTCGGGTACGTCGCGACGGCGTACGCCGAGGCCCACATCTTCCTGTCCTGCGCGTAGGCCACCTGCGCGTCGAGGCACGGGTTGGGGTGGAAGGCCGGTCCGTTGGTCAGGCCGATGACGACGAAGCGCGCGGTACGACGAGGCAGCGGCTTGCCCAGCGTGGGGCGCGACCTGATCCCCATGCCGCGCGGGCAGTTGGGCCAGCTGATGTCGGCGCCGACGACCGGACCGGGGCCCGGCGATGCGGCCTCGGGACGCGCGACCGGAGCCTCGGCCGTCGCGACCACGGCGGACATGATCAGGGCGAGCACCGCCCGGAACACCTCGCCCACCATGAAGAGAGCCTAGGTGGCGCCCGGTGACCGCGAGACCGAACGGTCAGTGCGGCAGCCAGGCGTCCTCGGACTGGGTCCGCGACGTGACCGCCCGCGGCAGCTTGTGGTCGGCCAGCGCACGGATCGAGACGTGTTCGAAGACGTCACGCAGGCTGCTGCGCGCGGCGATCCAGACGTGCTGGAGGACATCGGCGGACTCGTTGTACGAGACCGCCTCCGGGCGCAGGCCGTAGACGCTGACCAGCGGACCGTCGACCGCGCGGATCACGTCGGCCACGCTGACCGTGGCCGGGTCGCGGGCCATCCGCCAGCCACCGGACTGTCCGCGCTGGCTCATCACCACGCCGGCACGGCGCAGGTCGGCGAGGATCGCCTGCAGGAAGCCGTGCGGGATGTCCTGGAGACGCCCCAGCTCCTCGGCACTGACCGGGGCACCCTCGTCGCGCCCGGCCAGCTCGATGAGCGCTCGAAGGGCGTAGTCGGACTTGGCGGAGACGCGCATGGGCAAAGTTTGTCAGACAAGTACACAAAATGCCCCACGGCCGTGCCGCGCTCGTGCGTGCGCTCGGCCCCGGGGCGCCCCCGCTGCGTGAGAGCGGGCGTCCCGGGGCCGAACGTGTGCACCTCTTGGTAGGTACGGGGTCCGGTGGCGGGTGCGCACCACCGAACCCCGCGCTCAGGGCCTCAGACCGGCACGGCCTCCTGCTCCGGCTGGCTGCGGGCGATGCGCTCCTGCTTGACCGCCCACACGATGAGGACGATCCAGGCGACGAAGAGCGCGGCCGCGGTGACCGCCACCATGGAGCCGGTGGCGCCGAGGGACTCGAGGATCGTCTTGCTGTTGGTGAGGATGATCAGGCCACCGGCGGCGACGCCGAGGACCCGGGCGGCCAGGTGCCTGACCAGCCAGGCGGCGACCGGAGCGGCGATCACGCCACCGATGAGCAGGGCCGCGGCGACGTCCCACGGGATGCCCTGGCTGCCGAGCGCCAGGATGAAGCCGAGCGAGCCGCCGATCGCGACCACGAACTCGGAGGTGTCGATCGAGCCGATCACCTTGCGCGGCTCCATGCGGCCCGAGGCCAGCAGGGTCGGCGTGCCCACGGGGCCCCAGCCACCGCCGCCGATCGCGTCCATGAGGCCGGCCACGGCGCCGAGCGGCACCAGGAACGGGGCGGGCACCCGGCCGCGGAACTGGATGCGCCGGCCGCCGAGGCGAAGGAAGCGGTAGAGCACGTAGACACCCAGGGCGAGCAGCAGCCCGGCAACCCAGGGCTTGGCGGTGTCTCCGTCGATGTTGGACAGGAACGTCGCACCGGCGAACGCGCCGATGCCGCCGGGGACGGCGATGATCGAGACGGTGCGCCAGTCGACGTTGCCGAGACGGTGGTGGGCGATGCCGGACACCAACGTGGTGCCGATCTCGGAGAAGTGGACGGCCGCCGACGCTGCCGCCGGAGCGACACCGGTGGCCAGCAGCAGTGTGGACGAGGTCACGCCGTAGGCCATGCCGAGCGATCCGTCGACGAGCTGGGCCATGAAGCCCACCAAGCCGAGCACGAGGAGACTACGCATGAAGGTTGCACCCTTTCGAACGCGGAACGGACAGTGTTCCGCTTTTGTCTACTGACTTTGTTTCTTGAGTAGTTCACTACGCTAAACGGCCAAGTCCGCCTAAGTCAACTAAGTCGGTGGTCTTGCGTGTCCCCCGTGTCGCCCCGGCAAGGAAGGCGCCTTCTATCCTCGGCGCATGAGCAGCGAGCCGGGGGCACGCGTCTTCCTGCACGTCGGCGTCCCCAAGAGCGGTACGTCGTTCCTGCAGGCGACGCTTCGCGCCAACGCCGACCGGCTCGCCGAGCGGGGCGTCTGGTACCCCACCCAGCAGCATCGTGGCCTCTTCCACGCCGCCCTGGAGCTGACCGGCAACCACCCCGGGTGGGGCGTGCCCCAGCAGCGCGTGCGGGGCAGCTGGCGCGGCCTCTGCGAGCAGGCTCGTCGGCGCGGCGGCACCTCGGTGTTCAGCAACGAGCTGTTCAGCAACGTGAAGGCCGCCGACGTGCCCGCGGCACTCGCGCATCTCGACGGGCTCGAGGTGCACGTCATCGTGACCGCGCGGGACCTCGCCCGCCAGCTGCCCGCGGAGTGGCAGGAGGGCGTGAAGCACGGCCGCGGGCTGCGCTTCGACGAGTTCCTCTCCCGCGTGCTCGACGCCGACCGGTCGCACACCCACGCCACCAAGTTCTGGCGGCACCAGGACCTCGCGGACATCCTCGACCGCTGGGGTCGGCACCTCTCACCCGAGCGGGTGCACCTGGTCACCTGCCCTCCGCCCGGAGCGCCGAGGGACCTGCTCTGGCAGCGGTTCTGCTCCGTCGTCGGGGTCGACCCGTCGTCAGCGACCATCCCCGAGGTGGGCGCCAACACCTCGCTCGGCGTCACCGCCGTCGACGTCCTGGCCCGGGTGAACCGGAGGCTCCGCAAGGGCGACGCCCCGCCCCACCTGCGTCGTACCGTCAAGCAGGTCCTGGTCAACGAGGCGCTGCGCTCCGACGGGTCCGAGCGGGTGAGCACGCCGGAGTCGCTCGTGCCACGGCTGGAGGAGATCACCGCGGAGTGGGTACGCCGGATCGAGGCGGCCGGCTACGATGTGGCCGGCGACCTCGCCGACCTGAGACCGCACCTCGTGTCCGGTGGTGCGGCCGCCGACCACCGGGTCACACCACGGGCCTCCCGCGACCTCGCGATCGACGCGGTCGCCGTGCTCACCAAGGAGGTTGCCGCGCTGCGCGCCGAGGTTCGCGAGCTTCAGGCTCGCAGCACCGGACGGACCCGGTCCCGAGCCCGGGCACTGGCCCGACGCGTGGCGGAGCGCTTCCGGAGACCCTGAGGGTTCAGCGGGCCAGGCCCTCCACCGGCCACACGCGTCCGGGATAGGTCTTCACGTGCCGCAACCCACGGTCGGCGAGCACCTCGAGCATCGCCGCCGGTGGATGCACGAAGGCGCGGTACTCCTTGCCGATCAGCGCGAACGCGGCGTTCTGCGTCCCGAGCAGGCTCCGGCTGACCAGGTTGCGGGGTGGTCGACTGAACGCGAGCCGGCCGCGGCAGTGGTCGGCGGCGGCGGCAAGCAGGCGCCGGTAGTCGGGGTAGCAGCACACGACGCGGTGCATCATCACGATGTCGGCCGCCTCCACCTCGTCGGGCGTGGCCGCGATGTCCACGATCCGCCGACGGGCCCGGTCGGCGACACCGGCCTCGCGGGCGAGCCGGTCGGCCTCGTCGTCGTACGCCGGCGACAGCTCGAGCGTGGTGGCGGTGGCGGCACCCCGGCGAAGCAGCTCGAGGCCCAGCTCACCGACCCCGCCACCGATCTCGAGCACCGACGCGCCCGCGAGCCCGTCACCGGCCACGAAGTCGACGATGTGCTCAGCCGCCCGGTCGAGTCCGCGCCGGCGGTACCGCTTGGCCGTGCGGCGCGCGAACCCCGTACCGAACATCTCGTCGCATCCACGAGGGTCGCAGCAGCCGGCCATGGCCCCGAGTATCCCCTGGGGTCAACGGCGACGTGGGCGGCGCGGCGGCCGGCCGCCCTTGCCCCTGGGTCCTTTGCCCTTCTTCCCCTTCGGACCCTTGCCCTTCGGACCCTTGCCCTTCGGACCCTTGCCCTTCTTGCCGGGCTTCTTCTTGGGCTTCTTGTTCCGGCGCTTCTTCGGCCGCTCGTCGTCATTAGAGCTCCCGGAACCGCCCGATCCGCCGGAGCCCGGGCCCGAGCTGCCGGAGCCAGGTCCGGAGTTGCCCGGGCTCGGACGCCGTGGCACCCCCGGCGGCCACGGGTCGGGCGACCGGCCGCGGTCGTCGTCGTCGTCCCGGCTGGCCGGGTCTGCGCCGATCGGGTCGTGCGGGTCCACCGCGTCGGCGGCGAGGCCGACGCTGAACTGGACCATCATGTCGTGGTCCTCGTGCGGCAGGTTGTGGCAGTGGATCATGTAGCGGCCGCGATGCGGGCCGAAGCGCATGATGATGTCGACGGTCTCGTTCTCGCCCACGTAGATGGTGTCCTTGGGCCCGGCCTCGTAGTCGAACGGCGGGTTCCCGTTGCGGGACAGGATCTTCTGGTCGACCAGGTGCATGTGCACCGGGTGGAACCAGCCGCCGCTGCCGTTCTCGTAGGTCCAGACCTCGACGTCGCCCAGGCCCGGGTTGCCCACCACCTCACGGAAGCCGCTGTCGATGACGTCGTCCCAGGTCCGCCCGTTGATGGTCCACTCGCCGCCTTCCCGCTCGAACGCCAGGAGGCGATGCCTGACCGCCATGTCCGGCGTGAGGTCCATGACGTCGGAGCGGAACAGCGTGTCCGGGATGACGTTCCAGGTGGGGTCGGAGGTGTCCACCGGCTGGTCGGTGACGTCGAACGCCAGGATCTTGTCGGTGTGGTCGAAGTCGCGGTTGTTCTCGTTGCTCAGGTTCCGCAGCTCGACCCGGGTGCCTGCCGGGTACTGGGAGAAGTCGATCAGGAACTCGTAGCGCTCCGCCGATCCGTGTCTCCAGGAGGTCACCGCCTGCGAGCGCGGCATCAGGCCGCCGTCGGTGGCGACCATGTGCACGATGCCGGCCGGGAACAGTGTCGGCCGGTAGGAGCGGGAGAGCGACGCGTCGAGCATCCGGAACCGGTAGACCCGCCGTCGCACCGGCATCACCGGCCACGGCACGCCGTTCACCAGGATGACGTCCCCCCACAGACCCGAGTCGTCACGGGTGTCGAAGCCGAGGCTGCCGTCCCCCGCGAACATCACGTCGGAGACGATGAGCGGTACGTCGTAGGGCGACTGCGTCGGCAACAGGGCGCGTTCGACCGGCGAGTGCACGTGGAACTGTCCCGCCAGCCCGGAGTAGACGTTCTCGGCCGTGCGGTGGACCGCGTGGTCGTGGTACCAGAGCGTCCGGGCGCCGGTCTGCTCGGTCGGCCACTGGTAGACCTTGCTGCTGCCGGGGCCCGTCAGGTCGCTGGCGTAGCCGTCGTACTCGGGGAGCGACGGGTTCCCGTGCAGATGGGTCGAGGTGTCGAAGCGGTGCCCGAACTGCGGGTGCACCAGCGGCAGGCGGTTGCGCAGCTTGGCGACGACGCGGGTGCCCCGTTCGACGTGGATGGTGGGTCCGGGGATCGTGCCGTCGTAGCCGAAGCCCCGCAGCAGCTGGCCGGACGGCAGCACCTGCGCCGTCGCCGCCTGCTCGTTGATGACGAAGGTCGCGTACCTGCCGAACTCGTCCTGGCCCGTCTCTCGGGGCAGCAGGACCGGTGGGACGGCGAAGGGACGCTGGTACGGCGTCGGGAGCAGGTTCTGGTCCAGCTCGCTGGCCGACTCGGAGAGCACGGCGCCGCTCCAGGGCACCGACAGTCCACCTACCGCGAGCACCCCGAGGCCCCCGAGCTGGATCGCACCTCGCCGTGACACCTGCATGGTCGGACCTACCCCCCGCGATCAAAGGCTTCCACGCGGGCGTCAGGACAGCGTAAAGACCGTGCTCAGGCGGGTGCCGCCCCTTGCGACACGTGAGGTGTCGGCGGACTCTGAGGTCATGTTCCATCACCACAGTCGCGCCCTGCAGGACCTGTTCGACACCCGGCGCATCGCCGACCGGATCGACGACGTGCTGGTGACCGACTTCGTCGGCCCCGACGCCGCCTCCTTCATCGAGGCTCGGGACATGTTCTTCCTCGCCACTGCCGACGAGGACGGGAGGCCGACCTGCTCGTACAAGGGTGGCGACCCGGGATTCGTCACGGTGGTGGACGAACGGACGCTGGCGTTCCCCAACTACGACGGGAACGGCATGTACCTCTCGATGGGCAACATCGCCGCCAACCCCGAGGTCGGGCTGCTGTTCATCGACTTCGTCAAGGGCAACCGGCTGCGCGTGCAGGGGCGGGCCGTCGTGCACCTGGACGATCCCCTGCTCTCCGACTACGAGGGCGCCCAGTTCGTGGTCCGCGTGCACGTCACCCAGGTGTTCCCGAACTGTCCGCGGTACATCCACCGGTACCAGCTGGTCCGCCGCTCGAAGTTCGTGCCCCGACCGGGCCGCGCGACCCCGGTCCCGGACTGGAAGCGGGCGGACTGGGCGTGCGACTACCTGCCCGAGGACGATCCCGCCCGCTCCTGACAACACAGCCCCCGCGCCGGCGCACCGGCGCGGGGCCTGCCGCCTGCCTGGCGGCCTACTTCAGCAGCTTGAAGTTGGCGCGGTGGTAGGTGCCGTCATCGAGCTGGACGACGAGTTGCCGGCAGGTGCCGGCCCATACCTTGTCGGTCTTCCACACGTAGTTGTACTGGCCGGTCGCCGGGTCGTAGGAGAGGCTGCTCGAGCCGGCGGTGACGGTCTGCTCGACGGCGTCGGTGTCCGCGGTGGAGTCGCAGCTGATGACCGTGGACCTGGGGTAGCCGGTCGCCATCACGTCGAGACCCTGGTCGCCGCCGAGGCTGAACTTCACCGGGACGGCGGAGCCGGCCTTGACCGAGTTCAGCACGGGCAGGTTGTCGATCGGCTTGAAGAACCCGGACCAGTCGTAGACGACGCGGTAGGAGCAGGTCGCCTGGGTGGACCGGCCGGCGTTGTCGTGCCCGGTCACGGTGGCGTTGTGCGTGCCGACCGAGCTGGTGTCGGCATCGGCGGTCACCGTCGCCGCGGCCGGTCCGGACGTGTCGTCAGTGACCGTGGCGGAGACCTGCTGCCCGGTGGAGCCGAGGACGAACGTCGGCGCGGCCGCACAGTTGACGCCGGGGTCGGTCAGGTCGACCTGCACCGGGGCGCTGTCGACACTGGTGCCGAGGTTGCCGGCGACGTCGGCGACCGTGCCGGAGGCGACCGTGACCGCGTTCCCTTCACCACTGGTGGTGGCGGTGAACGTGTGCGGGTCGGGCTTGCCGGTGAACCCGGACAGCCCGTCGGCCGCCCGGAACGTCACGACGACGTCGCTGGTGTACCAGCCGTTCGTCCCGGCTTCGCCGCTCGGCGGGTTCGCCACCGAGTCGTCGGTGATCACCGGGACGGTCTTGTCGAGCCTCACAACTGCGGTGTTGACCGGCGCCTCGACGTTGCCGGCGTTGTCGACCGCGACGTACCGCACGGTGGTCGTGCCCTCGGTGGAGATCACCGGCCGGTCGGCCGGGTCGTAGACCTGGCCGTGGCCGGCGGTCGGGGTCGACCCGTCGGTGGTGTACCGGATCTCCTTCAGCCCGGAGCCGCCGTTCTCGTCCTGCCCGGTCAGCGTGAGGGTGACGTCGGAGCTGGCCCAGTCGCCGAAC
>NZ_DASSCL010000154.1:0-8244 GCF_035697785.1 Nocardioides sp.
GAGGCCTACCTGGCCGAGCTGTACGTCGTACCCGACCGCCGGGGCCAGGGCTACGGGCGGGAGCTCATCACCGAGGTCGTCCGGGTCGCGAAGGAGCAGGGTGCCGACTACGCGTTCCTGGTCACGAGCGAGGACGACCGGCTCGCCCAGCGTCTCTACGAGGCGGCCGGGTTCCGTCGCACGGAGGGGGAGGGCGGCCCGCTGATGCTGGCCTACGAGCGCGACCTCTAGTCGCAGCACATACCGTGGCGCCATGAAGGCCCTGTTGCTCGAGAGCATCCATCCGGCCGCCGCCGAGCTCCTCCGGGAGCGCGGCTTCGAGGTGGAGGTCCGGGCCGGAGCGCTGACCGAGTCGGAGCTCGTCGACGCGCTGCCCGGGGTCCGGCTGCTCGGGATCCGCTCCAACACCAACGTCACGGAGCGGGTCCTCGCGGCAGCACCGGACCTCGAGGCGATCGGGTGCTTCTGCATCGGCACGAACCAGGTCGACCTCGCCGCGGCCGCGGTCCGCGGCATCGGCGTCTTCAACGCGCCGTACTCCAACACCCGCAGCGTCGTGGAGCTCGTGATCGGCGAGATCATCGCGTTGGCCCGGAGACTGCCGGAGAAGATCCAACGCATGCACGACGGGGTGTGGGACAAGTCGGCGCGTGGCAGCCACGAGGTCCGCGGCCGGACGTTGGGGATCGTCGGCTACGGCAACATCGGCACCCAGCTGTCCAACCTCGCCGAGGCGATCGGAATGCGGGTGGTCTTCTACGACACCGCCGATCGGCCTGCGCACGGGAACGCGCGCCGCATGTCCTCGCTCGAGGAGCTGCTCGCGGTCGCCGACGTGGTCAGCCTCCACGTCGACGGGCGGCCGGGCAACGCCGGCTTCTTCGGCGCCGAGCAGTTCGCGGCGATGCGTCCGCGGGCCATGTTCATCAACGCCTCCCGGGGGATGGTGGTCGACGACGTCTCCCTGCGCGACCACCTGCTCTCGGGGCACATCGCGGGCGCCGCGCTGGATGTCTTCCCGGTCGAGCCCAAGGCGCAGGGCGACGCGTTCGAGTCGGTGCTGCGCGGCGTCGACAACGTGATCCTGACGCCCCACGTGGGCGGGTCGACGCAGGAGGCGCAGGCGGAGATCGGCTGGTTCGTGGCGGGGAAGCTCGCGGGCTTCGCGCTCGAGGGGAGCACGGCACTCTCGGTGAACCTCCCCGAGGTGGTCACGCCGCCACTGGTCTCCGGGCATCGCCTCGGTTTCCTGCACAGCAACGTCCCGGGCGCGCTGGCGGAGCTGAACGCGCTGTTCGCCGCCGATGGCGACAACGTCACCGGGCAGCACCTCTCGACGCGCGGCGAGCTGGCCTACGTCGTCACCGACGCCTCCGCGCCGCTCACCGAGGGGGCGCTGAAGCAGCTGCGCGGCTCGGACTTCTGTCTGTGGGCGCGCACCTGGTGATACCCGGACCGTGGAGACGTCGGCGCCGGTTCTGACACGATGACTCGCGTGGCCGAGCGGGTGTCCTTCCGGAGCTCGAGCGGACCGCGCCTGGCGGGCCTGATCGACCCTCCGGAGGGAGCTCCGCGCGGCTGGGGCGTCTTCGCCCACGGGTTCACGCTCGGCAAGGACTCGCCCGCGGCGAGCCGCATCTGCAAGCAGCTGGCGAGCGAGGGCATCGGGATGCTGCGCTTCGACAACCTGGGCCTCGGCGACTCGGAGGGGGACTGGGGCGACGGGTCGTTCTCCCACAAGGTCGAGGACACGGCGGAGGCAGTCAGGTTCATGGAAGGAACCGGACGACCCGTCCGGCTGCTGGTCGGGCACTCGTTCGGCGGCTCCGCGGTCATCGCCGCCGCGCACCTCGTCGAGGACGTCCGCGCCGTCGCGAGCATCGGCGCGCCGTATGAGCCGGCCCACGTCGAGCACAACTACGACGCCCTCGTCGGACGCATCCTCAGCGACGGGGAGGCGCCGTTCCTCATCGGGGGCAAGGCACTGACGCTACGACGCCACTTCATCGAGGACGTGCGCGCGGCGGACCTCCGGGAGCGGATCCACCGGCTCCGTCGGGCCCTTCTCGTCATGCACGCGCCCACCGACAACACCGTGGGCATCGCCAACGCCAGCCAGATCTTCAGGGCTGCGCGGCATCCCCGGAGCTTCGTGTCCCTCGAGGGGGCCGACCACCTGCTCACCGGGAGCAACCAGGCGCAGCGCGCCGGCCGCATCATCAGCGCGTGGGCGGACCCCTACCTCGAGTAGGGCCGCGCCGGATGTATCAGGGCCGCCGCCCGAATCTCCTCGCACTCACCACGACGAAGTCACGAGGGGGGACCATGCGGTTCAGCGGCGAGCGGGAGGTTCCCGCACCGGTCGGGCGGGTGTCGGACGCCCTGCACGACCGCGAGGTGCTGTGCTCGGTCATCCCCGGCTGCGAGGAGCTCGTGCCGCTCGAGACCGGCCTGTACGCCGCCAGCCTGGCCGCACGCGTCGGGCCGGTGGCGGATGTCTACCGGGGGACCTTCTCCGTCGAGGACGTGCGGCCGGGGTCCGCGATCCGGGTCCGCGTCGCGGCGCGAGGACGCTGTGGTCGCCTGGACGTGGACCTGCACGTCACCCTGTCGGCAGGCTCGCGGCCCGGGACGAGCGCCCTGCGCTACCACGCCGACGCGACGGTCCGCGGCTTCGTCTCGCGACTGGGCACGGCCACCCTGACGGTGGCCGGCAGCCACTTCACCGGCTGCTTCTTCAACGAGCTGGCTCGGTCGCTCCGGCGCGAGACCGGGAGCCGAGCCGCGTCGCTGGTCTGACCCAGCGGAAACAACGGGGCTCACACCCCCGGCGCAGGGTCAGTCCCGTCTCTTCGGGCGGGCCCGCAGGTGCGCCCGTTCCCCCTGCTGGCCGAACAGGCTGATGAACTCGACCGGGTCGTCGTCGGCGGCCCCGAACCAGTGGGGCGTGCGGGTGTCGAACTCGGCGGCCTCGCCGGGTGCCAGCACCAGGTCGTGCTCGGCGAGGACGACCCGCAGCCGGCCGTTCAGCACGTACAGCCATTCGTAGCCCTCATGTGTCTGCGGCTCGGGGTCCTTGCGTCCGCTGCCGGCAGGAAGGACGAGCTTGTAGGCCTGGATGCCGCCGGCCCGCCGGGTCAGCGGGATCATCGTCATGCCGGGCCGGGTGAGCGGCCGCAGGTGGACGCGGGGGTCCCCGGTCGGTGGGGCGTCGACGAGCTCGTCGAGGGTGACGCCGTAGGCCTTGGCCAGCGGCAGCAGCAGCTCCAGGGTCGGTCGACGTTCGCCGGACTCCAGACGGGACAGCGTGCTGACCGAGACGCCTGTCTCCGCCGCAAGAGCGGTCAGGGTGAGGTCACGCTCATGGCGCAGCGCGCTCAGCCGTGGGCCCACGGTGGCCAGGGTGTCCTGGAGCTCGTCGTTCATGGACCCAGTTTGCCATAACGGCAAAGCCAGTTGCTTGAACCGCAAGACTGCCGCACTATCGACGGCAGAGGAGGTGGTCGTGTTGACCGCAGAGCTGCGGGACAGGTACGACGTCGTGGTGATCGGTGGAGGTGCCGCCGGCCTGAACGGTGCCCTGGTGCTGGCCCGGGCCCGCCGCACGGTGCTGGTCGTCGACGCCGGGCGACCGCGCAACGCTCCGGCCGACGGGGTGCACGGGCTCCTGGGTCACGACGGCGTACCCCCGGCCGAGCTGCTGACGCGGGGCCGCGACGAGGTACGACGTTACGGCGGCCAGGTCGTCGACGGCGAGGTGGCGAGAGCGAGCGGCGACGGGGACGGCTTCGTCGTCACGCTGGCCGACGGGCGAACGGTCAGCGCCGGTCGCCTGCTGGTGACGGCTGGCCTCGTCGACGAGCTCCCGGCCGTCCCGGGCCTGGCCGAGCGCTGGGGTCACGAGGTCCTGCACTGCCCGTACTGCCACGGCTGGGAGGTCCGCGACCGGGCCATCGTCGTGCTCGGCAGCGGACCGATGTCGGTGCACCAGGCCAGGCTGTTCCGCCAGTGGAGTGCCGATGTCACCTACGTCAGTCACACCGTGCCGCCGGACGCCGAGGAGGCCGAGCAGCTCGTCGCGCGGGGGATCCGCCTGGTCGACGGCCTGGTGGCCGCCGTGGAGGTGCGGGACGACCGTCTCACCGGCCTCAGGCTGCTCGACGGCACGCTGGTCGGGGCCGATGCGGTCGTCGTGGCCACGCGAATGGTCGCGCGTGCGGGCTTCCTCGACGACCTCGGACTGCGCACCGTGGAGCATCCCGCCGGGGTCGGGGAGCACCTCCCGACCGACCCGACCGGGAGCACGAACGTCCCCGGAGTCTGGGCGGCCGGCAACGTCACGGACCTGAGCGCCCAGGTCGGCGCCGCCGCTGCCGCAGGTGCGGCGGCCGCCGCGCAGATCAACGCCGACCTGGTGGAGGCGGAGACCCGCGAGGCGGTGGCGGTCCACCGCGCCCTCCACGCCGTCGAGGTCGGGGGAGCGGATGCCTGAGCAGTTCGACGCGGCGTACTGGGAGTCCAGGTACGCCGACCACGCCGGCCACCACCACTCGGAGCCCAACCCCCACCTGGTGCGCCAGGTGGCAGGCCTGTCCCCGGGGACTGCCCTCGACGCCGGCTGCGGCGAGGGTGGCAGTGTGCTGTGGCTCGCCGAGAGCGGCTGGCGGGTGACCGGCGTCGATGTCTCGGCCACGGCGTTGGGCCGCGCGCGGCAGCACGCCGAGGGGCTCGGTGACGAGGCGGCCGAGCGCATCGACCTGCTGGAGGCGGACCTGACCACGTGGGAGCCGCCGCAGGCGCGGTTCGACCTCGTGACCGCTCACTACGTGCATCCAGGCGGCCCTGCGGAGGCTCTCGTGCAACGGCTCGCGACGGCCGTGGTGCCCGGTGGGGTGCTCCTGGTGGTGGACCACGGCCCGGGTGACGAGCACCCGCATGCCGATACCCCGGTGGAGGCGCTCGCCGCCGCGCTGGACGCGCGCGACTGGACGGTCGAGGTGGCCGAGGTCCGGTCCCGGGAGCACGGCGACGGCCCGCACGGACACCGGCGAACCCTGCGAGACTCCGTGCTGGTCGCGCGTAGGCACCGCGTGGCCGCGAGCACCGTTTCGGCGGTCCCGCGGTAGCGTCAGAGCCTGGGACAGCCTGTCTGGGGATGCCATGACGCTTCGGACCGACCTGCTGGTGATCGGCGCCGGCCCGTACGCCTACGCCGCGGCCGCCTTCGCACGCGACAACGGCATCGGCACCCACATGGTCGGCTGTCCGATGTCCTTCTGGCGGGAGCAGATGCCGGCGGGGATGTACCTGCGGTCAGGTCCGGACTGGCATCTCGACGCGAGCGGCGAGCACACGTTCGAGGCCTTCTTCGAGGACCGCGGCCTGCGTCCCGAGGACTTCGCGCCCATCCCGATCGGAGTCTTCCTCGACCACACCGAGTGGTTCCGGGAACGCAAGGGTCTGGAGGTCGACGAGCGTCTGGTGGCCGACCTCGCCCAGCCGAACGGGCGTTTCGTGGCCACGATGGAGGACGGGTCCACGATCACCGCCGAGAAGGTGCTCGCGGCCCCCGGCATCCACCACTTCGTCAACCTGCCCGCGTGGTACGCCGACGTACCGGAGGCGAGTCGTGCGCACACCAGTGAGCTGGTCAGCTTTGACGAGCTCGGCGGCGCCCGGGTCGTCATCGTGGGCGGACGTCAGAGCGCGTACGAGTGGGCGGCGCTGCTGTGCGACCACGGCGTCGGCCACGTGGACGTGGTGCACCGACATGACGTCCCGCAGTTCGCCGAGGTCAGCTGGGCGTTCGTCGACGAGTACGTCGACCAGACGATGTCGCACCGTGGCTGGTGGCGAGGTCTGCGCGCGGAGCAGCGAGAGGCGATCGCCGGTGAGTTCTGGCGGGTCGGGCGACTCACGCTGGAACCGTGGCTGGTCCCGCGCATCGCTCCCGAGGTGGTGACGCGGCACCCGAGGTGCGCCGTGACCGGGGTGACGGCGGGGGAGCAGGAGCTGCTGCTCACCCTGTCGGATGGCGAGACGTTGAGGGCCGACCACGTCGTGTTCGCCTCGGGCTACAAGGCCGACGTGGCCCGGGTGCCCTACCTCGCCGGCGTGCGGGACCGGGTGACGGTGACCGACGGCTTTCCGGACCTCACCGCGGGCTTCGAGACCTCGCTGCCCGGGCTGTACATGACCGGCTTCGCCTCGACCCGCGACTTCGGGCCGTTCTTCGGGTTCACCAAGGGCTGCCCGTCCGCGGCGCGGATCGCCGTGACCGAGATGCTGGGCTAACCAGCCGGTTGCCCCGCCTGGTCCGAGGCCGCCCACGCCTTCGCGGACTCGAGGTCGTCGAGCGGGAAGGCGCGCGCCTGACCCGGCCACAGGACGCTGAAGACCTTGATCGCGGGACCGACCCAGCGGGCGTCGGTGACGACGGCGATGCGCTCGAACGCGGTCGGGTTCCGCGCGCCGAGCTTGAGGTCCTCCCAGACCGCCTCACCCTCGTACTCGTCGAAGTCGTGACCTAGGACGTACACCAGACGCACCTTGCCGTGCCGGGCGATCGCCTCGTTGACGGCGGGCACTATGACGTCCTCGTAGTCCTCCTTCTCCACGTCGTCGACGGCTTCGAGCCCCAGCACTCCGGCCGGCATGTCACCCAGTAGACGGATCATGCTCCGAGAGTGTCCTCACGCCCGGACGTGCGGATCATCCTTTCGGGGGGATCCGCCAGGTGCGGCCGGCGGGGGAGGCTGACCGACCAAGCATCGAGCTATCCGGAGCGTGACTGGGGGCGCGGTCCGTCGGGAGCTGCACCATGGGAGTCAACATCGGGACCCGGAACATCACCCGTGCCGTCTCCGACGGCACCGGGCTCACGGGCGAGGAGCTGGGGCTGATCCTCGGCGGCCTCGCGGCCGCCACCGTCGTGATCGGCGGTCTGCGCGCGGCCATCGCCTTCCGCGACATCTGGCCGAAGACGAGACCGGGGGTCCGCAGCGCCGCCTGAGTCCGGGCGGGTCCTGCGGACGGCGGCCGGCGCGGTCAGGGGCGCCAGCCGGGCGGCGGGTCCTCGCCGACCCGTCCGTCGACCGCCTCTCGGAGCAGGTCGGCGTGGCCGGTGTGCCGACCGTACTCCTCGACCAGGTCGCAGACCAGCCGACGCAGGTTGGCGTGGTGACCCGCGTCGTCCGACGCGTGCACCGGCCGGTCGAGCCCGCCTTCGGCGAGGGCGGCTCCGAGCCGGGCGCGGGACCGCTCCACCGCGGCGTCCCACCCGTCGTACAGCTGCTCGGGGGTGTCCTCGGCGGCGGAGGTGAAGTCCCAGTCGCCGGTGCCGTCCCAGCCGGTCTCGTCCCACGGTGAGCCGATCGGGTCGCCGGTGAGCTTCTCGGTGAAGGTGTGGTCCTCGACGACCGCCAGGTGCTTGAGCAGGCCACCGAGGGTGAGCGCCGAGCTGCCGATGCGGGTCTGCAGCCCCGCGGCGTCGAGCCCGTCGGCCTTCCAGCGGAATGTGGCGCGCAGCCGCTCGAGCGCACCGACGAGATGGTCGATCTCGCTGCCGGCCAGGGGTGGCTCCCAGGGCGTGTCCGTGGTTGTCATCCCGGCAGCATAGAGGCGGTTGCGGACGGATCGCGTCCGCTTCCTGTGCGACCCTGACGGGGTGGACGAGGCGAACCCGACCGCGCGCGCCCTGCGGTCCCTGCAGCTGCTCCAGGACCGCCCGGGAATGACGGCCGACCGTCTCGGCGAGCTGCTCGGGGTCTCTGGACGTGCGGCCCGTCGCTACGTGTCGGTGCTGCGTGAGGCGGGCATCCCGGTCGAGTCCGTCCGGGGGCCGTACGGCGGCTACCGGGTCGGTCGCGGGGCCCGGCTGCCCCCGCTGATGTTCACCACCCCCGAGGCCCTCGGCCTGGTGATGGCGGTGCTCGACGGCCACCACGACCCCGACGACGCCGCCGACCCGGTCGGCAGCGCGCTCGGCAAGATCGTGCAGGCGCTGCCGGCGCCGGTGGCCGCGCAGGCCGAGGCGGTGCGGCGGGCCATCGCCCCGGCGCCGGACCGTGGCGCCGCGCGTCCCGACCCCACCACCACCAACGACATCGTCCGGGCGTTCTCGGAGCACCGGCGGGTGCTTCTTCGCTACCGCACGGAGGCCGGCTCGGTGTGGCAGCTCGACGTGGAGCCGTGGGCGGTCGTGGTGCGTCACGGCCGGTGGTACGTCCTCGGTCACTCGCACAC
>NZ_DASSCL010000155.1:0-16250 GCF_035697785.1 Nocardioides sp.
GTCGGTGCTTCGCCGTCCCTACCCTGAGGCTCCGGTCTCCTCATTGTTCCTCTTCGGGCAGCGGCAGGCTTTCGCCTATCAGCAGGAGGTGGACGGCAACGCCTCCCAACGCCACCACGTGCGTTTCTGGCCGGTCCCTGACGGCTGGAAGCTGCCCGGGGGGTTCCAGGTGGGGTGGTTGGCCGCTGCGACGTATGACAGGGCAGTGGGCATTTCCCTGTTCACCCTCCAGGTGACGCACCGCGTGGACGCCGACATCGACATCGAGCGCGACTACGTCATCAACACGGTCTTGTACGTCGAGCCGAAGGCTTCCCTGCGCGTCATCAAGGAGTATTCCAACGCCTTCACCACTCGCAACGGCGGAGGCGACGTCCTGCGCACCGACGGTAGCCTGCCGATTCTGGACCTGACCAGCGTCCATGCGCAGGAGCCGGACCAGGTGGAGCCCGCGACCGATGCGTTGTCGCGTGCGGTGTCCCACCGGGTGCCGCCGCCGAGCCTCCTCGCCGCCGGGGTGATGAGCATGGCCAAGGCCGCGATAGCACTGATCGCTGTTTTTCTTGCGATCCTCGGGGGGGATAGCCCCCCGGCTCACGCGTCGACCCTCGAGCTGACGGTGATGGGCGTCGGTGCCTTGTTCCTTATTGGCCTGTGGGTGTTCATGCTCGCTCACCATGCCTGGGCAAGGACCGCCCTCATGGTCGCATGCACCGTGGAGGCGGTCACGCAGCTGATCGACCTCAGTGCCGTCGCTGAGGTCAAGTTCCTCGTGTTAGCGAACGCGGCGATCACTGTCCTCATTCTCATCGCGGTCAGCTCCAACGAGGCGCGGCGCTGGGTGAGACTCGGTCGACGAGTTCGAGTTTGACCCGCCGCACAACCGCACGGTGTGAGCCACGTTCGCATTCGTATGAGGCGCCCCGATGATGGAGCTTCGTCCTACCGCTGCCAGTGACAGAGAGCCGCCCCAAATCTGGGTTGGCAGCCTTGCCGGTGACGGGAAACTGCGAGCTGCCCGGGGAACAACGGCCCCACTCGTCAACCGCGGATCCCTGCGCCGGTGACGACGACCCCGATGAGGATCATGGCGACGCCGGTGACAGCCGGCCCGTGGGCGCTGACCCAGTCCCGTGCCACGACCAGTCGCGGCTCCATGCGGGTGGGAAAGAGGACGGTTGCCAGGGTAGGCACCACCACGGTCGAGGTGGCGATCGCGGTGTAGACGGCGATCATGATCAGGCTGTCGTCGACGCTCAGGCGAGCACTGCTGATCGCCAGGCTCGCAGCGGCGAACAACAGCAACGCCTTTGGTCGGACGTTGAGCGCCAGCCCTATGCCGAAGGCGGGGAGTGGGCCGAAGGAGCCGATGCTCTCGATCCAGCCCGGCCGTTGGATGGGCGATGTGCGCGCGTGCCGAACCAGGGTGAACAGCCCCATTGCGACAAGGGCGCTGCCGACCAGGATCTCGAGAGAGCCGATCAACGAGTCCAACCTTCGTGGTCGGCCGGGAAGCGCCTGCGTCGCGAGCGTGGCAAGAGTGACCCCGGCCGCCGTTCCGAGCACGCACCCTGAGAGGAACGGGAGCGCGGCTGCGCCCCGTCTCTCCGAGAGCAGGATGAAAATCGTGGCGGTGATGGGCACCGTGCTCAGCGCCGCCGCGGCCGCCACCGGGATCAGTTGAGCGAGTACCTGATCCATGCCAAGCAGCATCGCAGTCGCCGGCGGCCATTCGCGAGCGGCCGAGGACCTTCGGCCATGTGGGATGCGAGGGCGCTTGCGGTTTCGTCCCGATTTCGCCACACCCGTATGTCAGACTCGACGCTCCTGACTACTTGCCGGCGAGGAGCTCACGTGACGGGAGCTGACGAGGGGGCCTCGACCCATCGGGGGGTCGCAGCCGCGGCGCAGCGCGGGATCGCGGGTTTCGAGACGCCGACTTGGTTCCGGACCCTCGGCGTCGGGGCGTGGTTGACGTTGGGCATCGCCGGAGTTCTTGCCCTTGTGCTGTTCCTAATCGCACTCGTCGCGGAGGTAGCCATTCCGCTAGCGATCTCCGCAGTGCTGGCGGCCATCCTGGTCCCGCTCGCCGACCGTCTCGAGCGATGGCGGGTGCCGAGGTGGCTCGGCGCCACACTCGTCCTCATCATCGGCATATGGCTCGTCGTGGCCACGGTCGCCGTGGTCGTCAGCGCGATCACGAGCCAGAGTGACGAGATCTGGGCCCGGATACAGGGCTCAATCCAGCGGGTCGACAACGACAGCGCACCCTTGGATGTCACCTCCGACGAGCTCATCGGCGCGGCCCACGAAGTGGTCCGTCTGCTCACCTCCGGGGTCCTCGGGTCCCTCTTCAGCTCCGCCAGCGGTTTCGTCGTCGGAACGGTCCTCGGCATCTTCATGCTGCTGTTCCTGCTGAAGGACTGGGCCCAGATCACGGGATGGACCTCCGCTCACCTCGGCCTACCGCCTGAGGTGGGTCAGAACATCCTCGACGGAACGGTGAGCGCCTTCCGCGGGTACGCCGCCGGCCTGAGCCTCATCGGTGCGGCCAACGCGGTCGTCGTCGCCATCGGCGCCGTGGTTCTCGGCGTTCCGCTCGTCGGCACGATCGCTCTGGTGTCGTTCATTACCAGCTACGTGCCCTACCTCGGTGCGTTCGTCGCTGGGGCGTTTGCCGTGCTGATCGCCTTCGGGGCGGGCGGGCTCGGCGTTGCGATAGCGATGCTGGCGATCGTCCTGTTGGCGAACAACACGATCCAGAACCTGGTCGAGCCGTTTGCGTTTGGAACTCGCCTGCGCCTGCACCCGCTGGTTGTGCTTCTTACCGTCACCACGGGAACCATGCTCTTCGGTGTGATGGGGGCGATTCTCGCCGCGCCGCTGACCTCGGCGGGCGTGAACGCCTACCACCAGCTCCGCGGTGTCAACGGGTACGTGTAGCCAGAAGGGGCGGCTGAAGAGAGCCGTTCCAGTGGCGACAACGGCATCCACCTCGTCCCCGAGACATCAACTACGTCCTCGATCGCCCACTGCTTCGTGGAGTTGGATCGGCGAGCGCAAAACGGCCGCGCTTGTCCGGACCATTGGATGCTGGGATTCTTCGCGGTTGACGGACCTCGGTTTTCGACTGCGACGGCGTCCTCGTACCTCTTCCTCCACGCCGCGCGGACCCTGGGGACCGCTCCCGAAGACCGCCTCGTGGTCGAGGACAGCCCCTTCGGCGCCGAGGCGGCGCGGGCCGCGGGAATGCGCTGCAATGGGTTCGCCGGTGGCCTGAATCCCGCTGACCGGTTGTCCGAGCGTGGCGCACACACTTTCGAACACATTACCGACCTCATCGAACTCCTCCGGCTGGGGGAACAAGAGGTTGTCCGCTGAGGACCGCTGCCTGCGCCCACCATCCGTGCCCCGCATGTGTTGATGAGAGTGGTCTCATCCGTGCCTCACACCACCTTCATCGGCCCCCCGCAAAGTGTTCCCCGTCAGCAACACATGACGGGCTCCGGCCCGCGGAAGGGGAATCCAATGAAGAAGACACTCATCTCGCTCAGCACCCTCGCCCTGGCCGGAGGCGTCTCGCTCGGCGTACTCGGTCTCAACGCCTCGGCGGTGGCCGACGACTCGGGCACCGACGCATACGTGAAGCGCGAGGAGAAGACGAGCAGCCTGGCGTTGGCCGCCGACGACAACGACGACGACGACACCAACACCCGGACCCGGACTCGTACCGGTGGCGGTGACAACACCGGGAACAGCCGGTCGCGCGCCGACGGCACCAACTCGCGCGTCACCGCCGTGAGCCGCGACCGGGACATCAGCCGGGGCGACATGACCCGCGACTGGACGCGCGACGGCGGTGACCTGACCCGGGACCTGACGGCCGACCTCACCAACGACAAGTCCCGCAACGACACCCGCGGCTGAGCGGGCCGGGGCTGGAAGGACGACCATGGGCACGCGTGCCGACATTCCCGCGGACGGCTGGGGCTTCGCCGAGGGCGACGCCATCACCGACGACCTGACCGCGATCAAGCTGCTCGGCGGCGGTACGACGTACGAGGCCTACCTGGCCTTCGACGACGTCACCTACGCGCCGACGGTGGTCAAGGTGGTCCGGCCGCACCGGGTCGACGACGAGTCGAGCCTGCGCGGTCTGGCCCGGGAGGTCGACGCGCTGTCCAGGGTCAACCACCACGCCGTCGCGCGTGGTCTGCGGGCGGTGCTCGACGGCGACCGTCCGCACCTGGTGCTCGAGGCGATCGACGGGCCGCGGCTCTCGACGCTGATCCGCCGCTACGGGCCGCTGCCGGAGCAGCAGTACCTCCCGCTCGGCATCGAGCTGGCCTCGGCGATGCACTACTTCCGGCGGCGGGGTCTGGTGCACCTCGACATCAAGCCCAGCAACGTGATCATGGGCGCACCGGCCCGGCTGATCGACCTGAGCGTCGCGCGCCCGGTCGAGGACGCGGCGAAGCTCGACTTCGCGGTGGGAACCGACGCCTACATGGCGCCGGAGCAGTGCGACCCGCCCACCAGCGGCACGCCCGGCTTCGCCTCGGACATCTGGGGTGTCGGCGCGACGCTGTTCCACGCGATCGCCGGCTACCGGCCCTTCGACGAGGGCGACCCGGAGGCGGATGCCGCCGCGGACCGGTTCCCGCAACTGGCCAACCTCGCCTTCTCCCTGCCCGACACCATCGCGGCCGACGTGTCGAAGATCGTGCTGGCCTGTCTCGAGCCCGACCCGGCGAACCGGCCGCTGCCGCACGAGCTCGCCGAGGGCCTGCAGCCTGCCCTGGAACGTGCCCCCCGGGGGCGTCTTGCGGGGTGGAAGGTGCGCTGAGGCCGGCTGGTCAATTCACTGGGTACCCAGAGGATCTTCCGCTCCCCGTGGTGATATCACCGCGGGGAGCGGTCGTTTACCACGGGACCGTGGTAATTGGCCCCCCACGGAACTCAGGACCGCACGTCGAGGCGGTACCCCACGCCGCGGACGGTGCTGATCGTCGAGGTGCCGAGCTTCTTGCGCAGGTAGCCGACGTACACGTCGACCACGTTGGACCCCGGGTCGAAGTCGTAACCCCACACCAGGTCGAGCAGCTGCTCCCTGGACAGCACCATGCCGGCGTTGCGCAGGAAGATCTCGGCGAGCCGGAACTCGCGCGCCGACAGGTCGACCTCCTTGCCGGCGACCGTCGCGCGGCGGGTGCGCAGGTCGAGCGACACGGAGCCGACGGTGAGCAGGTCGTCCGCGGGCCCGGTGGTCTCCTGGGCCTGCCGCAGCCGCACCCGCACGCGGGCGAGCAGCTCAGCGAACCGGAACGGCTTGCTCATGTAGTCGTCGGCACCGCTGTCCAGCGCGGACACGGTGTCGGTCACCGAGTCTCGCGCGGTCAGGACGATGACCGGCATCCTGCTGCCCTGCGCGCGCAGCTGGTCGAGCACGTCGAAGCCCGACAGCCGGGGGAACCCGATGTCGAGGACCATCAGGTCGAACTCGTCGCTGAGCGCGTGGTCGAGACCGTCCGCGCCGTCGCCGACAGTGACGGTGGTGTGCCCCTCGGCCGTGAGGCCCTTGGCGATGAACGAGGCGATCCGCTGCTCGTCCTCGACGATCAGGATGCGGGCCATGTGTCGTCCTTCCGGGAGAGCGGGAGCACCAGCGTGAAGACGGCGCCACCACCGGGCGCGTCGTCGACACGGGCGGTGCCGCCGTGCGCGCGGGCGATCGCGGCGACGATCGACAGGCCGAGCCCGAAGCCCTCGTCGTCGTCGCGGACCCGGTCGCGGGAGAATCGGTCGAAGATCTGCGTCTTGGCGTCGTCGGCGACCCCGGGCCCGGTATCGCGCACCCACAGGCGCAGCTCGCGGTCGGGGTCGACCCGTGCGCCCAGGCCGATCTCGTCTCCCGCGTCGGTGTGCTTGACCGCGTTCTGGGCCAGCTGCAGGAGCGCCTGGGTGATCCGCTGCTGGTCGATCACCGCGGTCTGCGCAACCGCCTCGTCGAGCACCCACTCGCGCGGACCGAGGGCGCGGCACTTCTCCAGCACGGTGTCGAGGTACGGCGCCAGGTCGACCGGCTCGAACTGGAAGAAGTCCGGCCGGTCGGTCTTGGCCAGCATGATCAGCTCGTTGACCAGCCGGGACATCCGGTCCACCTCGTCGAGCAGCAGCTCCCGGGTCGCGTCGACCTCGGTCGCGTCGGAGGTGTCCATCAGCTCGAGGTGACCCTGCAGCACGGTGAGCGGCGTCTTCAGCTCATGGCCGGCGTCGTCGAGGAACTGTCGCTGCCCGGTGAACGCGCGCTCGAGCCGCTCGAGCATCGCGTTGACGGTGCGCGTCAAGGCGGTGATGTCGTCGTTGCCGGTCTCCGTGATCCGCCGGGACAGGTCGGTCTCGGAGATCTCCTGGGCGGTCTCCCGCAGCGTGCGCAGCGGGGCCAGCAGCCGGCCGGCCTGCCACGCCGCCACGCCGGTGACGATCAGCAGCAGCAGCGCGGACACGATGAAGTAGGTCCGCAGCACCTGGTAGAGCTCGCCGTACGCGTCCTGCATGAAGTTCAGCACGACCAGCGCCCCGGCGGTCTCGGCGTTGCTCACCGGCACGACGGTCACGACCACGTCGCCGAACGACGAGTCGAGCCGCTCGGTGCCGCCGTTCTCCAGGCGGGCCGTGACGACGCGCGTGAGCTGGGCGGACGTGGTGTACGGCGCGTGCGGCGATTCCGACGACACCCGGGCGCGGCCGTCCCAGAACCCGACCAAGGCCTCGTTGTCGTCGGGGACGTTGCGTCGCAGGAACAGCTCGATGAGGGTCGCGACGCTGGTGAACGGGCGGCCGGTGTCCGGGTCGAGGCCCTGCTGCAGGTTGCGGAACTCCTCGACCTCCTGCTCGACCTGCGCCCGCACCTGGTCCTCGATGCGAGCCGACTCGAGTGCGTAGACGAGTCCGCCCGCGGCGGCCAGTGCCAAGCCGGTCAGCAGCGCGACGACCGTGATCAGGCGGGTGCGGACCGAGATGCCGGAGAGCCCTCCCGCGTGGGCGGAGGGCTCAGTCGTTGTCCGGGCCGTCGTCACCGCGTCCGCTGTCGTCGTCTCCGTCGTCGTCGCCCCCGTTGTCATCCCCACGATCCTCGTCGTCGTCATCGTCGTCGAGGTCGTCGGGGTCGGGACGCACCACCCGCACGTCGTCGTCATCGTCGTCGTCATCGTCGTCCCGGTCGTCGTCACGCCCGTTGCGGTCCCCGTCGCCTGGACCACCCCGGTCCTCACGCGGGCCCCCGGACGGGGACTGGGAGGGGGTGCCGGAGCCGCTCGAGGCGGCCGGGGTGGGGTCGTCGACGAGGACCGGCGGGCGCTGGTCAGGAAGCACGACCCGTGGGCCGGCCAGGCTGCCGGCGACGTACGCTCCGACCGGCAGCGTCAGCAAGAGGACCACGAGGCCCTTCCAGAACCAGGACATGGCGACAGTCTGCCGCGTCCCGGTGGGAGCAAGGTGAGACGACCATGAGAACGCTCTCATCCAGCCGCTGACCGCGATGACGCTCGTGAGGAAGATCGGCTGGCAATAGGCTGCGCCGCATGGCTGTGACGCTGCGCGACGTCGTCGCGCTGCTCGACGAGTGGTACGACCCGGCCTGGGCGGAGTCGTGGGACGCCGTCGGCCTGGTGTCCGGCGACCCGGACCAGCCCGTCGGCTCGGTGCTGTTCGCCGTGGACCCGGCCCCCGAGGTGGTCCGCGAGGCGCAGACCTGGGGAGCCGACCTGCTCGTCGTGCACCACCCGCTGCTGCTCACCCCGGTGCATTCGATGGCGGCGACCACACCGAAAGGGAAGGTCCTGCACGCGCTGGCCCGCGACGGGATCGCGCTGCTGACCGCGCACACCAACGCCGACGTGCCCGCCGACGGCGTCAACGAGTCGCTCGCGCGCGCGGTCGGGATCGTCGACCCCCGGGTGGTCGTCGACCTGGGTCGAGATGGTCTCGACAAGCTGACGTTCTTCGTGCCGGCGACCGACGCCGACCGGGTCCGCGCCGCGGTCGCCGCCGCTGGCGCGGGCCGGCTCGGCGACTACGACGGCTGCTCCTTCTCCACGCCGGGCGAGGGCCGGTTCCGTCCGCTGGCGGGCGCGAACCCGACCCTGGGCCGGGTTGGGGACCCCGAGGTCGTCGCCGAGGTGCGCGTCGAGGTGGTGCTCCCGCGCTCCCGGCGTACGTCGGTCGTGGCGGCCCTCCTGGACGCGCACCCCTACGAGGAGCCGGCGTACTACGTCGTCCAGCTGGCCAACGACGCGCCTCCGTCCGACCGCGGCCACGGCAGGATCGGCCGGCTCGCGGCGCCGACGACGTTGCGCGGCTTCGCCGAGCAGGTCCGTGACGCGCTGCCGGCCACCGCGCACGGGGTCCGCGTGTCCGGAGACCCGGACCGCCCGGTCGAGACCGTCGTGGTGGCCGGCGGCTCGGGCGACTTCCTGCTCGACACGGTGCTGGGCCTGGACGCGGACGTGTACCTCACCTCCGACCTGCGACACCACCGCGCCGGGGAGTTCCGCGAGCACGAGGGGCCGGCCCTCGTCGACGTCGCGCACTGGGCCGCCGAGTGGACCTGGCTGCCCGTCGCCGAACGGAAGTTGGTGCGGGCGCTGCAGGAGCGGGGGGATACGGTGGAGACCCGCGTGAGCACCACCGTCACCGACCCGTGGACGTTCCGGGTCGACCACCGACCACCCGGCCACGCCGACGACACCAGGAGCACGCTCTGACTCACCCCACCCGGCTACCCGCTTCGCTCGCACCCGTGAGGGGTCCCCGATGAAAGCCGACGCCTTCTCCCAGCTCCGGCTGCTCGACCTCCAGGAGCTCGACTCCCGGGCCGACCAGCTCCGGCACCAGCTCGCCACCATCCCGGAGGCCAAGGAGCTGGCCGCCCTGGAGGTCGAGCGCGCCGATCTCGACAGCCAGGCTCGCGACGCTCGGATCCTCGTCGAGGACCTCAACCGAGAGCAGCGCAGGGCCGACGCCGACGTCGAGCAGGTCAAGGCCCGCCGCACCCGGGACCAGCAGCGGATGGACCAGGGGCTGGTCAGCAACCCCAAGGACCTCGAGCGGATGCAGGGCGAGCTGGTCTCGCTGGAGCGCCGGATCACCAGCCTCGAGGACACCGAGCTCGAGGTGATGGAGAAGCTCGAGACCGCGCAGGCCGACCTCGACGAGCTGCAGGCCCACCTCGAGAACCTCGACCGGCGTGCCACCGAGCTGCGGGCGGCCCGCGACAAGAAGGCCGGCGAGATCGACGCAGAGCTCGCCGACGTGGCCGGCCGGCGCAAGACCACGGCCGACGGGCTGGCCGACGACCTCATCACCCTCTACGACCGGCTGCGCCAGCAGAAGAACGGCGTCGGCGCGGCCCCGCTGCGGGCCCGCCGGTGCGGCGGCTGCTCGCTCGAGCTCACTGCCGCCGACCTGTCGGTGATCGCCAAGGCACCCTCCGACGAGGTGATCCGGTGCGAGGAGTGCAACCGGATCCTGGTCCGCACGTCGGAGTCCGGAGTCTGAGGTGGTGGACGGACACACGTCGGTCGTCATCGAGGCCGACGGCGGGTCGCGGGGCAACCCCGGCGATGCGGCGTACGGCGCGGTCCTCAAGGACGCGAGCACCGGGGAGACGATCGCCGAGCGGGCCGAGTGCATCGGCATCGCCACCAACAACGTCGCCGAGTACCGCGGGCTGATCGCCGGCCTGGAGCTCTACAACGAGCACGCCCCGGAGGCCGACCTCGAGGTCCGCATGGACTCCAAGCTCGTCGTCGAGCAGATGTCCGGCCGTTGGAAGATCAAGCACCCCGACATGAAGCCGCTGGCGATGGCCGCACACCGGCTCGCGCCGTTCGGCACCGTCTACACCTGGATCCCGCGCGCCGAGAACGCCCACGCCGACCGGATCCTCAACGACGCCCTCGACGCGGCGGCCGGCAAGCCCCCGCGCCGCACCGCCGCACCGAAGGCCGTCGACGAGAGCGACAAGCCACGACCACGCGGCTGGCACCCCGACATCGGCGAGCCGACCATCCTGATCCTGGTCCGGCACGGTGAGACCGAGCACACGCGCGACAAGAAGTTCAGCGGGCTCGGCGGGGACGACCCGGGCCTCAACGCCGACGGCCAGGCCCAGGTCGGCGCCACCGCGGAGTGGCTGGCGCCGCTGGCCGAGGAGATCGACGCGGTGGTCGCCTCGCCGCTTCGTCGTACCCGCGAGACCGCCGCCATCATCGCCGGCCAGCTCGGCAAGGAGGTCGTCGTCGAGGAGGGTCTGGCCGAGGCGGCGTTCGGCACCTGGGACGGGCTCACCTTCGCCGAGGTGCAGGAGCACCACGCCGACGACCTGGAGGCGTGGCTGGGCGGGATCGACGTGGCGCCGACCGGGGGAGGGGAGTCGTTCGCGGAGGTCGACACCCGGGTACGCCGGACCCGGGACCGCCTGATCGCCGCCTACCCGGGGAAGACCGTGCTGGCGGTCAGCCACGTCACCCCGATCAAGGTGCTCGTCCGGCTCGCGCTGGACGCCCCGCTCGAGGCGCTGTTCCGGATGGAGCTGGCGCCGGCGTCGGTGACGGTCGTCTCGTGGTACCCGGACGGCCAGGCATCGATGCGCATGTTCAACGCCCGACCGATGGAGAGCGCGTTCATCGGGCGATGACGCACGATGGCGCGACTGGAGAGATGAACCGATGACGAACAGCAACCGCGCGGCCCTGCTGGCCGTGGCCGCCGTCGCCGCCGTCCTGATCGCCACGCTGGTGATCGTGCAGATGCTCGGCGGGGAGGAGCAACCGGCCGCGAGCGACCAGGACGCCGCCGCCTCGTTCGAGCCGCCGCCGCCCGGTGAGTGCGTCGAGCCGCCGGCCATGCCGGCCTCCCCGCAGCAGTTCGACGAGGTGCCCGACCAGGCGCTCGCCGAGGACGCGGTCTGGACGGCGACCGTCACCACGAACTGCGGCGACATCGTCATGGAGCTCGACGGCACCAAGGCGCCGCAGACGGTCGCGTCGTTCCTGCACCTGGCCCGCGAGGGCTACTGGGACGGCAGCCCGTGCCACCGGTTGGTGCCGTCCGGCATCTTCGTGCTCCAGTGCGGCGACCCGACCGGCACCGGCACCGGCAACCCCGGCTACGGCTTCGGCGTCGAGAACGCACCCGCAGACGCGGCGTACCCGCGCGGCACGCTCGCGATGGCGCGCAGCACCGACCCGGAGAGCAACGGCGGACAGTTCTTCATCGTCTACGACGACAGCCAGATACCCGACAACGGCGGCACCGGCTACACGATCTTCGGCAAGGTCACCGAGGGCATGGACATCGTCGACCGGATCGCCGAGAGCGGCGTCGGCGGCACCCTCGGCCCCGAGGCGCCGAACCAGCCGATCAGCATCGTCGGCATCGAGGTCGAGAAGGCCTGACCGGCCGTCAGAGGTCGGAGACGACCACGTCGAGCCGGGTGCCCCCCTTGGCGCGCGCGCCGAGCTCGGTCTTCCAGCCGAGCGCGGCCAGGTGGTCGGCGAAGCGAGCCGGCGACGACGGTGCGCTGCCGTCGTCGACGAGCGTGCGGATCAGCCGGCCCTTGGTGGCCTTGTTGAAGTGCGACACGACCCTGCGCACACCCCCCACCTCGTGCAGCACGCGGACCGTGACCACCTTCGAGGCGAGGTCGGGGGCCGGCCGCCAGAACGGGACGTACGTCGAGGAGCGCAGGTCGACCACCAGGCCGCGGCCCGCCGCCTGCCGCATCGCCGCGTCGAGGTGCCGGCTCCAGTAGGTGGCCACCGGTCCGGTGCCGGACAGGCTGACCCCGCCGGCGAGTCGGTACGCCGGGATCCGGTCCCCGGGCCGCACCAGCCCGAACAGCGACGACGTGACCGCGAGCCACCGGTTGGCCCGGCGGCGGGCTCCGGCGTCGAGGCTCGCGACGTCGAGCGCCTCGTAGAGCACGCCGTTGTAGACCGCGTCGGCCCGCGCGGTGGGGGAGTCCCGCAGTGCGGCGTTGCGCGCCACCTCGTCTGCCTGGGTGCTGCCGAGACCGAGCGTGCGTGCCGCGACCTCCGGGTCACCGGCGCACAGGGTGGTCAGCGCGTCGATCATTCCCGCACGTGCGGCGTACAGCTCGGGGAAGCTCAGCCCCTCGAGCCGCAGGGAGTGTCCGCGGCGGGGAGCGGCCTTTCCCTCGGACGGAGGCAGCAGGATCAGCACCGGGTCACCCTATGCTGGCGGGAGTTGTCGATCTCGAGGGGTGACCAGGTCAGTGCCGAGACGAGTCGTGAGGATCCTGCAGGCCGACGGCGGCATGCTCCGCGAGGGGATCCGAAGCATCCAGGACGACCTCGGGGTCAGCCCGGAGTTCCCCGCCGACGTCGAGGAGGCGGCCGCCGCGGCGGCGGCGAGCCCCCGCCTGCCCGAGCTCGACCGCACCGAGATCCCGTTCGTGACGCTGGACCCTGAGGGTGCCCTGGACCTCGACCAGGCGCTGCACATCGAGCGCGACGGCGACGGTTACGTGGTGCACTACGCGATCGCCGACGTGGCCGCGTTCGTGTCGCCGGGGGATCCGGTGGACGTGGAGGCCAACCGGCGCGGCGAGACGTTGTACGGCGCCGACTCGAAGGTGCCGCTGCACCCGACCGTGCTGTCGGAGGACGCCGCGTCGCTGCTCGCCGACCAGGAGCGACCGGCCCTGCTCTGGACGATCAAGGTCGACTCGACCGGCGAGGGCACCGACGTCGACGTGGTGCGGGCGCGGGTGCGCAGCCGGGCCCAGCTCGACTACGCGTCGGTGCAGAAGCAGCTCGACGCCGGCTCCGCGGACCCGATGTTCGACCTGCTCCGCGAGGTCGGCGAGCTGCGGATCAAGCGGGAGGCGTCCCGCGGAGGGGTGTCGCTGCCGCTCCCCGAGCAGGAGATCGACATCGATGGCGACCGGTGGGCGCTGCAGTTCCGCACGATGCTCCCGGTCGAGGCGTGGAACGCCCAGATCTCCCTGCTCACCGGGATGGCCGCGGCGTCGCTGATGGTCTACGCGCGGGTCGGCCTGCTGCGCACGCTGCCGCCGCCCGACCCCGGCGACGTACAGCGCCTGCACCGCACTGCGCACGCCCTCGGCATCGTCTGGCCGGCCGAGCAGCTCTACCCCGACTTCATCCGGTCGCTGGACCCGGCGAAGCCCAGCCACGCCGCGATGGTGATCGCCTGCACGCGGCTGCTGCGCGGCTCCGGGTACGTCGGCTTCGACGGGGAGGTGCCCGCGCAGCCGGAGCACTCGGCCCTCGCCTCGGAGTACGCCCACGTCACCGCCCCGCTGCGCCGGCTCGCCGACCGCTACGCGTCCGAGGTGTGCGTGGCGCTCTGCACCGGCGACGAGGTGCCGGACTGGGTGCACGACAAGCTGCACGACCTGCCCGCCACCATGCAGGCCAGCTCGCAGAAGGCGAGCTCCTACGAACGCGCAGTGCTCGACCTCGTGGAGGCCGCCGTGCTGCGTCCGCACGTCGGCCAGTCGTTCCCCGGCGTGGTGGTCGCCGTCGACGAGAAGGAACGCACCCGTGGCGACGTGGTGATCCAGGAGCCCGCGGTGGAGGCCCACGTCACCTCGTCCTCGCCGCTGCCGCTCGGCACCGACGTCGAGGTGCGCCTCACCGAGGCCGACCCGCAGTCCAGGACCGTCCGCTTCGAGCTCTGACAACGATTCGTCTGTGGTCTTTGGGGTGATTCACGCGGGCGGATCGCAGACGAAACGGTGGGTCGCGGTCGTGAGCGCTCTCGCACTCGGGTTGACCGCCGGCTGCTCGCTGTCAGAGGACGAGCAACCCCGCGAAGCCTCCGCCGACATCTCGGTGCAGCTCGGGTTTACCCAGCTGCTGCCCGACGAGGGCACCCGCAAGGGTCTGCTGCGCGTCGTCAACACCGGGGACGAGCCGCTGTCGGTGACCGGTGCGGGGCTGAGCTGGTCGGGGTACGGCGAGCGGTTCACCCGTCCTCAGGACGACACCCTCGCGCCCGGCCAGACCCTCGACCTGCACGTGCTGCTGCCGCGGGCCGACTGTGACGCCGGGGACGAGCCGATCTCCGGTGTCGTGCAGACCGCGGACGGGACCCGGGTGCAGCCGCTGACCGGCAGCGGCCAGGAGTTCCTGCGCCGACTGTGGCTGCGCGGCTGCCAGGACCGGCTGCTGGAGGACAACGTGCGCATCGACTACGCGCCCGGCTGGACCCTCGACCTGCGCCGCGAGTCCCTCGACGGGGCGCTCGTCCTCACCCGCACGGGCGGTCCGGAGCCGGTGACGGTCACCTACGGGCGCGGGTCGGTGCTGTACGACGTCGAGCTGCCCCGTCCCGTGAGAAGCACCCCCGGCCGCGACCGGGTTCGGGTGCCGATGAGCATCCGGCCCGGCAACCGGTGCGACGAGCACGCCATCGGCCAGGCCACGGCCCCGTTCACGTTCCGCGTCGGCGTCCGGATCGGCCGCGACGACCCCGTCGACACCAACGTGCTGGTCCCGCCACCGCTGACCGTGCAACGTCAGGCGACCCGGATGCTGCTCGCGAGCTGCGCCGGGTGACAACGATTCGTCTGCGATCTTCCCGCGTGAATCACCCCATAGACCGCAGACGAATCGTTGTTCAGTCCTTCAACGGCTGACCGACCTGCTCGCGGATGCCGTCGATGGCGTCCCAGTCGTTGGCGTGCATCCCGGCGACGACGGTGCCGTCCTTGACCCAGTAGGCCGTGAAGACCCGGTCGCCGGTCGTGTCGCCCCGGATCACGACCTCGTCGACGTCGCCGGGGTCGGCATGTCCGACGTACTCCATGCCGAGGTCGTACTGGTCGGTGAAGAAGTACGGCAGCCGGTCGTAGGAGACGTCCTCGCCGAGCAGGGAGCGCGCGGCGGCCTTGCCCTGCTGGATCGCGTTGTCCCAGTGCTCGACGCGGACCCGCCGGCCGAGCACCGGGTGCCAGGCGTTGGCGACGTCGCCGGCGGCGAGCACGTCGGGGGCGGAGGTGCGCAAGTGTTCGTCGACCAGGACGCCGTTGTCGACGTCGAGACCGGCCGCCTCGGCGAGCGCGGTGTTGGGCCCGGCACCGATCCCGACGAGCAGCAGGTCGGCCTCGACCGGGTCGCCGCCCTCGACCGTCAGGGTGATGCCCTCGCCGGACCGCTCGAACCCGGACACTTTCGCGCCCAGGCGCAGGTCCACGCCGTGCTCGCGGTGCAGGTCCGCGAACACCGCCGCAACCTCGGGCCCGAGCACGCGCAGCAGCGGCAGGTCGAGCGACTCCAGCACGGTGACCTCCGCCCCGGCCGCGCGCGCGGCGGACGCCGTCTCGAGGCCGATCCAGCCGGCGCCCAGGATCGCGATCCGGGCGCCCTCGCGAAACGCGCCCTTGAGCCGTTCGGTGTCCTCGATGACGCGGAGGTAGGCCACGGGTCCGCCGCTGTCGTCGGCCGCCGCCAGCCGCCGCGGGGACGCTCCCGTCGCGAGCAGCACCTTGGAGTACGACGTCGTCGCCCCGCCCGCCGTGACGGTGTGCCCGGCGGGATCGATGGCGTCCACCTCGGTGCCGACCCGGACGTCGACGTCGTGCTCGACGTACCAGGTCGCGTCGTGCACGAAGACCTTGTCGCGCTCGTCCTTGCCGAGCAGGTACCCCTTGGACAGCGGTGGTCGCTCGTAGGGGAGGTGCTGCTCCGCGGCGAACAGCACGATGTCGCCGTCGTACCCGCTCTCGCGGAGCTGGCTGGCGGTGTGCGCGGCGGTGAGCCCGCCGCCGACGATCACGATGGGTTCGGTCATGAGCCGACCGTACTCATCGCACTCCTCGAACCGATAGGATCGACGCGGATGAGCTGGCCGGGCGGCCGCGAGGGGGTGACTCCTCGAGGAAGGTCCGGGCTCCACAGGGCAGGGTGGTGGGTAACGCCCACCCGGGGTGACCCGCGGGACAGTGCCACAGAGAAGAGACCGCCGGCGGCGTACTTCGGTACGACGACGGCAAGGGTGAAACGGTGGTGTAAGAGACCACCAGCGCCCCGGGTGACCGGGGCGGCTCGGTAAACCCCACCCGGAGCAAGGTCAAGAGGGCCTCGTCGAGAGACGGGACCTGCGCGGACGATCGAGGGTGGCCCGCCCGAGTCCGCGGGTAGACCGCACGAGGCTGTCGGCAACGGCAGCCCTAGATGGATGGTCGCCGATCGCAGCAT
>NZ_DASSCL010000156.1:0-9835 GCF_035697785.1 Nocardioides sp.
CTGAAATCGGCCACACCGGCGTGGCCGTCCCGCCGTCAGCACTCTTGGCGCCCGACAGTTCGGAGCAGCGATGGAAGACAAGACGACCGCGGTCGAGGCCGCGCCGCGACAGGCCCCGCCCTCCGCCCAGGGGCGCACGGCCCTCCTCGGAGCGATGTTCCTGATGGCCACCTCGGCGATCGGCCCCGGCTTCATCACCCAGACGACGGGCTTCACCGTCAAGCTCGGCGTCGCGTTCGCCTTTGCGATCGTCGTCTCGATCCTCGTGGACATCGCCGTGCAGATGAACGTCTGGCGCGTCATCGGCGTCTCCGGACAGCGCGCCCACGAGCTCGGCAACGCGGTGCTGCCGGGGATCGGCTACCTGCTCGCCGGCCTCGTCGTCCTCGGCGGGCTGGTGTTCAATATCGGCAACGTCGCGGGCACGGGACTCGGCACCAACGCGATGTTCGGGCTGGACCCGCGCATCGGCGGCGCGCTCTCCGCGGCCCTGGCCATCGGCATCTTCCTGAGCAAGAAGGCGGGCGTCGCCCTCGACCGGGTGGTGATCCTGCTCGGTCTGGTGATGATCGTGGCCACCCTGGTCATCGCGGTCACCTCGGCGCCCCCGGTCGGGGACGCGCTGGTCAACGTGGTGCTGCCCGAGACCTTCGACTTCGTCGCCGTCACCACGATCATCGGCGGCACCGTCGGTGGCTACATCACCTACGCCGGCGCACACCGGCTGCTCGACTCCGGAACCACCGGCCCCGAGAACGTCCGGGACATCACCCGCAGCTCGGTCGTGGGGATCCTGGTGACCGGCGTGATGCGGGTGCTGCTGTTCCTGGCCATCCTCGGCGTCGTCGCGGGCGGCGTCACGCTCGCCACCGACGACCCCGCCGGCTCCGCGTTCCAGGCCGCGGCCGGTGACATCGGCCTGCGGGTCTTCGGCCTGATCCTGTGGGCGGCCGCGATCACCTCGGTGATCGGCGCGGCGTACACCTCTGTCTCGTTCATGACCTCCTCGCGCACGTCCGAGCGCCGGCGCAACCTGATCACCGTCGGCTTCATCGCGGTGACCGCGGCGATCTTCGTGGCGATTCAGGAGACGCCGGTGACCCTGCTGGTCTTCGCCGGCACGTTCAACGGGCTGATCCTGCCGATCGGCTTCGGCGTCCTGCTCTGGGTCGCCTGGCGCAGGCGTGACCTGCTCGGCGGCTACCAATACCCGGTCTGGCTGCTCGTCATCGGTGTCCTCGCATGGCTGCTGACGCTCTACCTCGGCTACAACGCACTGCTCGCGCTGGGGGACCTGTGAGCACCCGCCCGGCCAGGGTCGACCTGAACAGCGACGTCGGCGAGTCCTTCGGGCGCTGGCAGCTCGGCGACGACGAGGCCATGCTGCGCGTGGTCACGAGCGTCAACGTCGCGTGCGGGTTCCATGCCGGAGACGCGAGCACGCTGCGCCGCACCTGTGCCCTGGCGGCGCGTGGGGGAGTCGTCGTGGGCGCGCAGGTCGGCTACCAGGACCTCGCCGGCTTCGGCCGGCGGTTCATCGACGTGGAGCCGGACGAGCTGACCGACGACGTCGTCTACCAGGTCGGCGCGCTGGACGCGCTGGCCCGCGCGGAGGGGACACGGGTGCGGTACGTGAAGCCGCACGGCGCCCTCTACAACGCGATCGTCCACCACGAGGAGCAGGCGCGTGCCGTCGTCGAGGCGGTGCGCGCCTACGACAAGGAGCTGCCGCTGATGGGGCTGCCCGGATCGGCCGTGCTCGCCGCTGCCGAGGCCGCCGGCCTTCGTACCGTGCGCGAGGCGTTCGCCGACCGGGCCTACACGCCCGAGGCGACCCTCCTCTCCAGGCGGGAGCCGGGGTCGGTGCTCAGCGACCCGGTCGAGGTCGCCCGGCGGGTCGTGCAGATGGTCACCGACGGCACCGTGACCGCCGTGGACGGGTCCACCGTGCGGATCGACGCGGACTCGGTCTGCGTGCACGGCGATTCACCCGGCGCGGTCGCGATGGCCGAGCAGGTGCGGCGGGAGCTCGAGGCCGCCGGCGTCGAGATCGCCCCGTTCGCATGACCGAGCAGGTCCGCCTCGACGTGCTGCCGTACGGCGACCGCGCGCTCCTGGTCGAGGTGGGGGACACCCCGAATGTCGTCGCCTACGTCGACGCGCTCCGCGCCGCCGAGGTGCCGGGCGTCGCCGACGTCATCCCCGCCGCCGAGACGGTGCTCGTGGTCGCGGAGCCGGGCTCACCCGTCGGCGCGCTGCGCTCCGCCCTCCTGGGGATCCGTCCCGACCCGTCCGCGGACGCGTCCTCCGACGAGGGCGACGTGGTGGAGATCCCGGTCCGCTACGACGGGCCGGACCTCGCAGACGTCGCCGAGCTCACCGGGCTCAGCGAGCGCGACGTGGTCGACGCGCACACGGGCAGCACCTGGCGGGTGGCGTTCGGAGGTTTCGCGCCGGGGTTCGGCTACCTCGTCGGCGGGGACCCGCGCCTGCACGTCGCAAGGAGGACCAGCGCGCGGACGGCCGTGCCGGCGGGCGCGGTGGGGCTGGCCGGTGAGTACACCGGCGTCTACCCACGAGAGTCCCCCGGAGGCTGGCAGCTGATCGGCACTACCGAGGCCCCGATGTGGGACCTGGACCGCGACCCGCCCGCGCTGCTCCGGCCCGGTGCCCGGATCCGGTTCACGGAGGTGGGGTCGTGACGGTGCGGCTCCGGGTCCGCGCCCCCGGTCCGCTCAGCGTGATCGAGGACCTGGGCCGGCACGGTACGTCCGGGATCGGTGTCGGGCGCTCCGGTGCCGCGGACCGTGCGTCGCTCCGGCAGGCCAACCGCGCCGTCGCGAACCCCGAAGGGGCCGCCGCGGTGGAGGTCACCCTCGGCGGTCTCGAGCTGGAGGCCGTCGGCGGCCCAGCGCTGCTGTGCGTGACCGGCGCTCCCTGTCCGGTGACCGTCGACGGTCGCGACGTCGGTGCCTACTGCGTCTTCCCGGTCCCCGAGGGGTCCGTCGTGCGGCTCGGGCCGGCGACGGCCGGGCTGCGCAGCTACGTCGCGGTGCGCGGCGGTCTCGACGTCCCGGAGGTGCTCGGCTCCCGCAGCCACGACGTGATGGCGGGTCTCGGCCCGGCTCCGCTGCGGGAGGGCGACGAGCTCCCGGTCGGTGCCGCCGGCACGGCGTACCCGGTCGTCGACTCGCTCCCGCCGCCGTCCTTCGACGGTCCGGTCGTGCTGCGGGCGGTGCGCGGGCCGCGGGACGGCTGGGTCAAGGATCCCGACCTGCTGGTCACGACCGAGTGGACCGCCTCCGACAAGACCAACCGGGTAGGCATGCGGCTGCTCGGTGCCGAGCTGGAACCCGTCGACGCGAGGCGACAGCTGCCCAGCGAGGGTGCCTACCGCGGTGCGGTGCAGGTGCCGCCGAGCGGGGAGCCGGTGGTGTTCCTCGCCGACCACCCGGTCACCGGGGGCTATCCAGTGGTCGCGGTCGTCGTCGACGAGGACGTGGACCGGGCGGCCCAGGTGCGCCCGGGCCAGGCGCTGACGTTCCGATGGGTCGAGGCGCCGTGACCCCGGCCGAGGCCCGCGCCCGGTTCCGCGACGGGCTGGTGACCCCGACGGCGGGATGGTGCCCCGGCTGGGCGCAGGCCAACCTGCTCGCGCTGCCGCGCGACCTGGCCTACGACTTCCTGCTGTTCGCGCAGCGCAACCCCAAGCCCTGCCCCGTCCTCGACGTGCTCGACGCCGGTGCGGTGTCCGGTCCGCTGCTCGACGGTGACATCCGCACCGACCTCCCGGCCTACCGGGTGTACGTCGACGGCGAACAGGTCGAGGAGACCACCGACGTCACCTCGTGGTGGCGCGAGGACCTGGTGTCGTTCCTGATCGGCTGCTCGTTCACGTTCGAGGCAGCGCTGGTCGAGGCGGGGGTGCCCGTGCGACACGTGGAGGAGGGCGTCAACGTGCCGATGTACCGCACCTCCCGGCGCTGCCGACCGGCCGGCGCCATCTCGGGGCCGCTGGTCGTGTCGATGCGTCCGGTTCCGGCGGAGCAGGTCGCCGACGCGGTGACCGTGACCGCTCGCTACCCGGCCGTGCACGGCGCGCCGGTGCACATAGGCGACCCGTCCGCGCTGGGCATCGACGACCTCGACAAGCCCGACTACGGCGACGCCGTCGAGGTCAGGGCGGGGGAGGTGCCGGTGTTCTGGGGGTGCGGGGTCACGCCGCAGGCCGCGGTGGTGGAGTCCCGGCCGTCGCTGGCGATCGCGCACGCGCCCGGGCACATGCTGGTGACCGACGCGCGCGACAGCGACTACCTCTTGTAGGGCTCGACCAGCTCGATGAGCACCCCGCCGGCGTCCTTGGGGTGCACGAAGTTGATCCGGCTGTCCGCGGTGCCCCGGCGCGGCTCGTCGTACAGCAGCCGCAGGCCCCGCTCGCGCAGGATCGCCGAGACCTGGTCGAGGTCGGCGACCCGGTAGGCGAGCTGCTGCAGGCCGGGTCCGCTGCGGTCGAGGAACTTCGCGATCGTCGACTCCGCGGTCAGGGGTGCCAGCAGCTGCAGGCTGGACCCTGACTCGCCGACCGCCAGCATCGCCTCCCGGACGCCCTGCTCCTCGTTGGTCTCCTCGTGCCGGACCTCCATGCCGAACGCCTCGCGGTAGAACGCGATCGCCTCGTCGAGGTCGGGCACCGCAATGCCGACGTGGTCGATGCACTCGAAGAGATGGGTGGGGATCTGCGCGCTCATCCGGACATCGTCGTACGGCGCCGTCGCGACCGCGAGGGACTGTGACCTGTCCGACACGGTGATCGGGCGTCACCCCCTCCCACCGTCGTGACGGTCGTGGGTATCGTCGACAGCGAGTGGCCCGTCACGTCCGGGCCCCGAACCGCAACCCCGCGCAGGAGGCCGTCATGTCCGGATCCGTCATCGTCGCCGGTGCTCGCACCCCCATCGGCCGGCTCCTCGGAGGGCTCAAGGACAAGAGCGCCGCCGACCTCGGTGGGGTGGCGATCAAGGCGGCGCTCGAGAAGGCCGGCGTCTCCGGCGAGCAGGTGGAGTACGTCATCCTCGGCCAGGTCATCCAGGCCGGCGCGGGCCAGATCACCGCGCGGCAGGCCGCGGCCAAGGGCGGCATCCCGATGACCGTCCCCTCGATCACCATCAACAAGGTCTGCCTCTCTGGCATCAACGCGATCGCCCTCGCGGACCAGCTGATCCGCGCCGGCGAGCACGAGATCATCGTCGCCGGCGGCATGGAGTCGATGACGCAGGCGCCGCACCTGCTGCCCAAGTCGCGAGAGGGCTTCAAGTACGGCGACGTCAAGCTCGTCGACTCGATGGCCTACGACGCGTTGTGGGACATGTTCACCGAGCAGGCGATGGGCGCGCTCACCGAGTCCTGCAACAGCGAGGGCCTCGGCCTCACCCGCGAGGAGCAGGACGCGTTCGCCGCCCGCTCACACCAGCGCGCCGCGGAGGCGTGGAAGAACGGCGTCTTCGACGACGAGGTCGTGCCCGTCGAGATCCCGCAGCGCAAGGGCGACCCGATCGTGGTCTCCCAGGACGAGGGCATCCGCGGCGACACCACCGCCGAGAGCCTGTCGAAGCTGCGGCCGGCGTTCTCCAAGGACGGCACCATCACCGCCGGGTCGGCCTCGCAGATCTCCGACGGCGCCTGCGCGGTCGTGGTGATGAGCAAGGCCAAGGCGGAGGAGCTGGGCCTGGAGTGGCTGGCGGAGATCGGTGCGTCGGGCCAGGTCGCCGGCCCCGACTCGACCCTGCAGATGCAGCCCGCCGCCGCGATCGCCAAGGCGTGCGAGAAGGAGGGCATCAAGCCCTCCGAGCTCGACCTCGTGGAGATCAACGAGGCGTTCGCCGCTGTCGGCATCGCCTCGGCGCGCGAGCTCGGGCTCGACGACGACAAGGTGAACGTCAACGGCGGCGCCATCGCGGTGGGCCACCCGGTCGGCATGTCCGGTGCCCGGATCGCGCTCCACCTGGCGCTGGAGCTCAAGCGCCGTGGCGGTGGGGTGGGCGCGGCCGCCCTCTGCGGCGGTGGCGGTCAGGGCGACGCCCTGATCGTGCGCGTCCCGGCGTGACCACCGGCTCCCGCCGCAGCGGCAACGTCTCCGTCCCGGACCTCGTCGAGCGTGCCCGCAAGGGCGAGGCACGGGCGGTCGCGCGGCTGATCTCGCTCGTCGAGGACGCCTCGCCGCTGCTGCGGGAGGTGATGGCCGGGCTGGCCCCGCACACCGGGCACGCCCAGATCGTCGGCATCACCGGGTCGCCTGGCGTCGGCAAGTCGACCTCCACCAACGCGCTCGTCACCGCGCTGCGCAAGACCGGCAAGCGCGTCGGCGTGCTCGCCGTCGACCCGTCCTCACCGTTCTCCGGTGGCGCGCTGCTCGGTGACCGGGTGCGGATGCAGGACCACGCGCTCGACCGGGACGTCTACATCCGGTCGATGGCGTCCCGCGGTCACCTGGGCGGGCTGTCGTGGTCGACCCCGCAGGCGTTGCGGGTGCTCGACGCGGCCGGCTGCGACGTCGTACTCATCGAGACCGTCGGCGTCGGCCAGAGCGAGGTCGAGATCGCCGGGCTCGCGGACACCACCCTGGTGCTGCTCGCGCCGGGGATGGGCGACGGCATCCAGGCGGCCAAGGCCGGCATCCTCGAGATCGGTGACGTGTACGTCGTCAACAAGGCCGACCGCGACGGTGCCGACCAGGTCCGCCGCGACCTGCGCAACATGCTGGCGTTGGCCGAGCGTGACGAGGAGTCGTGGCGGCCCCCGATCGTGCAGACCGTCGCCCAGACCGGGCAGGGCGTCGACGAGGTCGTGGAGAAGATCGACGCGCACCGGGCCTGGATGGAGGGCTCCGGCGAGCTCGGCCGTCGCCGCGTGCGCCGCGCGCGCGACGAGATCGAGGCGATCGCCGTGACCGCGTTGCGCAAGCGGTGGGGTGACGTGCACGCCCGCACCGAGCTCGACGACCTCGCCGAGAAGGTGGCGGCCGGCGACAGCGACCCCTACGTCGCGGCCGACGTGCTGCTCGAGGCCTACACCGACTGAACGACCGCCCCGAGCCGGATCACGTCGTCCGGCCCGGCCAGGTCCGGCAGGGCGGCGAACACCGTGCCCACGCCCCGGTCGGCCAGCTTGGCGTACCGCTCGCGGTGCTCGACCGCGGTGCCGGCGTGGTGGCGGCGCGCGTACGTCGCCGCGGACGTCCGGCCGCGCAGCCGCTCGACCCGCGCCCAGGTGTCCTCGCGGTCGGTCCCGACCACCGGCAGGTCGAGCACCGTGACCTCCACCTCGGCGGGATCGCGGCCCACCTGCTCGCAGTGCCGGTGCAGCACCTCGATCTTGCGGTCGAGGGTCTCGGGGTCGGCGCGCACGTTGCAGGCGTCGCCGAGACGGGCGGCGATCCGCAGCGTCCGGCGTTCGCCGCCGCCCCCGACGATCACGGGGATGTCGTGCACCGGCCGCGGGTACGCCGTCGTCTCCGGCAAGGTGACCCGTTCGCCGTCGTACGCCTTCGTCCCGGCGGCCCACAGCGCGCGCATCGTCTCGATGCCGTCCTCCAGCGCATCGAGGCGCTTGGCGGCCGGCGGGAACCCGAGCCCGAAGCCGAGGTGCTCGCGCTCGAACCAACCCGCGCCCACCCCGACGAAGGCGCGGCCGCCGGAGAGCACGTCCAGCGTCGCCGCGGCCTTGGCGACGATGCCCGGCGGGCGGAACGTGACCGGCGTACAGAGGGTGCCGAGTCGTAGCCGGGTGTCCAAGCCGGCGAGCAGGCCGAGCGTGACCCACGGCTCGGGGATCGGCTCCCACGCCGTGCCGACCTGCGGGATCTGGATGAGGTGGTCCATCAGGGCGAGGCCGGTGAACCCGGCTTCGTCCGCGGCGACGGCGATGTCGCGCAGCCAACCGGTCGGGTCCTCGCCCCAGGGGAACCGGGAGACCTGGAGTACGACGCCGAAGCCCTCGGGCCCGACCTGGTCGGGGGAGGTCCGCGGGGCCGGCTCCGGCGGCGGCCCCTGCTCCTCGCGGACCACGACGACCTCGTCCCAGCCCTCGGCGCCGAGCGCGTCGATGACGGCCCGGGCGGACCGCTGCTGGTTGACCAGCACCGGTGCGGGCACCGGACGGTCGCGCTCGTTGTTGCGGAGTCGGGCCAGGGCCGGGGGGACATCGAACGCCACCACGACGGCGGGTAGGTCGTGCCTGCGCGCCAGGTCGAGGTACCCGAGGCGGCGTTCCTTCTCGAGGCCCAGCGTGTCGACGACGGTGGTGAGACGGCGGCGTACCCGACCCGCGACGATCTGGTCCAGCAGCGCGAACGCCTCTGTCGACGCGTCCAGGTCGTGCCGTCCGCTACCGACCACGCCCCGCAGGTCGTCCGACGACACGATCTCGGCGGCTCGGTAGCGCTCCCGCGCCCACGTCGACTTGCCGGACCCGCTCGCCCCGACCAGGACGACGAGCGCCGGGTCGGGCAGGCGGGCCGGGCTCATGGGCCCGAGTCTGGCACCCGGTGCGGGGCGGGGTCAGCGGCGACGACCCGGCGGGACGATCTCGATCTTGCCCTGAGCGGTCTTCGCCTCGGCCTTGGCGTGCTTTTCAGCACGCTTCTCCTTCAGGGACTTCCCTGCCTTCTTGGACAGGTGCTGTCGCGGGGACTTGTCGGCCATCGTGGCTCCTCGTGGAGCCGCGCTGGCTCCTTGCCGTCACCGTACCCCGGACCCGTGTCGCCCCGGCGCGCCGACGGCGCGGTCAGGAGCGTGCGACCAGGGCGGCGCGTTCGTCGAACGAAGCCGGGAAGTCGGTGCGTTTGCTCAGGTCGATGGAGGGCGATGCCGAGGCAGGCCGCGAGCGGGTGGCGCGAGGATCGGCCACAATGGCGGGAGTCTCCGTTCGGGGGTTCGCCATGCGCCTGCTGTTCACGAGCACGCCGCTCTTCGGGCACTTCATGCCGATGCTGCCGTTCATCGGCGCAGCATTGCAGGCGGGGCACGACGTCATCGTTGCCACCGGGCCTGACCTCGAGGACGAGGTGGGTCGCCGAGGCCTGAAGCTGTGGGAGGTTGGTCCGAGTACGGCGGAGGTGTTCGGCCGACGGGCGGCGCTTCCGGAGATGCCTGGCGCCACCCACCTCGAGCTGCTGCGACGCGACGTGATCGCGATTTTCGGGTGGCCCGGCTATGAGCGGGCCCGCGACTTGACGCCGCTCGCTCTCCAGTGGTCGCCCGATGTCGTTGTACACGAAGCGGCTGACTATGCCGGCTGGGAGGTCAGCGCCGCCACGGGAGCCTTGAGCGTGGCGCACGGCTATGGACCGCACCAGCCACACACGCTCGAGCTGATCAAGGACGTGTGCTCAGCCGCCGTGGAAGAACTCGGGACGCCGGACCGATTCGACTCCGTGCTGGCGTCCCTTTACGTCGATCCGTGGCCGGCGGCGCTGCGTAGCGATGAGCCGTCACCATGGAACGACGTCCTAGGTGTGCGTCCCGAGCCGCGACGTTCGGACCTCATGGCCTTCCTGCCGGCTGAGGTCATCGCGATGACCGGAAAACCGATCGTCTACGTCACGTTCGGCACTGTGTTCGGTTCGGCTGAGGCACTGGCGATGGTGCTGGAGGCGGTCGGGGGTCTGCCCTGCCATGTGGTGGCGACGACTGGCCCCACCCTCGATCCGGCGAGCCTCGGCCCCGTTCCCGACAACGTTCATCTCGCGTCATTCCTGCCTCAGAACCTGGTGCTCGAGCACTGCGCCGCGGTCGTGTCGCATGCCGGTTCCGGGACCGTGCTCGGTGCCCTCGCCGCG
>NZ_DASSCL010000157.1:0-25449 GCF_035697785.1 Nocardioides sp.
GAGTGCGACGCCCGCCTTCTTGCTCAGGAAGATGCCGATCGCGAGGGCCGCGGAGACAGCGCCGCCGATGCGCGGGTCGAGCCCGAACATCGCGTTGGTGCCGAGGCCGGTGCCCGCGACGTTGCCGATGTTGAACACCAGCCCGCCGAGGACGACGAGGCCCGCGAGCAGGTAGCCGATGCCGGGGAGCACCGAGTTGCCGAGCTCGTGGGCCCGCTGCCCGGAGACACCGATGACGCGCCAGACGTTCATCTGGACGGCGATGTCGACGAGCACCGACAGCACGATCGCGCAGGCGAAGGCGGCCCCGAGGGAGACGGTGAACGTGGCGGTCTGGGTGATGAAGCCGGGTCCGATGGCGCTGGTAGCCATCAGGAAGATCGCGCCGACGATCGCCGACCGATTTGCCCGGCTGGTGCCGACGGGGGCCGCGGCCGTGCCGGTGCCGGGATCGGGATCGGTGTGCGGCTGCGAGGTCTGGGGGTGCTGGGGGTGCTGAGGGGCGGCCATGGAGGCTCTCCTTCGTCCGAGTTCTCCGACCGTACGGAATTGTTCAACAATTCCGCAATACCCCGATCCAACAAATCTCATGCCTAGACTGACCGCGTGACCGGCCTGGACTTGATGCTCGACACGCTGGCCGACGAGCGCCGGCGCCGTCGGACCGTCATGAGCACGTCCGCCGACCGGGCCGCCCGGGTGCTCCGCGAGCAGGTCGCCGAGGGTCGGCTCGCGTGCGGCACCCGGCTTCCCGAGGAGCGGCTCGCCCGCGCGCTCGGCGTCTCCCGCAACACCCTGCGCGAGGCGCTCAGCCAGCTCGTCGCCGAGCGCATCCTGGTGCGCGAGCCGCACCGCGGAGTGGTCGTGGCGACGCCCGACGTGGACGACGTCGCCGACGTCTATCGCGTGCGCCGCCTCATCGAGACCGGGGCCTGCCGCGACGTCGCCGCGCACACCCCCGACCGCCTCGCCGCCGTCCGCGCGGCGGTGGTTGAGGGCCAGGTGGGCGCCGCCCGCGAGGACTGGGCGGCCGTGGCCAGCGCCAACCAGCACTTCCACCGGGCCGTGGTGGCGCTCGCCGGCAGCCCCCGCCTCGACGCGCAGATGGAGCTCCTGCTCGCCGAGATGCGGCTGTTCTTCCACCGGATGGGCTCGGCCGACACGTTCCACCGGCCCTACCTCGCCGAGAACGCCGCCATCGCCGACCTGCTCGAGGCCGGGCGCGGTGACGACGCCGCGACCCGGCTCGCGTCGTACCTCTCCTCGGCCGAGCGCCAGCTCGTCGAGGCCTTCGCCCGCGTCTAGGCCTCTCGTGCCTCACGGAAGTTGAGGTAGGAGTAGACCAGAGTCGCGCCGGCGATCACGCCGGAGACGATCAGCGACACGGCCGTGCCCCAGCCTCCGGGCATCCACCACTGGTCACCGATCGGCCACCAGGCCGGCGCGTCGGGTCGCACGCCCCAGACCACGCCGAGCGCGACCATGCCGGCGACCCCGGCCGCCGACACCACCAGGCGCACCGGGGACGCCACACTCGTGGCGGCGGCTCGCAGCGCGGCCTCCTTCACCGGCTCCAGCCGACGACGCGCCCACTCGTACTGGGTCGCCAGCAGGGCCAGCCCCGCGAACAGGGCCAGCAGCCCGGGGCCCGGAAGGACCAGCGCGGCGACCCCGACCGCGACGAGCAGCCAGCCCGCCGCCTGCAGCGCGACGCTCTTGGCCGTCTTGCCGCCACGGACCTGAACCATCGGTCCTCCTGTCGGGTGTGCGTGGGGTTGCTCCTACCCGGGAGCGGATGCCCGCACGCCTGGGGAGACAGATAGGTCACACCGTGCTGACACCGGCGATTACCGCTGGGTAGATTCGCTAACCGTCCCACGGCACGACGAGGTGCCCGTCCGGTAGCGCTCTTCTCCCCCAGGAGTCACTCGTGCAGCAGATCCTCGACGCCATCCTCGCCGGCGACACAACGCCCGAGCAGTACGCCGCGCTCGACCTCCCGGAGTCCTACCGCGGGGTGACGGTGCACAAGGACGAGGTCGACATGTTCGAGGGGCTCGAGTCGCGGGACAAGGACCCGCGCAAGAGCCTGCACATCGACGAGGTGCCGCTCCCCGAGCTCGGTCCGGGCGAGGCCTACGTCGCGGTGATGGCCAGCGCCATCAACTACAACACCGTGTGGACGTCGATCTTCGAACCGATGCCGACGTTCGGCTTCCTCGAGCGCTACGGCCGCACGTCGCCGCTGGCGAAGCGTCACGACCTGCCCTACCACGTGGTCGGCTCCGACCTGTCCGGCGTCGTGCTCGAGACCGGCCTGGGCGTGCACGCCTGGAAGCCCGGCGACGAGGTGGTGGCGCACTGCCTGTCCGTGGAGCTGGAGGGCCCCGACGGCCACAACGACACGATGCTCGACCCGGAGCAGCGGATCTGGGGCTTCGAGACCAACTTCGGCGGCCTGGCCCAGATCGCGCTGGTGAAGTCCAACCAGCTGATGCCCAAGGCCGCCCACCTCACCTGGGAGGAGGCCGCCAGCCCCGGGCTGGTGAACTCCACCGCCTACCGCCAGCTGGTGAGCCGCAACGGTGCCGGCATGAAGCAGGGCGACAACGTGCTGATCTGGGGCGCCAGCGGCGGCCTCGGCGGGTTCGCCACCCAGTACGCCCTCAACGGCGGGGCCACGCCGGTGTGCGTGGTCTCCTCAGAGGACAAGGCGGACGTCTGCCGCAGCATGGGCGCCGAGCTGATCATCAACCGCAGCGAGGAGAACTTCCGGTTCTGGAAGGACGAGCACACCCAGGACCAGAAGGAGTGGCGCCGGTTCGGCGCGAGGATCCGCGAGCTCACCGGCGGCGAGGACGTCGACATCGTCTTCGAGCACCCCGGTCGGGAGACCTTCGGCGCCTCGGTGTTCGCGGCCCGCAAGGGCGGCACGATCGTCACCTGCGCCTCCACCAGCGGCTACATGCACGAGTACGACAACCGCTATCTGTGGATGAACCTCAAGAACATCGTCGGCTCCCACTTCGCCAACTACCGCGAGTCGTGGGAGGCCAACCGGCTGATCGCGAAGGCGATGATCCACCCGACGCTGTCGCGCACCTACCCGATGCACGAGGTCGGCCAGGCCGCGCTCGACGTGCACACCAACGCCCACCAGGGCAAGGTCGGCGTGCTCTGCCTGGCCCCCGAGGAGGGTCTCGGCGTCCGGGACACCGAGCTCCGGGCCAGGCACCTGGACGCGATCAACCGGTTCCGCGGGATCTAGGCACGGGGAGCCTTCCGCGTTTCGCTTTCCCCATCAGCCAGACTGGTCTCGTCAGCGCGTCCGCGACGGCCGAGGACTCCCTGACGTGCCTTAGTCTCGAAGCACCGCAACCTTGGAGGAAAGCCAGCTGATGAGCGACCGACCCGGCCTGTCCATCTTCGACGACGACAACGGCAACGACGACCGCAACGACGACCGCAACGAGGCCACCCAGGTCATCCCGGTGGCCGGCACCAGCACTCCGGCGCCGCCCGCCTCCACACCCAGCCGACCCGCGCCGACCGCCCGCACGCAGACCTTCCCGGTGGTCCGCCGAGGCGGCTACGACACCGCCGCCGTCGACCGCCAGGTGCACACCTGGGCCGGCGAGAAGGCCGGTCTCACCGCCAGCCTCGACGAGGCGCGCGCCAAGGCTTCCGCCCTCGAGAAGAAGGTGGCCGCCCTCGAGGCCAAGATGGCCGAGAACGAGAGCCCGACGTACGCCGGGCTCGGCGGACGCGCCAGCGAGATGCTCCGTCTCGCCGAGGAGCAGGCCGACGAGGTCCTGGTCGAGGCCCGCAGCCAGAGCGACGAGATCCTCCGGCGCGCGCACAAGGACGCCGACGCGCTCAAGGCCCAGGCGGCCCGCGACGCCGAGGACATGCGCATGGTCCAGCTCAAGGAGCTCGACGAGACCCGCGCCCGCGCCATGGCCGAGGTCGAGCAGGAGCGCAGCCAGGTGCAGGCCGAGGCCGACGACATCCTCGCCGCCGCCAAGCGCGAGGCCGAGCAGCTCCGGCTGGCCGCCCAGCAGGAGACCAACACCCTGCGCACGGCGGCCAAGCGCGAGGCCGAGCAGGCTCGGGCCGCCGCCGACCGCGAGACGCAGGAGGCCCGCCGCGCGCTCGCCGTCGAGAAGGAGCGGCTCACCCGCGAGGCAGCGGAGCACCACTCCACCGCGACCGCCGAGACCGAGCGCCTGGTCAAAGAGGCCGAGGAGCGGGCCAACGCCGCGGAGCAGCGGGCCCGGGAGGCGGCCGCCCAGGCGACCAGCCAGCGCAAGGCGTCCCAGCAGGAGGCGGACCGCCTGCTCACCCACGCGCGCCGCGAGGCCGAGCAGATCGTCGCGTCCGCACAGACGCAGGCCAACAGCTTCGTCAGCGCCGGGCAGGCCGATGCCGAGCGCGAGCTCAACGAGCTGAAGGCCGAGGTGGGCCGGCTCGGCAAGCGCCGCGACGCGATCGTGGCGCAGCTCGGGGCGCTGCGTGACGTCGTCGCCGGGTTCGCCGCCGACGACACCGTGGCGGCGACGAAGCAGGACGACAAGAAGAAGTGAGCGCGCCCGCGGCGAGGCCCGGGCGGGTCACGCGGGAGGCGAAGGGACACCCCGGCCGGGCCGGGGCATCTCGCACGCTCCTCGCGCATCCGTTCGCGCTCGGGTTCTTCGCCGCGGCCGGAGCGCTGCTGGCCTGGTGGCTCGGCACGATCATCCTCAGCGTCAGCTCGCTGCTCACGCTGATCGTGGTCGCGCTGTTCCTCGCCGCCGGGCTCAACCCGGTCGTCGAGCTCCTGGGACGCCGCGGCCTCAGCCGGGCCTGGTCCGTGGTCGTGGTCATCGTCGGCGTCGTCCTGGCGCTGGTGCTGTTCGTGGTGGCCCTGGTGCCGGTGATCGCGGACCAGGTCTCCGCGATGGTGGAGAGCGCACCCGGCTGGGTCGACTCCCTGCAGTCCAACCGGCTCTTCCAGCAGCTGGACGAGCGCTACGACGTCCTGCAGAAGGCCGAGGACTACGCGACCAGCGGCAGCTTCACGCAGCGGCTGTTCGGCGGCGCGGTCGGCGTGGGCGTGGCCGTGCTCTCGTCCCTGGCCAACACGTTCATCGTGATCGTGCTGACGCTGTACTTCCTGGCCTCCCTCCCCCGGGTCAAGTCCGCTGCCTACCGGCTGGCGCCGGCCAGCCGGCGCCCCAAGGTCAGCAGCATCGGCGATCGGGTCGTCGACAACATCGGCGCCTACGTGTCGGGGGCCTTCGTCGTCGCGTTCTGCGCGGGCCTCTCGTCGCTGATCTTCCTGTTCGTCGTGGGCCTCGGTGAGTACGCCGTCGCGCTGGCGGCCGTGGTCGCACTGCTCGACGTGATCCCGATGATCGGCGCCACCCTCGGCGCGATCGTCGTCTCCCTGATCGGGCTGGCCACCGACCCCAAGATCGGCCTGATCTGCATCGTCTTCTACATCGTCTACCAGCAGGTCGAGAACTACGTCATCTACCCGCGGGTGATGGCGAGGTCGGTCGACATCCCCGGCTCGGTCATCGTGATCGCGGCCCTGATCGGCGCCGGCCTGCTCGGCGTGATCGGTGCGCTGCTCGCGATCCCCACCGCCGCGGCGATCCTGCTCGTCGTGCGCGAGGTCGTGGTGCCCCGCCTCGACACGCGGTGACCGGCAGCGCGATCAGCCGTCGGTGACCGGCACGTCCTTGAAGGCGGCGGTCGTGCGGTCGGCGTACGACGACGTGTCCGCGGTCTCCATCGGGCCGTCCCACTCGGTCGGCAGCGGTACGACGACGTCGGGGGCGACGCGCCGCACGATCTCGTCGAGGACGGTCTCGGCGTCGCCCACCCACAGGTGCTTCGCGCCCTCCACGCCGACCACCTCGGCCTGCGGCACCATCGCGAACCGCTGCTTGGCCTCCTCGGGCTGCAGGTAGTCGTCGTGCTCGGGGACGAGCGCGGTCAGCGGCTTGCCGGACTCCGCCCACGCCTGGAGATGCTCGGCGTCGCTGAACCGCAGCGGCGGCGACAGCAGGATCGCCCCCTGGACCGCGGGGTCGTGGCCGTGCATCAGGGTCAGGTCGGTGCCGAACGACCAGCCGACCACCCAGATCCGGGGCAGGTCGTGGAACTCGGCGTACTCGATGGCGGCCGCCACGTCGTACCGCTCCCCCTGGGCGTGGTCGAAGCTGCCCTCCGAGGTGCCCTGCATGCTGGCCGTGCCGCGGGTGTTGAACCGGAGCACGGCGATGCCGGCCAGCGCCGGGAGCCGGAACGCCGCCTTGCGGAAGACGTGGCTGTCCATCATCCCGCCATGGGTGGGCAGCGGGTGCAGGCAGACCAGCGTGGCGACCGGGTCACGGCCCTCCGGCAGCGCGACCTCCCCGACCAGCGACAGCCCGTCGGCGGTCTGCAGGTTGATCGCCTCGCGGCGGGCGGGCAGCACCGAGTTCGCACGAATGGCAGCCATGGCGCCCATTGTCCCGCGCCGGCTCAGCGCCGGCTCTCCCGGGCCGCCCAGCAGCCGTTGTGCCAGTGCCGGCGCTCGTCGAGCCCGGTGGCAGACCGGTCGAAGGTGCTCGGCACCACCGGCCACGCCACCGTGTGCGGGGTCGCCGGCCGGATCGTCCGGTGGCAGCCCGGGCAGGTGTAGGGCTTGGTCGCGGACGAGCCGGTGACCTTGCGGACGACGTACTCCTCGCCGCCGAAGTGCTCGACGCGGTCCGGCACCCCGGCCTCAGTGCGCGCTGTAGTCGCGGAACCCCTTGCCGGTCTTCCGGCCGAGGTAGCCCGCGGTGACCAGGTGCTCCAGCAACGGCGCCGGGGCGAACCCCGGCTCACGGAACTCCAGGTAGAGCTCGCGCTGGATCGCCAGCGACACGTCGTTGCCGACCACGTCGAGCAGCTCGAACGGACCCATCGGCAGCGCACAGCCGTACTTCATCGCGGTGTCGATGTCGTCGGCCGTCGCATAGTGCGCCTGGAGCATCTTGACCGCGTCGTTGAGGTACGGGAACAGCAGCGCGTTGACGATGAAGCCGGCGCGGTCGCCGCAGGAGACGGCCACCTTGCCGACCTTCGCGCACAGGGCGCGGGCGGTCTCGGCGACCTCGTCGGCGGTGCTGACCGTGCTGACCACCTCGACCAGCTTCATGACTGGAGCCGGGTTGAAGAAGTGCAGCCCGACGACGTCCTGGGGCCGCTTGGTCACCCGGGCCAGCGAGATGACCGGCAGCGACGACGTGGTGGTGGCCAGGATCGCGCCGGGCTTGCAGATCTCGTCGAGGTTCTCGAACAGCACCGTCTTGACCTTCAGGTCCTCGGCGATCGCCTCGACCACCAGGTCCGCTCCGGCGAGGTCGTCGAGCGACGTGGTGCCGGTGAGCCGGCCGAGCACCTCGTCCTTCGCGGACTCCTCGAGCTTGCCGCGCTGGATCGCCTTGTCGAGCGACCGCTCGACGGTGGCCCGCACGGCCGCGACCTTGTCGTCGGTGCGTCCGACGTACGTCACCGGGAGACCGGCCTTGGCGAAAACCTCGACGATGCCGGTGGCCATCGTGCCGGTGCCGACCACGCCGACTGTCGAGACGTCCCTGCGCAGCTGCGGCTGCTCGTCGGCGGACGGCGTGAGCGCGTCGTCCACGACCACGGGGCTGTCCGGCCCTTCGTAGGTGTAGAAGCCGCGACCGGTCTTCCGGCCGAGCAGACCGGCGGTGACCATCTGCTTGAGGAACGGCGCCGGCGCGTGCAGTCGGTCACGACCCTGCTTGTACATCGTGTCGAGGATCTCGTACGCCGTGTCGAGACCGATCAGGTCCAGCAGCGCGAGCGGCCCCATCGGGTATCCGCAGCCGAACCGCATCGCCGCGTCGATGTCCTCGCGGGAGGCGTACTTGCCCTCGAACATCGACACCGCGTGGTTGAGGTAGCCGAACAGCAGCGCGTTGGCGATGAAGCCGGCCTTGTCGCCGCAGATCACCGGAGTCTTGCCCAGCGAGCGGGCAAGGCCGGCCACCTCCTCCAGCACGTCGGGCTCGGTGACGACCGTGCGGATCACCTCGACCAGGTTCTGCACCGGAGCCGGGTTGAAGAAGTGCACGCCGACGACCCGGCCCGGACGGCCGGTGGCGGTGCCGATCTCGGTGACCGAGAGCGACGAGGTGTTCGTCGCCAGGATCGTGTCCGGACCGACGATCTCGTCGAGCCTGCGGAACAGGTCCTGCTTGAGCGGCAGCTGCTCGATGATGGCCTCGACGACGAAGTCGCAGCCCTTGACCGCCTCGAGGGACGTGGTCAGCTCGATCCGGTCGACCAGGGACTTCTGGTCCTCCTCGGAGAGCTTCCCGCGCTTCACCGCCCGGCCGGTCGAGTGCTCGATGTGCTGCCGGCCGCGCTCCAGCGACTCGTCGGTCTGCTCGACCCCCACGACGCTGTAGCCGTTGCGGGCGAACACCTCCGCGATGCCGGCACCCATGGTGCCCAGTCCGACGACGCCGATGCTGCGGAACTCCCGCGGGGTACTGGTCATGGGGCGCATCATGACACGGCCCGATCGAGGGACGCCGTGAGGGAACTCACCACCGGCCTGGGTAGATTGCTGCCCCGTGAGACTCGTCGTTGCCCGCTGCCAGGTCGACTACGCGGGCCGGCTGACCGCCCACCTGCCGATGGCCACCCGGCTGTTGATGATGAAGACCGACGGGTCGGTGCTCGTGCACTCGGACGGCGGCTCCTACAAGCCGCTGAACTGGATGTCCCCGCCGTGCAAGGTCGTCGAGGGCAGCACCGAGGACGGCGTCGACGAGTGGGTGGTGACCGGCAAGGACGGCGACACGCTGCGGATCCTGCTGGAGGAGGTACTGCACGACACCGTGCACGACCTCGGCGTCGACCCCGGCCTGCAGAAGGACGGCGTCGAGAAGCATCTCCAGGAGCTGCTCGCCGAGCACCCGTCGACGCTGGCCGACGGCCTGACCCTGGTACGCCGGGAGTACCCGACCGCCATCGGGCCGGTGGACCTGATGTGCCGCGATGCGGCAGGCGCCTCGGTGGCCGTCGAGATCAAGCGGCGCGGCGAGATCGACGGGGTGGAGCAGCTGACCCGATACCTCGAGCTGCTGAACCGCGATCCCAAGCTGCGCCCGGTGCGCGGCATCTTCGCCGCCCAGGAGATCAAGCCGCAGGCCCGGGTGCTCGCCACCGACCGCGGGATCGCCTGCGCCGTGGTCGACTACGACGCACTGCGCGGGATGGACGACCCGACCGAGCGGCTCTTCTGACCCGGGCCTCGAACGGCCCGGCCGGGCCATGGGCAGCCGGCTGAGTCCGACTTACGGTCGACTGATGACCACCACCCCCTCTGTCACGGACCGGACCGACGCCGTCGTAGAGCGGCTCTTCCTCTCGATGCTCGACGCCATGGACGTGGTCGCCGTCGCGATCGGCGACCGGCTCGGCTGCTACCGGGCCCTCGACGAGGCGGCTCGAACCCCCGCCGAATTGGCCGAGGCCACCGGCTGCCACGAGCGCTACGCCCGCGAGTGGCTCGAGCAACAGGCCATGTCCGGCTACCTGGTCGTCGAGGACGGCGTGTTCGCGCTGGCGCCGGGCGTTGCCGAGGCGCTCGCCCGGCCCGGCACGTCGGCCTGGGTGGCGCCGATGCTCCGCCAGTTCGCGGCGGCCGCCGGCCACTGGGCCGAGGTGGCCGAGGGCGCCCGCACCGGCGCGGGACTGCCCTGGGCCGGCTTCGGCCGCGACATGTACGAGTCGCAGTCCGACGTCAACGCCGCGGCGCTGCTGGAGTCGCTCGCCGACACGTGGCTGCCGGCCGCGCTGCCCGGTGTGCACGCGAGGATGTCGGCCGGCCAGACCGTGCGGGTCGCCGACGTGGGCTGTGGCGGCGGCTGGGCGGGCATCGCGCTGGCCCGCGCCTTCCCGGGTGTGCACGTGGACGGGTACGACGTGGACGGACCGACGGTCGAGCTGGCGCGCGCCAACGTCGAGCGCGAGGGCCTCGCGGACCGGGTGCGCGTGCTCGAGCAGGACCTCGCCGAGGACTCCCCCGACGCGGCGTACGACCTGGTGATGGCGTACGAGTGCATCCATGACATGCCGCATCCCGTGCCCGTCCTGGCGGCGATGCGCCGGATGGTGCACCCCGACGGTCGGGTGCTCGTCGCCGACATGGCTGGCGCCGAGGAGTTCACACCCAACGGGGACCCGACGCAGCGCTGCCTCTACGGGTACAGCGTGCTGGTCTGCCTGCCCGACGCGATGAGCGGCAACCCGGAGGGCGCGACCGGGACGGTGATGCGGCCGGCGACGATGGACCGGTACGCGCGCGAGGCGGGCTTCGCCGCGGCCACCCCGCTGGCCGTCGACCACGACCTCTGGCGCTTCTACGAGCTCATGCGCTGAGCAGCGCGGCCACCTCGTCGGCGCAGCCCCAGGACAGCGTGACGCCGGCGCCGCCGTGGCCGTAGCAGTGCACCACCCTCGTCGTACCCCGCCGCTCCTCCTCGAGCCGAACGGTCGGGCGGGCGGGCCGGAGCCCGACCCGGTGTCCGAGCACCCTCGCCCCGGCCAGCTCCGGCACCAGCTCGGTGGCCCGCTCGAGGATCTGCTTCGCGACGTCGGGGTCGGGGCGTCGGTCCCACTCGCCCTCGTCGTCGGTGCCGCCCACGACGATGTCCCGGCTGCGCGGCACGACGTAGACGGGGCCGGCCGAGTCGAGCCACCAGCGGTCCAGGCCGACCTGCTCGACGAGCACCACCTGGCCGCGGATCGGCAACAGGGTCGGGTCGGCCGCCATCCGCCGGGCGCCGAGACCGGTGGCGTCGACGACCGCCTCGGCGCCGTTGCCGTCGGGCAGGGCCCCGAGCGCCATCCGGGTCAGGGTGCCGCCGAGGTCCTCGACGCGGTTGGCCAGCCAGCGCAGGTAGACAGGCATCTCGGCCACCGGCGCCGCGAACGTCCAGCCGTCGACGTACGGCGCGGGCATCGTGCTGACCCGGGTCAGGGTCGGCACCGCGCTCACCCACCAGGGATCCGCCGTCGCGGCGCGGTGCAGCTCGGTCCCCTTCAGCATCCGGACACCCGTCGCGTCGTCGTGCGAGAGCCGCTCCAGCTCGGTGAACGTGCCCGACGACCACGCGGTCACCCGCTCGAAGGGGTAGGCGCGATAGGGGTACCAGAGCGCCGCGGCGACCGCGGACGTCGTCTCGAGCGGCAGGTCCCGGGCGAGGACGTCGACCCGGTGGCCGTGCTCGAGGAGGCGCACAGCGCACGAGAGCCCGATGACGCCCGCACCCACCACGATCACCCTGGCCACGCCCCGAGTCTGCCCGACCCGCGTCGCGCCGGTCGAGAGACCCGGTCAGACCGTCAGCACCACCTTGCCGCGCGCGTGCCCCGCCTCCAGGTGGGCCATCGCCTTGGCCGCATCACCCAGCGGGAAGACGCGGTCCACGGCCGGGCGCGGTCCGTCTTCGCCGAGGAGGTCGCGCAGCGTCTCCAGGTCGGCTGCGTTCTCGCTCGCCACGAACGTGACCAGCCGGTGCTTGACGAACAACGAGAGCAACGCCCCCCCGAAGCTGCGGTGCAGCCCGCCGGTCCAGCGGCCGCCGTCCTCGCCACCGACGAACACGAGCGTGCCGTCGTCGGTGAGCAGCCGGCGCAGCACGCGGACCGGCCGGTTGCCCGCGATGTCGAGGACCAGGTCGTAACGCTGCCCGTGACGGGTGAGGTCGTCCTGGGTGTAGTCGACGACGTGGTCGGCACCGAGCGAGCGGACCAGGTCGAGCTTGGTGGTGCTCGCGACGGCGGTGACCTCGGCGCCGAACACCTTGGCGAGCTGGACGGCGTACGAGCCGACCCCGCCGGAGGCACCGATCACCAGCACCTTCTGCCCGGCCCGGACCCGGCCCTGGTCGCGGAGCGCCTGCAGGGCGGTCTGCGCGGAGACAGGGACCGCCGCGGCTTCCTCGAACGAGAGCGTCTCGGGCTTGTGGGCCAACCGGTCCCCCTTGGCCCGGACCAGCTCAGCGAAGGAGCCACGCACCGTGGTGCCGTACACCTCATCGCCGACCGCGAACCCGGTCACACCCTCGCCCACCGCCTCGACGACGCCGGCGAGGTCGCGGCCCGGGATGGGGGTCCGTGGCCCGCGCAGGCCGAGCGCCAGCCGCATCACCAGCGGACGTCCGGTCATCAGGTGCCAGGTGCCGCGGTCCAGCCCGGCCGCCCGCACCCGGACCAGCACCTCGCCAGCCTGTGGCTCCGGCGCCGGGACGTCTCGGACCTGCCAGGTTTCGGGGCCGCCGTACCGCTGCTGCAGAACTGCCTTCATCTCCGCCACCCTTACGTTGTAAGTCTGATGCTCACACGCTAGCCTTACGCCGTAAGGTAGGCAAGCGGCGACCGGAGGTGGTCCAGATGGCTCTGACCCGGCAGCAGGTCCTTCTGGCGGCGGTGGAGCTCGCCGACCGTGACGGACTCGCCTCGCTCTCGATGCGCTCGCTCGCCCGTCACGTGGGCGTCGAGGCGATGTCGCTCTACCACCACGTCGCCAACAAGGAGGCGCTGCTCGACGGCATGGTCGACGTCGTCTTCAGCGAGATGCACCTGCCCCGCACCGACGGGGACTGGGCCGACGAGATGCGTAAGCGTTCTGCCTCCGGCCGCGAGGCGCTCACCCGGCACCGGTGGGCGATCGGGCTGATGGACTCACGCAGCGCACCGGGGCCGGACACGTTGCGGCACCACGACGCCGTGCTCGGCTGCCTGCGGGCCGGCGGCTTCCCGGTCAGGCTGGCGGCGCACGCGTTCGCCGTGCTCGACGCCTACCTCTACGGCTTCATGGTGCAGGAGCTGAGCCTGCCGCTCCCGAGCGGGACGGACATCGCCGCACTCGCCGACCAGATCCTCGCGAGCATGCCGGTCGACTCGCTGCCGCACCTTGCCGAGCTGACCCGTGAGGTGGTGCTGAAGCCCGGCTACGCGTTCGGCGACGAGTTCGAGTTCGGCCTCGAGCTCGTCCTCGACGGCCTGACCCGGCGGCTCGCGGAACCCGCCGGCTGACTCCACCCTGCTGACTCCCCTGGGCGATCTCCCCGTTCCCGTGGGGAGTTCACGCCGGGGAGCGGGGGATTACCACGGTCCCGTGGTAATCCCCCGCCACGCCACCGGCGGCCGACCCGCGGCCTGGTCGACGACCTGGGCGCACACCCAGCGCCGGAACGCCTGCAGCTCCGGACGCGTCGCCGGGGTCAGGATCTGGCCGTCGAGCGCGAGCTCGACCGCCGCCTCGACGGTGCGGTCCATGGTCTCGAAGCAGCGCACCGACCCGAGCGGCACCTCGATCACGAGGTCCTCGTGCGACGCCGACGGGTCCAGCCCGACGCCGACGGCGGGCACCTGCTCCTCGAGGATCGCGATCGCGTCCGTCGCGTCCGCGTGCACCTGGATCGCGTCGGACTCGGTGTCGTCGTCGAGGGTGTGCAGGAGGTACTCACGCAGCAACGCCTCGGCGTGCTCCTGCCAGGCGGTGTGCAGGGGCAGCGGCATGTGCAGCAGGTGAACCGCGACCGTGTCCCCCGACGTACGCCGCACCGGCGGGCCGTCGTCAGCGTTGCGCGAGACCGGCTCGTCGGCCGGACCGGACGTGGGCAGGTGGAACCACACCGTCTTGCCGTCGGCGTGCCGGCTGACCCCCCAGTCGTCGACCATCTCCTCGAGCAGCATCAGGCCGCGACCCGTGCCCGCGGTGGTCTCGTAGCGGCGCCGGGTCGGGAGGTGCGCGCTCCCGTCGGCGACCTCGACGCGAAGGCCGGTGTCGTCGAGGGCGGCCCGGACGTCGATCTCGGTCCCGGCGTGCAGGATCGCGTTGGTGACCACCTCGCTCACCAGCAGGGTGGCCGGCTCGACGAGGTCGTCGCGTCCGGACGAGTCGAGGAGGTCCCGGACGACGTCGCGGGCGGCCCCGACACTGCTCGGAGCGGGCGGCAGCCTGCGCTGGACCGATCCCGGTCCCGCGAATGCCTCCGCCATTCCGTTCAAGTCCTGCAGCCCCTCACCCCACCGTTCGGGCCCGAGACTCCCCCCGACAGGCCATTCTGGACCCGAAAGGGGTCCCGAGTCACGCTATTTACCGCCATCTGATACGCGGCGAAGCCGGATTGTCGCAACGGAATCCGTCGTGACGGCGCTTCCTACGGTCAGGAACGGTCGTCCGGGGCAGCTTCGACCGAGGTCAGAGAGAGGCCGTTCGCGGCCCTGATGGCGGCCACGATCCCGGCCATGATCTCGGTCAGGCCGAAGTCCTTCGGCGTGAAGACCGCGGCCACACCGAGCTCTCGGAGCCGGGCCGCGTCCGCTGCCGGGATGATGCCGCCGACCACGACCGGGAGGTCCCCCAGCCCCTGGTCCCGCAGGCCATCGAGCACGGCCGGCACCAGCTCCATGTGCGAGCCCGACAGGATCGACAACCCCACGCAGTGCACGTCCTCCGCCACCGCGGCAGCCACGATCTGCTCGGGGGTGAGGCGGATGCCCTGGTAGACCACCTCGAACCCGGCGTCCCGCGCGCGCACCGCGACCTGCTCGGCACCGTTGGAGTGACCGTCCAGACCCGGCTTGCCGACCAGCAGTCGCAGCCGGCCACCCAGCTCCTCGCCGGTACGCCGGACCTCGTCGCGGACTTCGGTCAGCTCCGCACCCGCCTCCGTGACGCCGACCGCACCCGACACCCCGGTGGGCGCCCGGAACTCACCGAAGACTTCGCGCAGGGTGCCCGCCCACTCGCCCGTCGTGGCCCCGGCCCGGGCCGCGGCGAGGGTCGCCTCCATCAGGTTGACGTCGGTCTTGGCATCGGCGGCCAGCCGCTCGAGCGCCCGGTCGACCGCGGCCTGGTCGCGCTGCTCGCGCCACTGCTTCACGACCTCCGTCGCGGCGCGCTCCGCCTGGGGGTCGGCGACCTGGACGGCGGTGTCCAGGTCGGCGGTGAGCGGCGACTCGTCGGTCGACTCGAAACAGTTCACCCCGACGACCTTCTCCTCGCCGGACTCGATCCGGGCCCGGCGCGCGGCGTGCGAGGTGACCAGGGCCTGCTTCATGTACCCGGACTCGACGGCGGCGATCGCGCCGCCCATGGCCTGCACCCGGTCGATCTCCGCCCGCGCCTCGCCCACGAGCTCGGCGACCTTCGCTTCGATCACCCGCGAGCCGTCGAAGATGTCGTCGTACTCCAGGAGGTCGGACTCGAAGGCGAGCACCTGCTGGAGGCGCAGCGACCACTGCTGGTCCCAGGGCCTCGGCAGGCCGAGCGCCTCGTTCCACGCCGGCAGCTGCACGGCCCGGGCACGGGCGCCCTTCGACAGTGTCACACCGAGCATCTCCAGCACGATGCGCTGCACGTTGTTCTCCGGCTGCGCCTCGGTCAGCCCGAGCGAGTTGACCTGTACGCCGTACCGGAAGCGCCGCATCTTCTCGTCCTCGACGCCGTAGCGCTCCCGGGTGATCTCGTCCCACAGCTGCACGAAGGCGCGCATCTTGCAGGTCTCCTCGACGAACCGCACGCCCGCGTTGACGAAGAACGAGATCCGGCCGACGACCTTGGCGAAGTCGTCGGGCGCGACCTGCCCCGAGTCGCGGACGGTGTCCAGCACCGCGATCGCGGTGCACAGCGCGTAGGCGAGCTCCTGTGTCGGAGTCGCCCCGGCCTCCTGCAGGTGGTAGCTGCAGATGTTGATCGGGTTCCACTTGGGGATGTGGTTGACCGTGTAGGCGATCAGGTCGCTGGTCAGCCGCAGCGAGTGCTCGGGCGGGAACACATAGGTCCCGCGCGAGAGGTACTCCTTGATGATGTCGTTCTGGGTGGTGCCGGCCAGGCGGCCGTGCACGTCCTCGAAGTCCTGGGTGGTCGAGCCCGTCGCGACCGCCTGCTCCTCCGCGACCACCTGGTAGAGCGCGAGCAACCACATCGCGGTGGCGTTGATCGTCATCGAGGTGTTCATCTCCGCCAGCGGGATGTCCTCGAACAGCCGGCGCATCTCGCCCAGGTGCGGGATCGGCACGCCCACCTTGCCGACCTCGCCCCGGGACAACGGCGAGTCCGGGTCGTAGCCGGTCTGCGTGGGCAGGTCGAAGGCCACCGACAGGCCGGTCTGCCCCTTCGCGAGGTTGCGCCGGTACAGCGCGTTGGACTCGGTGGCAGAGCTGTGCCCGGCGTAGGTCCGCATCACCCAGGGGCGGTCCCGCTTCGGGGTGGGGTCCTCGGCGGCTGGCGTCTGGCTCATGGGGCTGAGCGTACGACCGCACCAACCCGCCGGTAACTACCTTGTGAACTGTCCCACTCTGCCGACTAGGTCACAGGACGAGTGACGGGGACGGGCCCGCGCCCGGCTCTCGGTAGCCGGACGCGGGCCCTCAGAACGCGGGCCTCACCTACGGGTCAGCACCTGCTACTCAGCAGGTCGAAGTCCACCTTGGTGGTCTTGCCCCTGTTGACGGCGGCCGTGGCCACCTCGGGGACGTAACCATCCCGTGCGGCGATCAGCTGCAGCCCACGCTCGGCCCGCATCCAGCGGGCGTACCCGCCGGCCGAGTCGGTGAACAGGTTCCACGACTCGTCGCTTCCGTTCACCCGCACGATCGCTCCGGCGAGCGGACCGCCCGCGCCGTCACAACTCTGTCCGGTCACGGTGCCGGTGAGCTTGCCCCACGACTTCGGCGGCGCGACCTGCATGGTCACGTCCACGGTCGTCGACGGGTACGGCGTGTCCTCCGCGATGGTCAGCTGGGCGGTGTACGTGCCCGGCTGGCCCAGCTGCGAGGAGTCGGTCGTCACGGTCACCTCGACCGTCTCGCCCGGCGCCACGGTCAGCGTGGTCGGGTCGGCACTGAGCCACGAGACGTCGCCGCCGCCACCGCACTGGTCGTACCCGGGCAGCATCTCCGACAGCGGCGTGGCGTTGAAGTTGCCCACCGAGCCGCCGACCTTGTACATGCCGCACGCCGCGCCGCCGCGGTAGACGGCGTTGTTGGAGTTCGGCAGCTCGGTCCAGGTGCCGTCGGCACCGTACGCGTAGCCGGCGTTGGTGATCGCACCACCGGCGACGCCTCCGGAGATCAGCAGCTGGTCGTTGGCCGTCGTGTAGCCGGCCGCCCAGACGTCCATCGGCAGGTCCGCGATCTCGTCCCAGGTGTCGGTACCGGGGTCGTAGGCGAACGCGTTCTCCGAACCGGCGGACCCGCCGTTGCCTCCGGCGCAGACCACCTTGCCGTCGACACCACCACAGGCCAGCCACGAGGTCGGCTCCGGGTAGTCGGCCAGCGTGTCGAAGCTGTCCGTGGCCGGGTCGTAGCGGACCACGTCGGTCTCACCACAAGCCGAGCCACAGCCACCCACGGCGTAGATCTGTCCGTCCAGGACCGCGGTACCGGCCGCCGCCCAGGGCGTCGGGTTGTCGGCGCCCGTGGACCAGCTGTCCGTGGCCGGGTCGTAGATCGCGGTCTCGGCGACGGTCGCGCCGCTGCCACCGCCCCAGCCGCCGACGGCGTAGTACTTCCCGCCGACGAACGCTGCGGCCGGCTTCTGCCGACCCTCCGGCATCGGCGCGATCTCCGACCAGGTCAGCTCGGCCGGGTCGTAGACGTACGCCGCGTCGGTCGCCCCGGTACCGGCGACGGTGCCGCCGAACGAGTAGACCAGTCCGTCGTTGGTCGCCACCGAGTTGTCCATGATGTTGCTCGGGTAGTCGGTGATGTCGACCCATGGCTCGTCGTGCGGGGTCTGGGCGAGGTCCGGCCTGCCGGCCGTGGCGCCCTTCTCCGTCGACTGCTGCAGCGGCGTGACGTCCGCCTGGATCCGCTGGAGCGGCGCGCCCTTGTCGGACTCGACCTCCTTGGCGGTCGTCTTCGTGCCGTCCGCGCGGAGGATCTCGAACCCGCCGTCGCGCTCGCCGATCTCGACGTTGGCGGCGCCGGTGCCGTCGTTGCTGATCTCGATCGTCCGCTCCTGGGAGCCACCGAGCGTGACCAGCGTGGAGATGTCGGTCGGCGTGACCACGAGGTGACCCGCGCCGAGCGCGAAGTCGGCCCGGGTCGCGTCGTCCTCGGCCACGGCCACCGTGCTGGTCTTCGACTCGAAGCCGGACTTCGCAGCGGTGAACGGGTGCGCGCCCGTCACCGACGAGAACAGCCAGTAGAAGCCGTCCCCGATGGCGTCGTCCTCAGGCGTCGGGCCAGCGGTGCCCTTGTCCTCCGGCACGTCGTCGCTGGTGACCGTTGCTCCGTTGAGCGGTTCGCCGGCCGTGAGGTCGGTGACGTTGCCGAACACCAGACCGCCGTCGACAGGGACGCAGCGGCGGTTGCCGACGAAGACCTCGTCGACCTCCCACCACCAGTCGAAGCTGCCCACGTAGTAGTGGAAGCGGAGCTGGACGTCGGTGTCACCGGCCGCCTGCGGGAGCGGCACTCGGACGGTGCTGGGCCCGCGCAGGTCGGTGAGCTGGCGCCAAACGTTGGTCCAGGTCGCGCCGCCGTCCAGGGACAGGTCGACGTCCGCCTGCTCGTTGCCGAGGTCGTTGTAGTCGGTGGCGAACTCCAGCACCGGCGTGTCCACCCCGGTGAGGTCGAACACCGGCGACACCAGGGTGGTGTCCTGGGTGTTGCCGCTGCCGTACTCGTCGCTGTCGACCACGGCGAAGCCGCCCTCACCACCGGTGAGGTTGCCACGGGCACCCGGGTCGTCGAACCGCCAGACCTGGCCGTTGCCGATGGCGTCGGTGACCGTCCAACCGTCGGGGGTCTCGGTGCCGTCGAAGTTCTCGAGCAGGCCGTCGTACTCGACGGTGTACCCGAGCGCCTTGCACTGGGTGGCGTCGACCAGCACGTCGAAGTTCTGGGTCGCGTCACCACCCGAGGACAGGTCCACGGTCTCGGTGGCGGCCACGTAGCCGGCGTACACCGGCGTCACGGTGACGTCGTACGACGAGCCCGTGGGCAGGTCGAGCGAGTAACCACCGGTTGCGGGGTCGGTGAACGTCGACACCGGTGTGCCGGCGACGGTGACCTCGGCGTACAGCGGCCATCCGTGTCCGGACCCGTCCGTGACGGTGCCCGAGAGCGTCACCGAAGGCGCCGGCTCGAGGGCGACGTCCTGCACGGTCTCGGCCTCGGCAGCGACCTCCACGCCGGTGACCTCCTCCGGCAGGTAGCCGAAGGCGCTGACGTTGACGTCGTACGTGCCGGCCAGCAGGTTCAGCCGGTACTGCCCGGAGCCGTCGGTCGAGGTCGAGCGCGCGCTGGCGCCCGTCACCTCGACGTCCGCGCCCTCCACGGCGGTGTCGTCGGAGGCGTCACTCACCGTGCCGCGCAGGACTCCGGCGTCCCCGCGAGGAGCCGCGTCGACCGAGGCGTACACGTCGAGGAAGCCCTCGCCGAACACGTTGTTGTCCTCGGCCGTGCCGCCACAGGTGAGGTTCTCGGAGTCGATCGCGCTGCCGTCGAGCAGCGCGCGGGTGCCGTCGATGTCGCCCACCAGCGAGGGGGCTGCCTCCCACATCAGGGCGACCGATCCGGACACGTGCGGTGCCGCCATCGACGTACCGGTGAAGGCTGCGTAGCCGTCGCCGGGGATGCTCGAGCGGACAGCGGTGCCGGGTGCGGAGATGTTGGGCTTGATGTCGTCGCCCACCCCCGGTCCGCGGCTGGACGTGGACGCGATCTGCCGGGTGATGGTGTGGTTGCCGGCCGCGTAGGACTGGGCGTACTCGCCGGGCGCACCGGCGGTGTTGCAGCCAGGGCCGGAGTTGCCGTTGGACCAGGACGGGAACTGTCCGGCCGCGATCCACGAGTCCACGAAGTCGACGTACCAGTCGTCGTTCGGGCCGCCACCCCAGGAGTTGTTGATGATGTGAGGCCGCTTGGACGGGTCGGCGTTCTCGCCGTTGAGGTCGGTGGGCGCAAGCATGAACGTGGCCGACTCGGTCAGCGCCAGCTCGCTGCAGGTGTTGGTCTCACAGCCCTTGGCGGTCATCCAGCGAGCGCCGGGCGCGACCCCGATCTGGTTCTCACCCGCGTTGCCGACCATCGTGCCCATCGTGTGCGTGCCGTGGTCGTTGTTGTCGCAGGGTGCCGGCTCGTCGCAGATCTCGGACGGGTCGAACCAGTTGTAGTTGTGGTCGAAGTTCCCGTTGCCGAGGTTGCCGCGGTACTTGTCGACGAGCGCGGGGTGCGTGTACTCCACGCCGCTGTCGATGCTGCCGACGACGATGCCGGCGCCGTCGACGCCGAAGTCCGCCCACGCCTCGTCGGCGCGGATGTCGGCGATGCCCCACTCGACCGAGTCGACCTCACGCTCGGGCTTCGCCTCGAGCGGCTTCTCGAGCTGCACGGTCGCTGGGGCCTCGATGGCGGAGACCTCCGGGTCGGCCGCCAGCGCGCTGGCCAGGTTGGACGTGCCGTTGCGCACCAGCAGCGAGTTGTTGATCGGGAAGCTCTTGTAGCTCACCGAGCGGCTCTCCAGGTCGGCGATCACGCCGTCCTGGCTGCGCTCGGCGGTCTTGACGAGCTCGGTCCACACCGCTTCGCCGCGGGGACCCCAGCCCTGCACCGCGGAAGCCGCGGCGAGGTCGGCCTTGTCGGTGAACCGCACGAAGAAGTCCTGCGTGCCGTCCTTCTCGAGGTCGCCGGCGAGACCGGCCTCGATCTTCTTGTCGGCCTGTCCCCCGGTGTCCGGAGCGGCCTGCGCCTGGGGCCCTGCACCCAACGCGCCCGAGACCAGGGCGAGAGAGGCGACGACCGCGATGCGTCCGCGGAGCCCCCTCCAGCCCACAGTTGGTGGTTGCGACACCTGATACCTCCCATGTACGACGGGCGGCGCCTCGCGGGTCGCGGGACGCCTCCCGCTGCTGCGCCCGTCGGTGTGGCGGGCTGCTCCGACACTTCTCCGCGGGACCCGACCGGGCCAGGACCAGAGCCGGGCACTTCTCGGGCAGTACCGGGTCGTCGTTGAACGGTCATCGGAAAAGGGACTTTACGGAATCGAAATTGGTCTACTTCGTTGCTGTCTGCAACGGGTCGTGCCATAGTCGGGCCCACCAACGCCGGAGCAGCTGTCCGGCTTGGACGGGAGGAACCGTATGTCTCGGGATACGACGGGGCACCGCCCCGGAATAGTTTTCTGTGTGGGCGTCGCGCCCGAAGAGGTGGCCGAGCTGGCCAGGACGGTCTCGGACCGGACCATGCTGATGACCGCGCCAGACAGCGTGGACGGACGGCTGGCGCTGTACGCCGCTGCCGGGCTGTCTCCGCCGCAGCTGTCGGCGCCGCCGCCCTCGGCCTGCCAGATCCGGGTGGGCGCCCTGGGGCTCGACGCCGAGCGGCGGGTCGCCACCTGGGGAGAGCGCGTCCTCGACCTGCCGGCGCGGGCGTTCGACCTGCTGGTGGTGCTCTCCACCGACCCGGGCCGGACCTGGACGTTCGCGGACCTCACCAGTCAGGTGTGGGACCGGGCCTACCTCGGCGACGCGGACGCCGTCATCTCGGCCGTCAAGCGGCTGCGCCGACTGCTGGCCGCGGCCGCACCCCAGGTGCACGTGGAGTCGGTGCGCGGGGTGGGCTTCCGCCTGCGCGTAGCCGACACCCTCGAACCGGTCGCGTTCCCCCAGCCACGACTGGGCTGACTCGCTCCTACGCCGACTCGGCCTGCTTCTCCACCTGGAGGACGCCGCGGATCCGCGTGAACGCGATGACGCGGCGCAGCGCCGGGCGGCAGCCGCGGAGGGTCAGCACCCTGCCGTCGCGCTCCATCAGCTTGCTGGCGGCGGCGAGCATGGTGAGGCCGGTGACGTCGATCGACTCCACCTCGGTCAGGTCCACGACGATGTCGTGATGCGCGCGCATGTGCGCGTGCAGCACCTCGCGTACTTCGCCGGTCGACCGCCCGTCGAGGCGCCCGACGAGGATGAGTGTCGCTCCGTCCGTGCTGACGTCCATGCCGCTCCCGAGGCCCGTGGGCCGATCCCCCGTGACCGACCCTGTGTTCACTATGACGCAGCACACACGGCGCGGGTTCCTGCTCGGGACGCGTGTCGCGCCCGGGTCGGGCCCGTCGAGACCTCAGGGAGCCAGGTCCGGCAGCTCGACCCGCTCGACCTCCACCCCGAGTCGCCGGAGCGTCTCGGCGAAGCGCGGGTAACCGCGGTCGATGTGGTGCGACTCCGCCACCACCGTCGTACCGTCCGCGGCCAGGCCCGCGAGCACGAGAGCGGCGCCGGCCCGGATGTCGTGCGCCACGACCGGGGCCCCGGAGAGCACCGGCTTGCCGCGGACGACCGCGTGGTGGCCGTCGGTGCGCAGGTCCGCGCCGAGCCGGGCGAGCTCCTGGGCGAACATGAACCGCGCCTCGAAGACGTTCTCGGTGATCATCGCGGTGCCGTCGCTGACCGCGGCCAGCGTCATCGCGAACGGCTGCAGGTCGGTCGGGAACCCGGGGTAGGGCAGCGTCACCACGTCGAAGGACTCCAGCCGCTTGTCCACCCGCACCGTGAACCCGTCGGCGTCGGCCGAGACCGACCCCCCGGCGGAGGCGAGCTTGTCGAGGACGATGTCGAGGTGCCGGGCACGGCCGCCACTGACCGTCAGCTCCCCGCCCGCCACTGCCGCGGCGAAGGCCCACGTGCCGGAGACGATCCGGTCGGGCACCGTCGCGTGCTCGACCGGCCGGAGCTCGTCGACGCCGCGCACGGTGAGGGTGGAGGTGGTGATGCCCTCGATGTCCGCGCCCATCGCGACCAGCATCTCGCAGAGGTCGCTGATCTCCGGTTCCCGCGCGACGTTGTCGATCACCGTCGTCCCGGCGGCGAGCACCGCGGCCATCACCAGGTTCTCGGTCGCGCCGACGCTGGGGAAGTCCAGCCAGAGGTTGGCCCCGCGCAGCCGGTCGGGCACCTCGGCGACCACGAACCCGTGCTCGATGCGGACCTGCGCGCCCAGCTCGTGAAGCCCGGTGATGTGCATGTCGAGTCCGCGCGAGCCGATGTTGTCGCCGCCCGGGAGCGCCACCTTGGCCCGGCCGCAGCGCGCGACCAGCGGACCGAGGACGCTGATCGAGGCGCGCAGCCGCCGGACCAGGTCGTACGGCGCCTCGTGCCCCAGCTCGGCCGGTACGTCGATCGAGACCTCGAGGGTCCCGGTCCGGCTCGACCCGTTGGGGGCGTCCTCGGTGGTCGACGCGTCCTCGGTGGTCGAGCCCGTCGAGACCCGCACCGTGCAGCCGAGCTCCTGGAGCAGCCGGGCCATGACGTGCACGTCGAGGATGTCCGGGACGTTGGTGACCACCGTGCGCCCGACGGCGAGGAGGGACGCGGCCATCAGCTTGAGCGCGCTGTTCTTCGCCCCGCCGACCGGGACGGAGCCGGTCAGGGGCGACGACAGCGGGCCGCGCGAGACGACCTGGAAGCCTTCCACCGCACAGATGCTAGTGGTGCGACATTCCCCACTCGGCCGGGCGGTCTGCGACGTCGTACCCGGCCCTAGGCTGAGGCCATGGTCAACCTCACCCGCATCTACACGCGCACCGGCGACGCCGGCGAGACCCGTCTCGGTGACATGAGCGTCACCAGCAAGAACGACCTGCGGCTGCACGCCTATGCCGACGTCGACGAGACCAACGCGCAGATCGGGGTGGCGCTCAGCACCGGCGATCTCGACGACGACGTGGTGAAGGTGCTGACCACGATCCAGAACGACCTCTTCGACGTGGGTGCCGACTTCTGCACGCCCATCGTCGAGACCCCCGAGTTCCCGCCGCTGCGCATCGAGCAGTCCTACATCGACCGGCTCGAGGGCTGGTGCGACCAGTACAACGAGGACCTGCCCAAGCTGCGGTCCTTCATCCTCAACGGCGGTACGCCGGGCGCCGCCCTGCTGCACGTCGCCCGCACCGTCTGCCGTCGCGCCGAACGCGCCGGCTGGGCGGCGTACACCGAGCACGGCGACACGATGAACGTGCTCGCCCTGAAGTACCTGAACCGGCTCTCCGACCTGCTGTTCATCCTGGCCCGGCATGCGAACCGCGACCGCGGCGACGTGCTCTGGGTCCCCGGTGGTGAGCGCTGAGGGTCCGGGGGCCGTCGCACCGGCCTAGCGACGTGCAGCCACGGGCGATCAGGCGCGGCGGGAGCGCTGGCCGGGGGGCGCGGCCTCGAGCCAGGCCAGGAAACCGGTCAGGGCCTCGGGGCTCATCGCCACCTCGAGCGGCCCGGTCGGAGTGCGGCAGGTGACGACGATGTGGCCGGAGTACAGCGAGTAGGACTCGACACCGAGGGGTTCGCGACGGCCGGTGTACTCGAGGTCGGAGCGCCTGAACGTCAGCTTCGGACGCGGGTTCAGCGAGAAGATGCGGAACCACTCCAGGTCGCCGCCGGAGTACCGACCGACCCCCAGAACCCAGCCGCGCCCGGCCCTTGCGGACCGGACGCGGACTGAGAACTCGAAGGTGCCGCCGTGACGGGAGATCCATCGACGCCGGACGACCAGGACGATGCCGTAGACGAGCACAAGGAGCAGCAGGGCGCCGGCGATGTCGGCCAACCACTGCCACCACGGCATCTACCGCCCCACTTCCTCTCCTGACGCGAACCTCGAAGACCCGGAAGGGTCAGGATGCCCTCTCCGTGGCCCGGATGCGAGCCTCGGCCCACGCCCGCTCGGCGGCGGCGGTCGCCTCGTCGTCGTCCTCACCGGCCGACTGGGCGCGCTCGAGGTCGGCGCGCGCCTTCTCGAGGTCGATGTCGTGCGACATCTCAGCGTGCTCGGCCAGGATCGAGATCCGGTTGTTGGCCACCGACAGGAAGCCGGCGTCGACCGCCGCGATCCAGGTCTCGCCGTCGGTCGTCGTCACGTCGACGATGCCGTCGACCATCAGCGACAGCATCGGCGCGTGGTTGGGCAGGATGCCCACGTCACCCTCGGTGGTCCGCGCGATGACCATGTTGGCCTCGCCCGACCACACCAGACGGTCGGCCGCGACCAGCTCGACCTGCATCTGGCTCATGCGATGTCCTCTCGTAACGACCCCGATTCGTCTGCGGTCCGGCTCCGGGAATCACCCCAAAGACCGCAGACGAATCGTTGTGAGGTCACAGGTTCTTCTGGATCTCGGACCACTTGCGCTCGACGTCGTCGAGGCCACCGCACATGAAGAAGGCCTGCTCGGCGACGTGGTCGAAGTCGCCGTCGGCGATCTTCGTGAAGGCCTCGATGGTGTCCTCGATCGGGACGGTCGAGCCCTCGATGCCGGTGAACTGCTTGGCGACGTAGGTGTTCTGCGACAGGAACCGCTGGATACGACGGGCCCGGGACACGATGATCTTGTCCTCTTCGGAGAGCTCGTCGACACCGAGGATCGCGATGATGTCCTGCAGCTCC
>NZ_DASSCL010000158.1:0-10034 GCF_035697785.1 Nocardioides sp.
TCCCACAGCAGGACCACGCCGTTGCGGTCCCCGGCCGAGATGTCGGCCAGGCAGTCGGAGAGGGCGTCGAAGTTCTCGCCGAGCTGGTCGTCGATGTCGAACGCGGCCGCACATGCCTTCAGGAACGACTGCTTGTCCTCGATCGTCCAGCCGTCCAGATAGACGAACTTCCAGCCCGCGTGCTCGACAGCGTGCTCGACGTCCGGCACGTGCGCAGCACTGTGCCACTGGTAGAGATCGGGTGCGTTGTGTCCTGCCAGGAGTGCTGCGAGACCGCTCATCTGCTGGAACCTCCGAAGGGTCGCGGAATGGTTCCTTCGCAGGGTAGTCGCGGAGCGCGTCGTACGACAGGTCCCGGCGGGGTCGACCACCTCTAGTCACCGACGGGTCAGAAGGCCATCGCCTGGGCGCGCCGCTTCACCTCGGAGCCGCGGTTCTCCCGGAGCGCATCGACGGGACGACCAGGCAGCGAGTCGTCGGCCGTGAACAGCCACGTGATGGCGGCACGGTCGTCGTACCCGGCGTCGTGCAGCACCGTCAGCAGCCCCGGCAGCCCCTTGACGACGAGCCCGTCCATGATGAGCTCGGCCGGGATCTTCTGCCCCTCCCCAGGGACGGGTACGGCGGCGGCCAGCTGGTGCTCACGGATCAGCTGGCGCACCTTGCTGACGCTGACGTGCAGCGCGTCGGACGCCTCGCTCCAGTCGAGCCAGTCCCCGACGAGGGACGCGAGCTCCGTGCCTGCATCGGGGCGGGCTCCGGTGTTGGCCTGGGGGTCGTTCGTGGTCTCCACGGGTCCACTCTGGCACGACGCTCGCGGGCTCCAACGAGAGCATCCTCACGCCCTCCCGATATGAGACGTCGGGTCCGTTTCCGTAGAGTGGCGGCGCACGGAGGCTCGACTTCGCAGGTGGCCGCGCCGTGCGCGCGACAACCGCACCCGACCCAGGAGCCCCGTCGATGCCCCGCAGAACGGCCGTGCTCGTCGCTGCCGCGATGGTGCTGCTGACCGCGCTCCTGGGACTCCCGGCGTCGGGCGATGACGGTACGACGGACGGGCCGAGCGCCCGTGAAACGCCCAGCCCTCCCGGCCAGCGAGCCTTCGGGCGGACGCCGTACGAGAGCCGCCTGCTCTCCAGCCGCGGCGAGTCGGTGAACATCGAGGCAGTCACCGGCAGGCAGGACCGGCCCAACGTGATCGTGTTGATGATGGATGACATGCGGGACGACGACCTGCAGTTCCTGCCTAACGTGAAGCGGCTGATCCGCGACCAGGGCGTCCGGTTCACCAACACGTTCTCCGCGCACCCGCTGTGCTGCCCGGCCCGGGCGTCGTTCTTCAGCGGGATGTACTCGCACAACCACCAGGTGTGGTCGCACAAGGCGCCGTACGGCTTCAAGGTCTTCGACGACAGCCGGACGCTCCCGGTGTGGCTGCACGGGGGCGGCGGCTACGACACGGTGTTCATGGGCAAGTACCTCAACGGGTACGGCCGGATGCCGCTCCCGGACGGGTCCCCGTCGTCGCTGCGCTACGTCCCACCCGGCTGGACCGACTGGCGCGCGGCCGTCGACAACGCCCGCGAGACCGGGATCAAGCACCTGCAGGGCGGCACCTACCGGTTCTTCGACACCACGCTGAGCAACAACGGCAAGGTCGAGCCGCACCAGGGGCGCTACCAGACCCAGCTGTTCAGCGACATCACCCAGGACGTGATCCGCCGCGAGGCGCGCGGCACGAAGCCGTTCTTCATCGAGGCCGCGTTCGCCGCGCCGCACGTCGGGTCGCCGCGGGAGAAGGACGACCCGAAGCCGTTCCGCCGCTCCGACGGGTGGAAGCAGACCTGGCAGAACCCGGCCCGGCCGAAGTACGTGAAGGGCCGCTTCGACCAGCGGATCACGCAGGTCCCGACGTTCCTCGGCGAGGCCGACGTCGCGGACAAGCCGGTCTTCCTGCAGAGCCAGCCGCCGCTGGTCGAGGACGAGTGGGAGGCGATCCTCGAGGACTACCGCCAGCGCGTGGAGTCCCTCTCCGTGGTCGACGACGAGGTCGCCAACATCTTCGAGACCCTCGAGCGCACCGGCGAGCTCGACAACACCTACGTGATGTTCACGTCCGACAACGGGTTCTTCCTCGGCGAGCACCGCCGGCGGCAGGGCAAGATCCTGCCCTACGACCCGTCGCTGCGGGTGCCGCTGGTGATGCGCGGCCCCGGGATCCCCGCCGGCGAGGCGCGCCGCGACCCGTTCCTGATGATCGACTTCGTCCCGACGATCCTCGACGCGGCGGGGGTCGCCATCCCCGGCGACCTCGACGGCGTGAGCATGCTCGACGTGGCCCGCAACGGCGACCGCGGTTGGCGGCGGCCGATCTTCACCGAGAGCGGCCCCCGGCAGCTCAGCGAGGACACCCTGGAACGGGTCAGCCTGCTCGAGCGCGAGAACGGCCCGTCCTCGCTGCGGTTCTCCCAGGGGGTGCGGACCGGGCGCTACCTGTACGTCGAACACGCCAGCGGCGAGAAGGAGCTCTACGACATGCGGCGCGACCCGTACCAGTTCGAGAGCGTGCTGGACCGGCCGCGCTACCGGTCGGTGCAGCGCACGCTGGCGGCCGAGCTCGACCGGCTCCGGACCTGCTCCGGCCCCTCGTGCTCCGCCCCGCTGCCGCGCGAGCTCTGGACCAAGAACCCGGTCCGGCGGGTGGGCTTCGACCCGGTGACCGGCGCCCGCACCACATCTTGACGCCCACGCGCACCATGAGTCACTGTCGTAGATCGCAGTAACACCGTTCACGCGGTCACCACGGCTGCCGGGCACGAGGGAGGCGCTCCGTGACCTCACCCGTGCGCACCTGGGTCACCCGGCTCACCACCGGGACGACCACGGCGGGTCTGCTGCTGCTCGGCCTGCCGGCCGTGCTCGCGTCGTCCGGGCCGGTGCCGGGTCAGGAGCGCGACCCGGTCACCACGTCCGGCGTACGCCCGGCGGGGGTCGGCGGCCGGCCCACCGAGCGGCTCCGCCTGGTCAGCCACCGCGCCAAGCACCCGCACCGCAAGATCAAGAAGTACCGGGTCCGCCCCGGCGACACCGCCAGCTCGGTGGCGGTGCGCTACCACGCCTGGACCGCGCAGCTGATCGCGATGAACCACACCTCGACGCTGTACGTCGGCCAGGTGATCCGGATCCCGGTGGTGGTGAAGGCCGCGCGGAAGTGCGACCGGCACCGGCACCACCGCACCGGCTACCTGGCCGACAACAAGGGCGGCGCGAACCATCACGGGAAGCCCGACAGGGCGGAGAAGCCCAAGAAGCCCAAGAAGCCGAAGAAGCCCAAGGCGCACAAGCCCAAGAAGCACAAGCCGCACAAGCAGCGCCATGCCCACCGGCACCCCGACCACGGCTGGGTGCACGGCGGCGCCAGCCGCGCCGAGGTCCGGCACGTGATCGCGAAGAAGGCGCGCCGCGTCGGGGTGGACCCGCACCTGGCTCTCGCCATCGCCTGGCAGGAGTCGGGCTGGCAGCACAAGCAGGTCTCCACGGCCGGCGCGCTGGGCGCGATGCAGGTGATGCCCGGGACCGGCCGCTGGATGTCGGCGTACCTCGGCCGGAAGCTCAACCTGCGCAACCTGCACGACAACGTCAGCGCCGGGGTGGTGCTGATCAAGGTGCTCCGCGAGCAGTCGCGCCTGAAGCACACCATCGCCGGCTACTACCAGGGGCTGGCCGGCGTACGGCGGTACGGCATGTACAAGTCCACGAAGCGGTACGTCGCCAACGTGCTGGCGATCAAGAAGGCGCTCGGGCGCGGCTGGGACCCGTCCTGACCCGGTTTCGACCGGCCCCGGCGGGGGTGTCCTCGCAGGTCACGACCGCAATCGGGGCGTGAGCCTCGCCACGCCGACCGGCTCCCGAGGTGGGCCGTACCCCCGCAGAGCACCTAAAATCGTCGTCCGTGGCCTGCGCTTCCCCTCTGCCGGCCGTTCCTTGGAGGTCGTTCACGTGGACAGGACCGCGGCGGACCCGCTGATCGGGCGCGTGCTCGACGGCCGCTACCGCGTCGGTCCTCGCATCGCCCGGGGTGGCATGGCGACCGTCTACGAGGCCGTCGACCTCCGCCTGGACCGGGTCTGCGCGGTCAAGGTGATGCACTCCGGGCTCGGCGACGACCACGACTTCGCCTCCCGGTTCGTGCGCGAGGCGCGCAGCGCGGCCCGGCTGTCGCACCCCAACGTGGTCGGCGTGTTCGACCAGGGCGACGACGACGGCACCCTGTTCCTGGCGATGGAGTACATCCCCGGCCACACCCTGCGCGACGTGATCCGCAAGGAAGCCCCGATGGCTCCGGCCAAGGCGCTCACGCTGATCGAGCCGGTGCTCGCCGCGCTCGGCGCCGCCCACGAGGCCGGGCTGATCCACCGCGACGTCAAGCCCGAGAACGTCCTGCTCGCCGACGACGGCCGGGTCAAGGTCGCCGACTTCGGCCTGGCTCGCGCCGTAAGCGCCGAGACCCAGCACACCGCGACCGGCGGCGTACTGATCGGCACCGTCTCCTACCTCGCCCCCGAGCTGGTCGTCGACGGCAGGTCCGACGCCCGCAGCGACGTGTACGCCGCCGGGGTGCTGATCTACGAGCTGCTCACCGGCCGCAAGCCCCACGAGGGCGACTCGCCGATCCAGGTCGCCTACAAGCACGTCCACGAGGACGTCCCGCCGCCGTCTGCGGAGGTCCCCGGCATCCCGCCGTACGTCGACGCCCTGGTCGCCCGGGCGACGGCCCGGGACCGCGAGCTGCGGCCCGCCGACGCGCGGGTGCTGCTGCATCAGGTGCGCCGGGTGCACGGCGCGCTCGACCACGGCGTCCGCGACGACCCGGAGCTGACCGCCGACCTCGCGCCGGCGGTGCCGGTGCGGCACGACCCCGATATCGACTACGTCACCGAGGACGACCTGCCCACGGTGCTCACGCCCGGACAGGTGGTCCGCGCCGCCGAGGTCGGCGGCGTCGCCTCGATGGTCCACCTCGACCGGGCCGAGGGCACCAGCGTGATCGGCAAGGTGCCGGCCACCCGTCCCGCACAGCCGCCCGCCGCTCCGGCTCGACCGGCCGCCGCCCCGAAGCGGCCGCGCCGCTCCAAACGCGGCCCGATCCTGCTCATGGTCGTGCTGCTGCTGGCCGTGGCCGCGGGCGTCGGCGGCTGGTGGTTCGGTGCCGGCCGCTACACGACGACGCCCGGCGTGGTGAACCTGACCGCCGCGGAGGCCCGGCAGGAGATCCGGGCCGCGGGGCTCGGCTACCGCGAGGGCGAGGCGCAGTACTCCGAGACCGTCGAGGCCGGCTCGGTGATCACCACCGACCCGGCCGGCGGCGAGCGGATCCTCGACGACGGCACGGTGCTGGTGACGCTGTCCCGAGGCGCCGAGCGCTACGAGGTGCCCGCGATCAAGGGGATGTCCCTGCCCGAGGCCACGCGCGCGCTCGAGGACACCAGCCTGACCCGCGGCGACGTCACCCGCCGCTACAACGAACGGGTCCGCCGGGGCTTCGTGCTCGCCTCCGACCCGGCACCCGGCCAGGAGCTGCGCCCCGACGCGGCGGTCGACCTGGTCGTGAGCCGGGGCCCGAAGCCGATCGAGGTCCCCGACTTCACCGGCAGGAGCGCGGCGCGGGCGGAGAAGAGGTTCGACAAGCTCGGCCTCGACGTACGCCGCACCGAGGAGAACTCCGACACCGTCGCCGAGGGCAAGGTGATCAGCCAGGCCCCGTCGAGCGGCACCCTGTTCCGCGGCGACGTGGTTTCGCTGACCGTGTCGAAGGGCCCGGTGCTCGTCGAGATCCCCGACCTCACCGCCCAGGGCGTCGCCGAGGCGACCGCGACGCTGCAGGACCTCGGCTTCGTGGTGCAGTCCCAGCCCGGCCCCGGCTACCTCGGCCTCGGATTCGTGCAGTCCGCCGAGCCCGGCTTCGGCACCAAGGCGCCCAAGGGCAGCACCGTCATCCTCAACCTCGTCTGACTGCCCTTTTCCACGGCGTCCATACCGATGTCGGTAGTGCTCGCGTGACCCAGGGCTCACTCCCGGACTACCGATATCGGTGGTCGCGCGGGGCCTCCTTACGCTGGGCGGCATGTCGTCCAGTCCCGCGGTCTCCGGGCCGTACGCCGGCCTGCGCAACCCGGTCGGCACCCACGTCAAGGTGGGCCCCGGGCTGGTGAAGGGTGCGCTCGCGAGCGCGGACGCGCTGGGCTGCGAGACGATCCAGGTGTTCGTCGGCAACCCGCGCGGCTGGGCGCTGTCGAAGGGCGACCCGGCCGTGGACGCGGAGTTCCGGGCGACGTGCGCGGAGCGTGGGATGCGGACGTTCATCCACGCGCCGTACCTGGTCAACCTCGGCTCCCCCACCCGCGCGACCTACGAGAGCTCGGTCGCCTCGGTGGCGCACAACCTCGTGCGCGCGGCTCAGATCGGCAGCGAGGGGGTCGTCGTGCACACCGGGTCCTGCGTCGACCAGGGCGAGGGCACGACTGCGTACGACGCGGCGATGCGGCAGGTCCGCGACGGGCTGCTGCCGGTGCTCGACGCGCTCGGCGACGACGGACCGTGGCTGCTGCTCGAGCCGACCGCCGGGCAGGGCCGGTCGCTGTGCGCCGGCGTCGAGGACCTCGAGCCGTACCTCGCCGCGCTCGACGGCCACCCCCGCGCCGGCATCTGCCTGGACACCTGCCACGTGTTCGCCGCCGGCGCCCCGCTCGACGAGCCCGGCGGCACCACCGCGACCGTCGACCGGATCGTCGAGATCGGCGGACCAGGTCGGCTCCGGCTCGTGCACGCCAACGACTCGATGGACGTCCGAGGCGCGTTCAAGGACCGGCACCAGCGGATCGGCGAGGGGCACATCGGGTTGCCGGCGTTCGAGGAGCTGCTCGCGCACGAGGCCATGAGCGGCGTACCGGTGATCCTCGAGACTCCGGGCACGCGCACCGCCGGCGACGGCCAGATCGACCTGCTCAAGAAACTCCGCCCATGACCCAGCTGACCACCGGCACCGAGCGTCGCACCTCCCTGCTCGCGGCGCTGGCACTCCTCGGCGTGACGGCTGCGTGGGGCTCGACGTTCTTCCTCACCAAGGACCTGCTCGACCGGGTGCCGGTGCTCGACTATCTGGCGGTCCGGTTCGCGATCGCCGGGGCGGCTGTGTACCTGCTGTTCCCCAAGGCGGTCGGCCGGCTCTCGCCCGCAAGCCGACGCCGCGCGGTGGTGCTGGGACTGCTGTACGGCGTCGCGCAGATCCTGCAGACCGCCGGGCTCGAACACACCGCCGCCAGCGTGTCCGGCTTCGTGACCGGGCTGTACGTCGTGGCGACACCGCTGTTCGCCGCCGTCCTGCTCCGGCAGCGGATCGGCGCGGTGACGTGGGGCGCGGTCGTGCTGGCGATGGCCGGGCTCGGCGTACTCACGCTGAGCGGGTTCAGCGTCGGCTACGGCGAGGCGCTGACATTCGTCTCCGCGCTCTTGTACGCGCTGCACATCGTCGGGCTCGGTGCCTGGTCGACCGCCCGTGAGGCGATGGGCATGACGATCGTCCAGCTCGCCGTGATCGCCGTGGTGTGCTTCGTGGTGACCGCGCCGGACGGGCTCGTGCTGCCCGCGACCACCGCGGACTGGGTGTCGGTGGTCTACATGGCGCTGGTAGCCGGCGCGCTGGCAATGGCTGCGCAGACCTGGGCTCAGGCGCACCTGCCGCCGACGCGGACCGCGATCATCATGAGCATGGAGCCGGTGTTCGCCGCGTTCTTCGCCGTGATGCTCGGCGGCGAGTCGCTCACCGCGCGAATGCTGCTCGGCGGCGCGATGGTGCTCACCGCGATGCTGGTCGTGGAGCTGGTCCCGCGTCGCAAGATCGAGGCCGAGGTCACGCACATCTCCGTGTGACCCCCGAAAACCGGTACGTCGAAACCGGGTCGATGCCCGACGATGACGGCATGACCCGCCTCGAGATCCACCCGTTCGCCGACGAGCACGTGCCCGAGGCCGGGAGGCTGCTCGCCGCGCGGCACCGCCGGCACCGGGCGGACCGCCCTGAGCTGTCCGGGTCCTTCGAGGACCCGGCCTTCGCGGAGAAGCAGGTCGCGGAGGCGTGGGCTCTCGCCGACGCATCCGGGGCGGTCGCCACCCGGGACGGCCGGGTTGCCGGCTACCTCCTCGGCGCCCCGAAGCCGAGCGCCGTCTGGGGTCCGAACCTCTGGGTGGAGTCGGCCGGTCAGGCGCTGGGTGACGGGATCGAGGCGGAGGTGGTGCGCGACCTGTACGCCGGTGCGGCCACCCGGTGGGTCGACGAGGGCCGCACCGCGCACTACGTGCTGGTTCCGGCCTCCGACGCCCCGCTCGTCGACGCGTGGTTCCGGCTCGGGTTCGGGCAGCAGCAGGCGCATGCGGTCCGTCCGCCACTCCCGGTGTACCCGCGGCTTCCGGACGAGCTGGCGGTACGGCGCGCGGAGCGGGGCGACATCCCGGCCCTGGCCGAGCTCGAGGTGTCGCTCCCGCAGCACCAGGGGCTGGCACCGTGCTTCTCCGCGGGCGAGCTCGGCTCGGTCGAGGAGTCGGTCGCGGAGTGGGAGGCCGACTTCGACGACCCGGACTTCACCACCTTCGTGGCCGAGCACGGCGGGCGGGTGATCGGGTCGGCGGTCGGCTGCGCGCTGACCAAGTCAGGAAGCAACAACGGGCTGATGCGGCCCGACAGCGCGGGGTTCCTCGGGTTCGCCGCCGTACTCCCCTCTGCTCGCGGCCTCGGAGCCGGTCGCGCTCTGGGCGAGACCGTGCTCGCGTGGGCGGCCGAGGCCGGCTTCGACGTGGTCGCTACCGACTGGCGGGTCACCAACCTGCTGTCCTCGCGCGCCTGGACCGCCCTGGGCTTCGTCCCCACGTTCCACCGGCTGCACCGCTCGATCGGCTACTGACCCGCTTTACATGGGTGGGGCGGCGTCCGGATGGTGGGCGGGATTCCCACGATCCGGGCGGGCTCGGCTACATTTCCTGCGTGCAGAGCAACACGTATTTCTTCGGCTACCCGCCCGGGGCTCCCGGTCCGGCAGTCTGATGCTGCACGCCTGACCAACCAAAACGCCCCTGGCCACTCAGGGGCGTTTCGCATGTAACGGACACGGCCCCGACGACGTGGCTGGGAGCAGCACACACGAGAGGGTTCAGCCATGGTCGTCGTCATGACACCGGACGCCACGGATGCCGACGTCACGCACGTCGTCGAGAAGGTCGAGGGCGTCGGCGGTGAGGCGTTCGTCAGCAAGGGCGTCGTCCGCACCATCATCGGCCTGGTCGGCGACATCGACTCTTTCCACGGCCTCAACCTGCGCAGCCTCCCGGGCGTCGCGGACGTGCACCGGATCTCCGACCCCTACAAGCTGGTCAGCCGGCAGCACCACGCCGACCGCAGCACGGTGTGGGTGCGCGGCGTGCCGATCGGGCCGGACACGTTCACGTTCATCGCCGGCCCCTGCGCGGTGGAGTCCCCGCAGCAGACCCTCGAGGCCGTCGAGATGGCCAAGGCGGCCGGCGCGACGATCATGCGCGGCGGCGCGTACAAGCCGCGCACCTCGCCGTACGCCTTCCAGGGTCTCGGCGAGAAGGGTCTGGAGATTCTCTCCGACGTCCGCGACCTCACCGGGCTGCCGGTCGTCACCGAAGTGGTCGACGCGCGCGACGTGCCTGTCGTGGCCCAGCACGCCGACATGCTCCAGGTCGGCACCCGCAACATGGCCAACTTCGGCCTGCTGCAGGCGGTCGGCGAGGCCGGGAAGCCGGTCCTGCTCAAGCGCGGCATGACCGCCACCATCGAGGAGTGGCTGATGGCGGCGGAGTACATCGCGCAGCGCGGCAACCTCGACGTGGTGCTGTGCGAGCGCGGCATCCGCACGTTCGAGCCCGCCACCCGCAACACCCTGGACATCTCCGCGGTACCCGTCGTCCAGGCGACCAGCCATCTGCCGGTCATCGTCGACCCGTCACACGCCGCCGGC
>NZ_DASSCL010000159.1:0-13337 GCF_035697785.1 Nocardioides sp.
GACAAGAACGACGCGCTGGACTGGCAGTCCTACTTCCACCAGCGCAACCGCACGATCGCGGCTCTGCTGCACTCGCCCTACGAGCACGGCGGGCGGGTGGTCAGGGAGAGCTTCAACCACCAGATCAAGCATCTGTTCTCGATGCAGTACTCCACCGCGGAGCTCCGGCACCGTGCGCTCGAGGACGTGCTGGCCGGCCCGGAGCGGCTGCACGACGAGCTCGCCACCAAGCTACCGGAGCTCAAGGCGCTGCGCAGCCAGTTCGCGGACGCCCAGACCTCGCCCGACCCCGACGCGTTCCCGGCCGTGAAGCGCAAGAAGCCGCCGAAGCGTGGGCAGGACCCGACACTGCCGAAGGGCCGCATCGGTCAGCTCGTCTCGGCCGCCACCAGTGCCGTACGCCAGGCTCGCCCGATCCGCACCCTGGCCGAGCAGCACCCGGAGGCACGGCTCGCGGCGATGGACGCCAAGTGGTGGATGATCGCCCAGTTCGACTCCGTCGTCGTCTCGATGCCCGACGGCACCAGCGCGTCCTGGCACAAGCGCGACCAGCATGAGTTCAAGAGCCTGCTGGCCCGGACCGTCGAGATCCACCAGCGGCTGCACCGCGAGTGGCCGGCGCTGGCAGCCCGCTACCGCGACTCGCTCGCCGACATCACCTCGCCCGAGACCTGGGCCAAGACTTTCGAGGCGTCGTCGGCGGAGAGCGACACCCGATGACCACTCTCGTCGGCCGACCCGGCCCCGACGAGCGACCGCCCGGCACGGCCGGGATGCAGCCGCCCTCGAGCACCAGTGGCCTGCTCGAGGTCTTCCGTCGTCGCTACCTGCTGCGGCTACTGGTCAAGCGTGAGCTGAGTGCCCGCTATCAGGGCTCGTTCCTGGGCATGGTGTGGTCCTACATCCAGCCGCTGGTCCGCTTCCTGCTCTACTACTTCGTCATCGGCCAGATCATCGGCATGGGCGATGTGGTGGAGAACTTTGCCGTCCACGTCTTCACCGCGATGGTCTTCGTCAACTACTTCACCGAGTCGTTCACGGCCGGCACCCGGTCCATCGTGCGGAACTCCTCGATCATCAAGAAGATGGCCGTCCCGCGGGAGATGTTCCCGACCGCGTCGATGATCGTCTCGGCGTACCACACGGTCCCCGGGATGGTGATCCTCCTCGGAGCCTGCCTGTTCGTGGGTTGGTCGCCCGATCCCGTCGGCTTCGCCGCGGGCCTGCTGGGGTTCCTGATCTTCACGGTCCTCGGCACCGCGCTCGCGTTGCTGTTCAGCGCCGCGAATGTGTTCGCCCGGGACTTCTCCAACGTGGTGCAGACTTTGAACCAGTTCGTGCAGTTCAGCGTGCCGATGATCTACCCCTACAGCCTGGTTCAGGACAAGTTCGCCGAATTCGCGCCCTACTACCTTCTCAACCCGCTCGCCTCGGCGGTGCTGCTGATGCAGCGTTGCTTCTGGCTCCCGACCACTGACGACCCCGCCGCGAGCGCCATCACCGAGATGCCCGACCACTTGTTCACGATCGGCTTCGCCCACCTCGGCGGAGCGCTGGTCGTCCTCGTGATCGCCCAGCTCGTCTTCATCCGACTCGAGAAGAAGTTCCCGGAGCGCCTCTAGCCCATGACCAAGTCCATCGTCGTCGACCACGTGTCGAAGCGCTTCACCATGCGCTACCACCGGACGATCAAGCAGATGTCCATCGCCAAGATCCGCGGGCAAGATCTCACCGACACCTTCCTGGCGCTCGACGACGTCTCGTTCGAGGTGGAGCAGGGTGAGTCCATCGGCCTGATGGGGCTCAACGGCTCCGGCAAGAGCACCCTGTTGAAGCTGATCAACGGTGTGATGCGCCCGGACAGCGGACAAGTGCTGACCCGGGGCCGGATCGCCGGCCTGATCGCCACCGGGACCGGCTTCCACCCCCAGCTCACCGGCCGCGAGAACATCGTGCTGAACGCCGCCATTCTCGGCATGACCGACAAGGAGACCAAGGCGAGGTTCGACGAGATCATCGACTTCGCCGACATCGGCAAGTTCATCGACACGCCAGTCGGCCACTACTCCTCGGGAATGTCGTCCCGTCTCGGATTCGCCGTGGCAGTGAACACCAACTCCGACATCTTCCTCGTCGACGAGGTCCTCGCGGTGGGGGACAAGCCGTTCAAGAAGAAGTGCATGGCGAAGATGCAGGAGATCCGGGCGAGCGGACGCACGCTGTTCTACGTCAGCCACGCGGCGGGTTCGGTCCGGAAGATGTGCGACCGGGTGATCGTGCTGGAGAAGGGTCGCAAGGTGTTCGACGGGGAGACCGATGCGGGGATCAAGTTCCTGCACTACGAGGACACCGAGGACGACGTGAACTCCGAGCAGGAGGAGGACGAGGAGCTGGGTAGCGACGTTTGAGTCTCGTGGACGTCCGGCAGCCGGTGGCTCGGTCCGCGGGAATCTGACGTCCGCGATGCGCCTGCCGTCGCCGCCCCGACCTACCATCCGGGCCTCGCAGGCTCGGCCCTCCCGCCAGACCCGCCACGGTCGGGGCGGCGACGTCCGGCTCACCGCTCACCGGTAGTCCCGCGGTCCGGGTCGGCGAAACACTGCGGCCCAACCCCTGCCCGGGTTACAAAGGTCGCACGCAAGGCGCAGGTCATGGTCATGGGTGGCCGAAAAGCCCTTGTGGGTAAGGGAAATCACCTTCTCGGCGGGTGGGGACGAATTACAAGTTTGTAGTTCAGCGGAACCTATTGCGGGGTTCTGGGACGGGTGTGACATTTGGTACTCGTGTGAATTCGCCCCGCCTTGGAGAGCCGCTCAATGACCGAGAGACGAAGCCGTTTCGTGGCGCTGTGCCAGCAGACGCTGGCCTGCGCCGTGGTGGCCGCCGTCGCGGCGCCCGCCGCGGGAGTCGTGTCGCTCGACATCGTCGCGCCGCCGCAGGGCGGAGCGTCCGGCCCGGCCGTGGCCGGGGCGCTGGTGGCGTCGGAGCCGGTCGAGCCCGACGTGCGCGAGGTTCCGCTGGTCGAGACGACGGGGCAGTGGCCGCCGGCGCGCTCGCAGTCGATGGATCCGGAGGGAGTCTCCACACGGCTGACCGCCCGCGCTTCCGCGGCTCCCGAGAGCTCCACCGACGAGGAGGCCGTGAGCGACGCGGAGACCGTGCGTGGCTTCGGCTCGGTCGGCGTCACCTGGGACGGCGCCGACGAGATGGACCACGACGAGATCCTGATCGAGGTGCGAACGCTCGACGCCGGGCGGTGGTCGCAGTGGCAGGAGATGCACTACGACGACAACCACGCCCCCGAACCGGCGAGTGCGGAGTCCTACCGGGCCGGCACGGACGCGGTGGTCGTGGGCGACGTGGACGACGTACAGGTGCGCGTGACCACCGAGGGCGCGAAGCTGCCCTCCGACATGCGGCTGAGCATCGTCGACCCCGGCCGGACCACCGCTCCCGTGCGTCAACAGCCGGACATCGACACCGCACAGCTGAGCAGTGCCAGCACGACTGACGCCGCGACTCCGGCTCCGGCGACCACTCCCGATCCTGCCGCGGCAGCGGAGCCGGCCGTCGCCGACGAGCCTGCTGCCGTGACGAGTGCGGCCGCGCTCACAGCGCCACAGCCGGAGATCTTCTCCCGCGCCCAGTGGGGTGCAGACGAGCGGATGCGCGACAAGGGCTCGCTGCGCTACGGCACGATCAAGGCCGGCTTCGTGCACCACACGGTCAACGCCAACAACTACACGGCCGAGCAGGTGCCCGCGATCCTCCGCGGCATCTACGCGTACCACACGCAGTCGCGGGGCTGGAGCGACGTCGGCTACAACTTCCTCGTCGACCGGTTCGGGCGCATCTGGGAGGGCCGGTACGGCGGGGTCGACAAGGCCGTCGTCGGTGCACACACCCTGAACTACAACGAGCAGTCGTTCGCGATGTCCGCGATCGGCAACTTCGAGACCGCGCAGCCCACCTCGGCGATGCTGGACGCGTACGGACGCCTCTTCGCGTGGAAGCTCGGGTTGCACGGCGTGGCCGCGTCCACGACCGGGATCACCATGAACGGCAAGAGGTTCAACGCGATCAACGGCCACCGGGACGCGGGATCCACGGCGTGCCCGGGCAAGTACCTCTACGCCCAGCTCCCCGCGATCCGCCAGCTGGCCACGTCGTACCAGGGGACGACCACACCTGCGCCACCACCGCCACCACCGGCCCCGCCGGCGGTGACGAAGACGCCGCTGAACACCAACATCTCGGGCAGCCAGTGGCCGGACTTCGTGGTTCGCGACGCCGCGACCCAGCAGGCGTTCGTCGTGCGCACCGGCGGCCAGCCCGGGTTCAGCCGTGGCCAGCCGGTCGCGGGCGGCTTCTCCGGCACGGACAAGGTCGTCGGGACCTGGGACCTCGACGGCGACGGCCTCGCGGACCTGCTCGCGCGCGACAAGAAGTCCGGGACCACGACGTTCTACAAGGGCAACGGTGCGGGCCAGGTGTCCGCCGGAGCCACCACCAAGCGCTTCTCGAAGATGGTGCAGCTGGTCGGCGTCGGTGACTTCGACGGCGACGGGCGCAACGACGTGGTCGGCAAGAAGGCGCGCAAGCAGAAGCTGCTGCTGTTCCGCGGCAAGGGGAACGGCACCTTCAAGAAGACCAAGGTGGTCGCCAACCCCTGGACCTACCAGCTCGTCGTGGCGGCCGGTGACGCGAACCGCGACGGCAAGCAGGATCTCTACGCCCGCGACGCCGACGGCAAGCTGTGGCTGCTCCGCGGCGACGGCTCGGGCGGTCTGAAGAAGAACGCCCGCAAGCTGCCGGGTTCCTGGGACCGCTTCGACGTGCTCTCAGGTTTCGGCGACCTCACCAACGACGGGCGGCCCGACCTGCTGGCCAGGGCCAAGGAGTCCGGTCGCACGTACGTCTACCCCGCCCAGGGACGCAAGGGCTTCGGCCAGCGCTTCGGTGGCTGGAACCGGTTCGCCGGGGTCGGGAAGCTGGTCCCGGCCGGGGACCTGATGGGTCCGGCGGCCGACCTGGTGGGGGTGAGCCGCAAGGGCAGCCTCGTCGTGTTCCCCAACCGGCAGGGCCGGCCGATCGAGGGCGTCATGCCGACCGGTGTGACCTTCTCGGACTCCTCCCAGGTGCTCACGGTCGGCGACTTCAACCGCGACGGCCACACCGACGTGCTGACCCGCAGCGCCGCCACCGGCGACCTGTTCCTGCGGGCCGGCAACGGCGCCGACGGGTTCGCCGAGCCGGTCCTCGCCGGCCAGGGCTTCGCGTCGGTCGCGGACCTGCGCGGCGTCGGCGACGTCACCGGCGACGGCATCCCCGACCTGGCGGGCACTCCGTCGGGCAGCTCGGCCCACATCTACCCCGGCAACGGCAGCGGCGGGTTCGGCGCCGGATACGCGGCCAAGGGTCCGAAGAACCTCGCCCGGCTCGTGAAGTCGACGAGGTACGACTGGGTGCTTCCGCTCGGCAACCTCGACGGCGGCGGACGCAAGGACGTGCTCGTGCGGGCCCGCAAGACGGGCACCCTCTGGCTGCTTCCGGGAGTCAAGGGCGGGTTCGACAAGAGGCAGTACGTCGCATCCGGGTTCGGCGGCTTCGACCTGGCCGGCTAGGTCCTGGCCGCCGACGGAGCACGGCCGTCACGCTCCGGGCTGGGCGCGGAGCGTGGCGGTCGCTCGTTCGGACGCCCGGCGGCGCTCCCACCCTGCCTCCTCGGGGTGCCGCACCCACACCGTCCCGCCACCCGCGACGAGCGGAGCCAGCAACGTGGTCAGTCCGGCGTCGCTGCACGGGTTCACGTCGGTGAGCAGCCGGCCGGCCGGCTCGAGCAGCGTCGACGACTCGGCCAGCCCGACGAGCTCGGACTGGGAGAGACGCTGGCTGCCGACCCAGGCCTCGTCGTCGGGCGCGGGCGGGTCGTAGGCGGTGAACGCGTCCGGTTGGCCCAGCACGACGGCCGCGTAGTCCACGACACCGGTCGGAAGGGCTTCGGTGAAGCGGCCCGCCATCGGGCGCAGCGACATGGCGACCACCTGGACGGTGGCGGCTGCGTCGGCGTACTCGGCCAGCCGGTCGGGGCCGCAGGCGACGACGGCCGGGCCGCCGGCGTCGTCCAGCACGGACGGGTCGGCGGTGACGCGCAGGCCCAGGCTCCAGGCCGCACCGAGCCACACCGCACCGAGCCAGTGCGTGGGGAGGTCGACGAGTGCCAGCTGGCCGCGCTCGAGGTCGAGCTCGTCCTGGAGCAGCGCGGCGGTCTTCGCGACCCAGTTGGCGTACGTCGTGACCGACAGCTCGATGCGCTCGCCGGTGGCGTCGTCGTAGAAGGTCACGAGCGGCCGAGCGGCATCGGTGCGCAGCTGCGTGGCGAGGACCGCGGCGAAGGTGGTGGCAGGCACCTGGCGACCTTATGTGAACGGGCGGAATGGCATGATTCCGCCCATGTCCGCAGACGAGCAGAGCAGCCGCGCGCCGCGTGAGGCGGTGATCGTGGCGGGTGGCTTCGGCACCCGGCTGCTGCCGTTGACGACCCGACGGCCCAAGCACCTTCTCGAGGTCGGTGGCGTGCCGTTCCTCGCCCATCAGATCGGCCGACTGGCCCAGGCGGGTGTCGAACACGTGGTGCTCGCGACGTCGTACCGCGCCGACCTCTTCGAGCCCGTGCTCGGTGACGGGAGCCGATGGGGGATCCGGCTCAGCTACGTGCAGGAGGAGGAGCCGTTGGGCACCGGCGGCGCGATCCGCAACGTCGCGCCGGCCCTGGCCGACGACCCCGACGGTGCCGTCGTGATCCTCAACGGCGACATCCTGTCGGGCCACGACCTCGGCGCCCAGCTCGACGACTTCGAGACCCCGCGCGAGGGGCGGCAGGTGGATGTGTCGCTGCACCTCGTGGAGGTCGAGGACGCCCGCGCGTTCGGCTGCGTGCCGACCGACGCCGCGGGCCGGGTGACCGGCTTCCACGAGAAGAGCGACAACCCGGTCACCAGGCAGATCAACGCGGGCTGCTACGTCTTCCGGAGGCGGGTCATCGACACGATCCCGGCCGGCAGGGTCGTGTCCGTCGAGCGGGAGACGTTCCCCGAGCTCGTCGACGACGGCGCCCTCGTGGTGGGGCACCTCGAGAACGGCTACTGGCGTGATGTCGGTACGCCGGAGGCGCTGGTCGCCGCCTCGCGGGACCTCGTGCTCGGAGTGGCGCCCAGCCCCGAGGTCGACATGGAGCCCGACGGCGCCCGCATCGACGACGAGGCGGAGGTCGACGACTCCGCCGTTGTCAACGGCGGCAGCGCCGTCGCCCGGGGAGCCCGCGTCGAGGCGGGAGCCGTCGTCGCAGGCAGCGTCGTCATGGCGGGCGCGGTGGTCGGCTCCGGGGCGGTCATCACCGAGTGCGTGGTCGGGCCGGGTGCCGCGGTCGGCAGCGACGTCACCCTGGAACGGGTCACGATCGGCGACGGCGCCGTCGTGGACGTGGCCGTCGCACCCGGCAGTCGGGTCGACTGCGACACGGTCACGTCCTGAGCAGGCCGGTGATCCACTCGGTGCCGCCGAGGACCGCCACGAACCGCAGCCACCGGCCCACCAGGCCGATCACGCAGAACAGCATCAGGTTCATGCGCAGCTGACCGGCGAGCACGGCCAGGATCGCGAACGGCGGCAGGCCCGTGGCCGCGGAGACGAAGACCAGCGCGCCTGCGGCGACCGGCCGGTCGTGGGTGCGGGCTCGCCATACCTCGAGCCGGGCGGCGTTCTTCGGTTGCTCGACCTTGCGGCGGATCCAGCCCCAGTTCAGCGCACTCGCGCCGAGGTAGTACCAGATGATCTTGCCGACCATCTGCCCCACGGCGGCGACGAGGGCGAGCGTCCAGATGCCGTCGACGTCGGCGACCGCCGCGCGGACACCGAGGATCGCCTCGATGTTGATGAGCGGGAAGAGTGCCGAGGCGAACCCCAGCACGAGCACACCCAGGAGGTCACGCACGGTGGGGTCCGGGTGTCCCGGTCACATCGCGTTGGGCTCGGGCGAGTCGGTGTAGGGGTAGTCCTCGACGAAGTCGCTCACGACCTGACCGCTCGGGGCGTCGCAGTACATCCACACGCCCTCCTGGTCCTCGAGCGTCTCCGGGTTCGCGTACCAGTGGGTGAGGGCGATGTGCGCACCGTCCGGGAAGGCCTTGCCGTCCTCCTCCGTCCACGGCAGGGCGATGAACTTGTCGGTGAGCTCGTCGCCCTCGAACTTCGACGCGATCGCCTTCACCGCGGCGAGCTGGTCGGCGTTGTCGGCGATCGTCTCGTCGTACCAGAGCAGGTTGTAGCCGTGCTCCAGGTTGTGCACGTAGTACTCCAGGTCCTGGCGGTCGGACGTGGAGTAGAACTTCCTGTTGAAGCCGGCGGTCTGCGGGTAGTGCGGACCGAATGCCGGGGGAGCGTCCTGGTAGACGATGTCCGTGCCGATCTCCCGGTGGTCGTTCTGGCCTTCGGCGGACTTCTTCACGACCTCCTGGCAGTTGGCCGCGCCGGCCGCGGCCCCGATCTCCTCGAGCTCACCGCCGGCCACCTGCTCCTGGCGGATCAGGGGGTAGGCACCCAGCCCGATGATCACCAGCGCGACGACGACGACCGCGCCGAGGATGGCTCGGGTGCGGCGCTTCTCGGCGCGCTCCTGCTGCTTGCGCAGCTCCGCCGCGACGGCGCGACGGTCCTTGTCCTTGCTGGGCTTGGCCATGTGGGTGCGGTTCCTCGGTGGCGTGATCGGGTGCGGGTGCCGCGGGGGCGGTCGGGCGAAGTCTACTGAGTGGCTTCAACGAAACTGAGGCGGTCCGGATCCGTGCCGGACCCGGCGCGCCAGCCCAGGGCGAACGCCGCGGCAGTCAGCCGCGCCTCGAGCCGACCGAGTGCGCGCTCGTCCACCGACGGCAGCGGTACGTCGACCGTGGCCGGCGCGCCACCGGCGACGAGGACCTCGCCGTCGACCAGGACGCCGAGGTGGTGCGCCACCACCCGGGCGGTCGCCGGCGCACCGAACCCGCGAACCGACGCCGCGTCCGCCGTGAGGGCGGCGAGCACCGCCTCGCGGGCGCCCAGCCCGAACATGTCGTGGGACTCCGCGCGGACCAGCGCGCGTGCCCCCGGGCCGTGCTCGCCCGGAGGGAGCACTCGGGCGGCGAGCCCTCGCACCACGGCCGCGGGACGCCTTGAGAGCTTGCCCTTGACCAGGTCTCCGGCGGCCGCGATCTCGTCGGCCACGGCCGGGGCGGTCACCGCCAGCACGTTGCCGTAGCCGTCGTCCCGTCCCGCGTGCTCGTCGAGCACCTGCAGACCGGCGACTCCGATCGCGATGTCGGTCTGGCCCTCCCGCCAGGCTCGTCCCGCGGTGTCGGACACGACGACGGCGACGTTGCGCCCCGTCAGGTCGAGCAGAGCCTCTCGCAGCCGGACGGCGGAGGCATCAGGGTCAAGGGGGAGCGCCAACGTCGTACCCGCGGCCGTGTTGGATGCGTCGACGCCCGCACCGGCGAGGACCAGGCCGTGTCGGGTGCGTACGATCCGGGTGTCCGCGCGCGTCGCCAGCACCCGGTCGGTCTCCGCAGTGACGACGGCCTCCTTGGGGAGGTCGCTGTGCCGGCCCTCCGCCTTGCTGACCACCTTGCTGGTCACCACCAGCACGTCGCCGTCCTCGAGACGCGGGGAACCGGGCGCGGCGACGAGCAGAGCGGCGAGATCGTCGCCGGCGGTCACCTCGCCGAGTCCGTCGACCGGCAGGACCAGCACGGTTCCGGGGGTCATCGGGCCACCAGGGCCAGCGCGTCCGCGGCCATGGCGGCGGTGGCCTCCACGTCGGACATCATCAGCGGTACGGCGCGGCAGGCGATGCCCGCGGACCGAACCCGCGTGACGGCCTCCGCGTCCCGGCTGTCCACGAGCCAGCCGTCGAGCAGGCCGCCGTCCGCCCGTCCTCCGTAGTGCTCCGCGACACCGGCGGCACTGACCTCCGCGCCGATCGCGGTGAGCAGCTGCTCGGCCATCCCGCGGACGTGGTGGCCGGCGACGATGGGGGAGAGCCCGACCACCGGAGCCGCCGTCTCGGCAAGGGCGTCACGGATGCCGGCCACCCCCACGATCGTCCCGATCGACACCACCGGGTTGGACGGCGGCAGCACCACGACGTCGGCGTCGGTGATCGCCTCGACCACCCCGGGGGCGGGCGTCGCCTTGTCCAGCCCGACCGGCACCACGGCGTGCGCGGGCACTGCCGCGGCCAGCCGGATCCAGTACTCCTGGAAGTGCACGGCCCGGCGCCCGGACGGCTCCGTATCGTCGTCCACCACCACGTGGGTCTCGACCCGGTCGTCCGACATCGGCAGCAGCCGGACGCCCGGCTGCCAGCGCCGGCACAGCGCCTCGGTGACCGCCGACAGCGGGTAGCCCGCGTCCAGCATCTGGGTGCGCACGAGGTGGGTCGCGAGGTCGCGGTCACCCAGCCCGAACCAGGTCGGCTCGACGCCGTACGCCGCCAGCTCCTCCTTGGCGTGCCAGGTCTCGGCCGTGCGTCCCCAGCCCCGCTCCTGGTCGATGCCGCCCCCGAGCGTGTACATCACCGTGTCGAGGTCGGGGCACACCTTCAGGCCGTGCAGCCAGATGTCGTCGGCGGTGTTGGCGACGACCGTCACCTCGGCGTCCGGCTCCGTCGCGGCGAGATGGTGCAGCAGTCCCTGGAGAAAGCGGGCCCCACCCACGCCCCCGGACAGCACGGTGACCCGTCGCGGCCCCGAGCCGGCTGGTGTCGGGGTGGCGGGCGGTGGCGCGGTCTCCATCGGTCTCCTGGTCGGGATCGGGGTGGGCCTATATCAGACCCGGGCTTGACTTCCGTTGTACGACAGACGTGTAATTCCCACAGTGTTGTTCGTTTCGGGGACACGGGGCGCGAACCGCACTAGCGTTTACAACACGAGAGGGACAAGGCGTCGAGAAGCGGGCCTCTTCGGTCGCATCTCAGCAACATACCGGCGTCATTGTTGACGGGTGAGTGGACGGGACCCTCGGGTCTCACGGGTCGAAAGGGCGAGATCGTGCGAGAGCTGTTCATACTCGACGAAGGCGCCGAGGAGTTTGGCTGGCAGGAGCGCGCCCTGTGCGCGCAGACGGATCCCGAGGCGTTCTTCCCGGAGAAGGGCGGCTCGACACGGGAGGCCAAACGGGTCTGCCTGACGTGCGACGTGCGAGACGAGTGCCTGGAGTACGCACTCGGTCACGACGAGCGCTTCGGCATCTGGGGCGGTCTCTCCGAGCGGGAGCGGCGGAAGCTGAAGAAGAAGGCCGTCTAGCTCGTCCAGTTGTCTGTCCCTCTGCCCGGCACCCCGGGCGAGGGCAGGGACGGTGTGGCGCATCTGACGGGCTGACGATTCTGTCAGCCCCGAGGGCACCCCCTAGGGTTGAGCGCCGTGACGACCCCTCGACCGGCTCCGGAGAGCGCATCGGTGACCGCGCTCATCGTCAGCCATGACGGGGAGCGCTGGCTGTCGACCGTGCTCGACGCGGTGGAGGGCCAGACTCGGCGGCCCGACGACATGCACGCCGTCGACACCGGCAGCACCGACGGCAGCGTCGACCTGCTGCACAAACGGCTCGGCAACGATGGTCTGACCACGGCCCCCGCCCACACCTCCTTCGGTGCGGCGGTCGCACGTGGCCTGGCCGCCCTGGCGCCGGCCGCGCCCGGTGACAACGGCTGGATCTGGCTCCTCCACGACGACAGCGCCCCGGCGCCCGACGCGCTCGAACAGCTGCTGGCGGCCGCCGCCGGCCAGCCGAGTGTCGACATCCTCGGCCCCAAGCTCCGCGAGTGGCCCTCCCTGCGTCGGCTCCTGGAGATCGGCGTGACCATCAGCGGCACCGGTCGCCGCGAGACCGGACTCGAGCGCGGCGAGTACGACCAGGGCCAGCACGACCGCCAGCACGACGTGCTGGCCGTCAACACGGCCGGGATGCTGGTACGCCGTACGGTCCTCGAGAAGCTGGGGTTCGACGAGCGGCTGCCGATCTTCGGCAACGACCTCGACTTCGGCTGGCGTGCCGCACGCGCCGGCCATCGCACCCTGGTGGTCCCCGACGCGGTCGTCTTCCACGTCGAGGCGGCCCACCGCGGGGTGCGCAGGACGGACCTGACCGGCCGGCACTTCCATCGCGGCGAGCGTCAGGCCGCGCTCTACACGCTCCTGGTCAACACCTCGGGTCGATGGCTGCCCGTCCTCTGGGTGCGGCTGCTGCTCGGCTCCCTGGTCCGGTCGTTGGGATTCCTGCTGGTCCGGGCGCCGGGAGAGGCGCGCGACGAGCTGTCGGCGCTGGCACGGGTCCATGGCCGACCGGGCCGGATCATCGGCGGCCGGCGGCGCCGACGGCAGACCGCGACAGTCGGTCACGGCGAGGTGAAGCACCTGCTGGCGCCGGCCTGGCTGCCCTACCGGCACGGCCTCGACTTCGTCTCCGACCTCGCCCTCGCACTCACCAACCAGGCCACGGACCTGTCCGCCGCCCGTCGGGCCCGGAGCACCGGGACCGCGTCCGAGACCGGCCCGGTCCCGGAGGAGGCGCAGAACCTCCCCGAGGACACCGGTGTCGTCGCCCGACTGCTTCGCAGCCCGCTCGCCGGGCTGGTCGCGGTGACCGTGCTGGCGTCGCTGGTCGCGGCCCGGGACCTGATCGGCGCCGGCTGGCTCTCCGGTGGCGCGCTGCTGCCCGCGCCGGAGAGCGCGTTCGACTGGTGGCGCAGCTACCTCGCAGCGGGTCACGACCTGGGCACCGGCTCCGCGGCACCGGCCGGTCCCTACCTGCTCCCGCTCGCGTTCGTCGGCACGTTGACCTTCGGCAAGGCATGGGTCGTCGTCGACCTGGTGTTCCTGCTCGCGGTGCCGCTGGCGCTCCTCGGGGCCTACCGCACGATGCGCCGCCTCACCCCGTCTCCGGCCGCCGCGCTGTGGGCGTCTCTCGCCTACGCGCTCCTTCCGGTCCTCACGGGGGCGGTCCAGGAGGGCCGCCTCGGCACGGTGGTGGGCGTCATCGTGCTGCCCTGGCTGGTGCACTCCGCGCTCTTCCTGGCTCCCGGCCACTCCGCCGACCGGCGGTGGCGGGCGGCCTGGCGCACGTCGCTGTGGCTCGCCTTGCTCGTCGCTTTCGTCCCGGTCGCGATCCTGCTCGCGCTGCCCGTCGCCGCGCTCGCGTTCGGCGCCGCCCGCCGCGGGTCCGCGGCCGAGTCGGCGAGCTGGCTGCCGGTCGTGACCCCGCTGCTGGTGAGCCTGGTGCTGCTGCTGCCGTGGACCTTCGCGACC
>NZ_DASSCL010000160.1:0-7209 GCF_035697785.1 Nocardioides sp.
GTCACCTGCACCACCCGGAAGCTGTCCCCGGTGTCGTGGTCCACGTCGAGCGCGAAGCCGAGCTTGTCCACGTAGAACTCCTTGGCGCGGTCCACGTCCGCGACCGAGACGACCACGACCTCGAGCTTCCAGTCCATGAGCTTCTCCTCCGGTTCGGGCCTCCGATGACCTGCTGAAGGCACTCTTGCAGGGTTGTCGACAGGTGGAACGCCGGTCCCGCCGGAAACTCATCGGTGCACCGATGAGTGGGCGGTCGAGCACGGTCTAGGGTGTGCCGCATGAGCGACGCCGCGGTCCCGGATCTGCCGACCCTGGCCGACATCGAGGAGGCACGCGCGGCGCTCCGCAACGTCTCGATCAACACCCCGATGGAAGAGAGCCGTTGGCTCTCCGGGATGGCCGACGGACCGGTCCTGCTCAAGGCGGAGAACCTCCAGCGCACGGGGTCGTTCAAGATCCGCGGTGCCTACCTGCGCATCTCCCGACTCTCCGACCAGGAGCGGGCCAACGGCGTGGTCGCGGCCAGCGCCGGCAACCACGCCCAGGGCGTCGCGCTGGCGGCACAGATGCTCGGGATCAAGGCGACGGTGTTCATGCCCGAAGGGGCGCCCATCCCCAAGGAGAAGGCCACCCGCGGGTACGGCGCCGAGGTGCGCTTCCACGGCCACAGCGTCGACGACGCGCTGGTCGCGGCGCGGGCGTTCGCGGCCGAGACCGGCGCGGTGCTGATCCATCCGTTCGACCACGTGGACATCGTGACCGGCCAGGGCACCTGCGGCCTCGAGATCCTCGAGCAGTGCCCCGACGTACGCACGATCCTGGTGTCCTGCGGGGGAGGCGGGCTGATCGCCGGCATCGCCACGGCGGTCAAGGCGGTGCGCCCCGACGTCAAGGTCGTGGGCGTCCAGGCCGAGGGGGCCGCGGCCTACCCGGGCTCACTGGCCGAGGGTCGCCCGATCGCGCTCGACTCGATGTCGACCATGGCCGACGGCATCGCCGTCGGCTGCCCCGGTGACGTGCCGTTCGCGGCGATCCAGCAGCACGTCGACGAGATGCTCACCGTGAGCGAGGAGAGCCTCTCGCGCGCGCTGCTGATGCTGCTCGAGCGGGCCAAGCTCCTGGTCGAGCCCGCCGGAGCCGCGGCCGTCGCCGCACTGCTCGACCATCCCACCCGGTTCGAGACACCGACCGTGGCCGTGCTGAGCGGCGGCAACGTCGACCCGCTGCTGCTGATGCGCGTGATCCGGCACGGCATGGCGGCCGCGGGCCGCTACCTGTCGTTCCGGGTGCGGATCCCCGACACCCCGGGCGGACTGGCCCGGCTCCTCGCCGAGCTCGCGGACGTGGAGGCCAACGTGCTCGACGTCGTGCACGAGCGCACGTCCACCCAGCTCACGCTCGACGAGGTCGAGGTCGCCCTCCAGGTCGAGACGCGCGGCACCGAGCACGCCACCCGGGTGCTCGCCCGGCTGCGCGAGCGCGGCTACCACGTGTCGGAGTAGACCCGGCCGCCCGCCCGAGCCCGGTCACGCCGACGGCCCGCGACCGGTGCGGTCGCGGGCCGTCAGGGAAGTCGCAAGCCGAGCGGTCAGCTCCGGTAGGGCACCGCGTCGACGATCTCGACCTTGAGCTTCTTGCCGTTGGGGGCGTCGAACTCGACCTTGTCGCCGACCCGCTTGCCGTTGATCGCGCTGCCCATGGGCGACTGCGGCGAGTAGACCTGCAGGTCCTCCGGGGTCTCGATCTCGCGGGCACCGAGGAGGAAGACCTCGACGTCGCTGTCCCCGACGAAGCGCGTGGTGACCCTCATCCCGGGCTCGACGACACCGTCGTCGGCAGGGGTCTCGCCGACCTCGGCGCGGCGCAGCATGTCCTCGAGCTGGCGGATCCGCGCCTCGGCCTTGCCCTGCTCCTCGCGGGCGGCGTGGTAGCCGCCGTTCTCCTTGAGGTCCCCCTCCTCGCGCGCCGCGCTGATCCGCTCGATGATCTCCTGGCGCACGGGACCGCGGAGGTGCTCGAGCTCATCCTGGAGCTTGTCGAAAGCCTCCTGGGTCAGCCAGACCGTGTTCTGCTCGCTCGACTGCGTCACTTCTGTGGTGCTCCTGTGCTGGTCGGGGGACGCGGGTGGGTGTGGTGGCAGACGGTGCCAGCGCGACCACCCGGTCGTGTCCAAGGCAAGTGACGAAGTCTACCAAGCCGGGTGGGGGCGAACCCAAATCCCGGGATCTCCGCGGGCCCGCTCAGCGCCGCTGCGACTGCCCGTCCGCGACGCAGCCGACGACCTCCACGGACGTGGCCTGCCGCTCGGTCCGCACAGCGCGCTCGAGCGTCTGCGTGGTCGGCGCGCCGGGCCCCACCGCGACGTCGAGCTCGCCGACGATCGCGTGGTCGGCGGCGAACGCGCGGATCAGGCAGCTCGCGCGGACTCGGTCGTCGCGACGTACGACGGTGAACTCCGCGGTCGTCGTGTGCGCGTCGACCGTCTCGAAGCCGTTGAGGTCGGACTGCACGAGCGGCCTGCCGTGCACGAGCATCACCCAGGCCAGCCAGGACAGCCCGACGCCGGCGAGGATCACCATCACGGCCACGAGCCCCTTGCGGCTGGTGCTGGTGCGGGTGCCGTAGCGGTCGGCGAGGTCGGTCACCGCTCCATCCTAGGATTGCCCCCATGCTGTCTTCTGGGCTCCGGTTGATGCACGTGCACGCACACCCCGACGACGAGTCGAGCAAGGGTGCGGCCAGCACCGCGAAGTACGTCGCGGAGGGCGTCGACGTCCACGTCGTCACCTGCACCGGTGGCGAGCGCGGCTCGATCCTGAACCCCAAGATGGACCGTCCCGACGTGCTCGCCAACATCACCGAGATCCGCCGCCAGGAGATGGACCGGGCCCGCGAGATCCTCGGGGTCCGGCAGGACTGGCTGGGCTTCGTCGACTCCGGCTGGCCGGAGGGCGATCCCAAGCCGCCGCTGCCCGAAGGCTGCTTCGCACTGGTCCCCGTCGAGGAGGCGGCCGAGCCGCTGGTGCGTCTGATCCGGGACTTCAAGCCGCATGTGATGACGACCTACGACGAGAACGGCGGCTACCCGCACCCCGACCACGTGATGTGCCACAAGGTGAGCGTCGCGGCGTTCGAGGCGGCCGGCGATCCCGACCGCTACCCCGAAGCGGGCGAGCCGTGGCAGCCGCTGAAGCTCTACTACCACCACTCGTTCCACCGCGAGCGCACCCAGGCGCTGCACGACGCGATGGTCGCGCGCGGCCTGGAGTCGCCGTACGCCGAGCGGCTCGCGGAGTGGAAGCCCGACCCCGTGCACGCCGCCCGGATCACCACTCGGGTGCCGTGTGCGGAGTACTTCCCGCTGCGCGACCGGGCGCTGCTCGCCCACGCCACCCAGATCGACCCCGAGGGCGCCTGGTTCGCGTGCCCGCTGGAGGTGCACCAGGAGGCGTGGCCCACGGAGGACTACGAGCTGGCCCGCAGCCTGGTCGACGTCGAGACCCCCGAGGACGATCTCTTCGCCGGCGTCCGCGAGGCTCTTGCGACAATGAAGTCATGAGCTTCCAGACCGTCCTGTTCTCCGTCGCGCTCGCCGCCCAGGAGGGCCCCGCCCCCGAGGACGTGAAGGCCGGCTGGCTCGGGCTGCTCGTGTGGCTGGCGCTGGCCGCCGCCGTCGTGTTCCTGGCGTTCAGCCTCCGCAAGCACCTCAAGAAGGTGGACTTCGACGAGGACCCCGACGGCACCGAGGAGAACAACGGCTCGCACGCGCCCCGGGGGTCGGCCGGCTGACCGGCTGGCGTGGGCGGCCACACCCGAATCAAGGGATCGCTTAGGTCGCTGTTGACGCCGGTCGAGGGTGGGTCGATGGTGAGGGTGTGACGGCGGCCACACGGCGCCGTCGGGGAGGAGCCACCCGTGCAGGTACCCGCGCCCTTCGAGTACGAACGAGCCACCAGCGTCGAGCAGGCGATCGGGCTCCTGGACCGGCTGGGGAGCGAGGCCCGCCTGGTCGCCGGCGGGCACAGCCTGATCCCGATGATGAAGCTCCGGCTCGCCAACCCGGAGTACCTCATCGACATCAACGACCTCCACGAGGAGCTCGGCTACGTCCGGGTCGGCGCCGACGAGGTCCGCATCGGCGCGATGACCCGGCACCGTGAGCTGCTGGAGTCGCCGGAGCTGGCCGCCCTGTTCCCGATCTTCGCCGACGCCGAGGCCGTGATCGCCGACCCGGTCGTGCGCAACCGCGGGACGATCGGCGGGTCGCTTTGCCAGGCGGACCCCTCCGAGGACCTGTCGGCCGTGTGCACGACGCTCAACGCCACGTGCGTGATCCGTGGTGCCGGTGGCGAGCGAGTCGTCACGATGGAGGAGTTCCACCGCGGCCCCTACGAGACTGCCGTCGAGCAGGGCGAGATGCTCACCGAGATCCGCCTCCCGGTCCGGCCGCACGGCTCGAGCGCCTACGCCAAGGTGGAGCGGCGCGCGGGCGACTGGGCCGTCACCTCCGCGGGCGCGGCAGTGTGGATGGACGGACCGGTCATCGCCGACGCCCGGGTCGGACTGGCCGCGGTCGGTCCCAACACCACCGGCATCCCGGCGATCTCCGACGCCCTCCGCGGTCAGCCGCCGTCCGACGAGCTCTACGCCCGGGCCGGCGCGATCGCCGCCGAGAGCTGCACCCCGTCCACGGACAACCGCGGCACGGCGGACTACAAGCGGCACCTGGCCAACGAGCTCACCCGCCGGACCCTGCGGAGGTCGGTCGAGCGGATAGAGGCCGGCGTGCGCGGAGACCAGGCGCACGACGACCCCGACGGGAGGCAGTGACATGCAGGTGACCATGACCGTGAACGGAGAGAGCGTCACGCGCGACATCGAGGGACGGCTGCTCCTGGTCCACTTCCTCCGAGACCACCTCGGCCTGACCGGGACGCACTGGGGCTGCGACACGAGCAACTGCGGCACCTGCGTCGCCTGGCTCGACGGCGAGCCCGTCAAGACCTGCACGGTGCTCGCCGCGATGGCCGGTGGCCACGAGGTCCGCACCGTCGAGGACCTGGAGCAGGACGGCGTGCTCGACCCGGTGCAGGAAGGGTTCATGCGCTGCCACGGCCTGCAGTGCGGGTTCTGCACGCCGGGGATGCTGATGACCACCCGGGCGCTCCTGGACCGTGACCCGGACCCGACCGAGGAGACCATCCGCGAGGCGATCTCCGGCCAGATCTGTCGCTGCACCGGCTACACCACCATCGTCCGCTCGGTGCAGTGGGCCGCCGCCCACTCGCGCAGCGGCGCCGACGAGGACACGTCCACCGTGGGGAGCCCCTCATGACCACCACCGACGACACCACCACCGTGCCCGACCACTCCGGGCTCGTCGCCGACGCCGAGGACCTCGAGCACGCCGACAACGACCAGCACCCGGTCGGGCACGGCCGGATGCTGCGCAAGGAGGACCCCCGTTTCATCCGCGGCATGGGCCACTACGTCGACGACATCCAGCTCAAGGGGATGCTGCACCTCGCCATCCTGCGTTCGCCGGTGGCGCACGCCGACATCGTGAGCATCGACACGACCGCGGCGGCAGCGCACCCGAAGGTCAAGGCGGTCGTCACCGGTGCCGACCTGGCGGAGAAGGGCCTGGCCTGGATGCCCACCCTGTCCAACGACGTGCAGGCCGTGCTCGCCACCGACCGAGTGCGCTTCCAGGGCCAGGAGGTGGCCTTCGTGGTCGCGGAGGACCGCTACTCCGCCCGCGACGCGCTCGAGCTGATCGACGTCGACTACGACATCCTGCCGCCGGTGATCGACGTACGCCGTGCGTTGGCGCCGGACGCGCCGGTGATCCGCACGGACCTCGAGGGCAAGACCGACAATCACTGCTTCGACTGGGAGACCGGTGACGCTGCCGCCACCGAGGCGGTGTTCGCCAAGGCCGACGTCGTGGTGTCGCAGGACATCGTCTACCCACGCGTGCACCCGGCGCCGATGGAGACCTGTGGCTGCGTGGCCGACTACGAACGCGTCGCGGGAAAGCTCACGCTCTGGACGACCAGTCAGGCACCACACGCGCACCGCACCGTCTACGCCCTCGTCGCGGGCCTGCCCGAGCACCAGAGCCGCGTGATCGCGCCCGACATCGGCGGGGGCTTCGGCAACAAGGTCCCGATCTACCCGGGCTACGTCTGCGCGATCGTCGCGTCCCTGGTGACCGGCAAGCCGGTGAAGTGGGTGGAGGACCGGACCGAGAACCTCGTCAGCACCGGCTTCGCGCGTGACTACGTGATGCGCGGCGAGATCGCGGCGACCAGGGACGGCAAGATCCTGGCGCTCCGCACCAACGTGCTCGCCGACCACGGGGCCTTCAACGGCACGGCCGCGCCGATCAAGTACCCCGCCGGGTTCTTCGGGGTGTTCACCGGCAGCTACGACCTGGAGGCCGCCTACTGCAAGATGACGGCGGTCTACACCAACAAGGCGCCCGGCGGCGTCGCCTACGCCTGCTCGTTCCGGATCACCGAGGCGGTGTACCTCGTCGAGCGGATCGTCGACTGCCTCGCCCAGGAGCTTGACATGGACCCGGTGGCGCTGCGGCGGAAGAACCTCATCCAGCCCGATCAGTTCCCCTACACGAGCAAGACGGGCTGGGTCTACGACTCCGGCGAGTACGAACGCGCGCTCGACCTCGCCCTGGAGATCGCCGGCTACGACGACCTTCGGCGCGAGCAGGAGGAGAAGCGAGCCAAGGGCGAGCTGATGGGCATCGGCGTCGCGTTCTTCACCGAGGCCGTCGGGGCGGGTCCGCGCAAGGACATGGACATCCTGGGGCTGGGCATGGCCGACGGCAGCGAGCTGCGCGTGCATCCGACCGGCAAGGCCGTGCTGCGGGTGTCGTGCATGAACCAGGGGCAGGGACACGAGACGACGTTCGCCCAGATCGTCGCGGAGGAGATCGGCATCCCGCCCGCCGACATCCAGGTGGTCAACGGCGACACCGACCAGACCCCGTTCGGGCTGGGCACCTACGGCAGCCGCTCGACGCCCGTCTCCGGTGCGGCGGCCGCCCTGGTCGCGCGCAAGGTGCGCGACAAGGCCCGGATCATCGCGTCCGGGATGCTCGAGGTCTCGGTCGCGGACCTGGAGTGGGACAAGGGCTCGTTCGCGGTCAAGGGCGACCCGGGCAGGTCGGTCTCGATCCAGGACATC
>NZ_DASSCL010000161.1:0-15650 GCF_035697785.1 Nocardioides sp.
ATGCCGCCGCCGAGCGCCTTGCCGAGCACGTACACGTCCGGCACCACGTCCTCGTGGTCGCACGCGAAGGTCCGGCCGGTGCGGCCCAGCCCGGACTGCACCTCGTCGACGACCATCAGCACGCCGCGGGCGTCGCAGAGCTCTCGCACGTCCCGCAGGAAACCGTCGGGCGGGATGACCACACCGGCCTCGCCCTGGATCGGCTCGAGGAGTACGGCGACGGTGTTGTCGTCGACCGCGGCCTCGATCGCGGCGGCGTCGCCGTACGGCACGTTGCGGAAGCCCGGCGTGAACGGTCCGTACCCGCGCGCGGCCACCTCGTCGGTGGAGAAGCTGACGATGGTCGTGGTGCGGCCCTGGAAGTTGCCTTCCATCACCACGATCGACGCCCGGTCGGCCGGCACGCCCTTGACGTCGTACCCCCACCGACGGGCCGCCTTGATCGCGGTCTCGACGGCTTCCGCGCCGGTGTTCATCGGCAGCACCAGGTCCATGCCGGTGAGCCCGGCGAGGTCGCGGGCGAACGGTCCGAGCTGGTCGTTGTAGAACGCGCGGCTGGTCAGCGTCATCCGCTCGAGCTGCCCCTGCGCGGCCGCGAGCAGACGCGGATGGCTGTGGCCGAAGCTCAGCGCCGAGTAGCCGCTGAGGCAGTCCAGGTAGCGGTTGCCGTCGACGTCCTCGGCCCAAGCGCCGCGCCCGCTGCTCAGCACGACCGGGAGCGGATGGTAGTTGTGCGCGGCCCATCGCTCGGTGAGCTCGATGTGCTCGGCGGCGCCGGTCGTCGGCTGCAGATCGATCTCGGTCATACCGCCATGCTGACACTCGCCGGCGCATCACGTCAGCGCATCGAGCCGGTAGATCCGGCGAGCGTTGTCTGCCGAGATCATCCGCGCGAACCGTGCGGCGTCGTCGGCGCTCAGGGCGTCCTCGGCCAGCCAGTCGTCGAGCACCCTCGCCAGCCCGCGGCGGAACAGCACCGCGCCGAGGTGGTGCAGCTCGGGCAGGCCGAACCCGTCGGAGGCGTAGAGCAGCGACCCGAACGGCGCCAGCTCGAGCGTCTCGGCGAGCACCGCGGCGGCGCGCGGGCCGACGTGGCTGACCGCGAGGCTGACGTCGAGCGCCACCTGCGGGAACACGTTGGCCAGGTAGGCCGCCTGCCGGTGGTAGGGGTAGCAGTGCAGCAGCACGACGGGCCCCGCCTCCGGGGGCAGCGCGCGCAGGAACGCGGTGAGCAACGACGGGTCGGCGCGGTGCAGCGTGACGTCGGGGTCGCCGTACCCGGTGTGCACCTGCAGCGGGAGGCCGAGCCGCAGGCAGGCGTGCACGGCGTGTGCGACCAGCGTCGGCTCGTCGAGCCGGTGCCGGCCGGTCCGCTCGCCGTCGGCGAGCCACCGATCCGCCGCCCTTCGTACGTCGGAGGTGGTCGGCGCGGCGGCGGGCAGCTCGAGCCCGATCCGGTAGGCAGCGATCGTCTTGAACCCGACCGACCTGGTCGCCCGCTCGGCCAGGGCGTCGGCGACCGCTCCGCCGAGGTCGGCCGCGCCGACTCCGCTGGCGGCCACCTGTTCCACGACGGTCTCGACGCGCGTGACCTCGTGCACCCGTGCGCCGGCCAGTTCGGCAAGCTCGCCCGGGGCACACAGGCCCGGGTGCTGCAGTCCGGTGTCGACCAGCAGGTCGCTCGTGCCGCAGGCTCCCAGGAGCCGCCGGCCCGTCTCCCGCGGCCCCAGCTCGGCGCGCCGGGTCAGGTACTCCTCGGGTTGCGCGTGCCGGTCCAGGCCCAGCTCCGGGGCGCACCATCGTCGTACCGCCAGCCCGACCTGGGAGTCGAGCTCGCTCGTGCCGGTAGGGCCGTGCCCGGCCGCCTCGGTGAGCAGCAGCTCGAAGCCCGCCCGGTCCAGCGGGTCGAGCACGATCGGGTGGCAGTGCTGGTCGACCAGCGGCAGGTCGGCGAGCTCGTCGGCGATCCCCATGCGTTCGTTCAATAGCGCCAGCGGGTCGCCGCGACGATCTCGTCGGGGGTGTTGTTGGCGAACAGCTCGATCTCGGCCCGGCGCACCGCGGTGAACGCGTCGTAAAGGTAGTCCCCCATCGCCTGCTTCAGCAGGTCGCTGTCGTCGAGGCAGGCCAGCGACTCCTCGGCCGTCTCGGGCAGCCGTCGCACGCCGAGCCGGGCCAGCTCCTCCGGGTCGAGGGCGACGGGGTCGCCGTTCACCTCGTCGGGCAGGGTGAGGCCCTTGTCGATCGCCGCCAGGCCGATGGTGAGCAGCGCGCCGACGACGAGGTACGGGTTGGCGCTGCCATCGAGGCACTTGATCTCGGCGTTGGCGGCAACGTTCGTCTCGCCGGCCGAGCCGGTGACGAGCCGCAGCGCGGCCTCGCGGTTCTCGAGCCCCCAGCACTGGTACGCGCCGGCCCAGTGCGACGGCACCAGGCGCAGGTGGCTGCCGACGCTCGGCGCCAGGATCCCGGTGAGCGCCGGCATCGCCTCCAGCACGCCGGCCAGGAACGACTCCCCCTCGCCGGACATGCCGTAGCGCCCGTAGCCGCCGTCGAGCAGGTTCACCCCCTCGTGGCGCAGCGAGACATGCAGGTGCTGGCCGTTCCCCACCGACCCGGCCACCACGGAGGGCGCGAAGGACGCCTCCATCCCGTGTTTGCGGGACACCGCCCGGATCGTCTCCCGCACGAGCAGCACCTGGTCCGCGGCCGCCACCGGCTCGAGCGGCGCGGCGGACAGCTCGAACTGCCCGGCGGCGTACTCCGGGTGCAGCTGCGCCACGTCCACCGACTCGGCCGCGAGCGCGGTCAGCAGGTCGCGGCAGTAGTCCGACAGCTCGACCATCCGGGTCATGCCGTACGCCGGGCCGCGGCACGCCGGGCGGAACTCACTGCCGGCGTCGGGGCTGTCGGAACCGACCACCCACTCGATCTCGAAGCCCATCCGGACGTCGAGCCCGTCGTCGACCGCTACCGCCGCGGCCCGCCGCGCGAAGCTGCGCTGGCATCCGGGGTGCTCCGAACCGTCCTGGGTGTACCGGTCCACCGGTGCCCACGCCCACCCCCGCTGCGCCGACAGCCGGACCAGCCGGTCGAGGTCCGGGTGCAGCCGCAGGTCCCCGCCGGGGCCGCCGGCGATCCGACCGGACGTGATGCTGTCGTCGACACAGAACACGTCGAACACCGGGGACATCCCCACCCCCCAGGCCGCCGCGTGCGGCAGCGCGGCGACCGGCACGGACTTCACCCGGGTCACGCCGGCGTTGTCGACGTAGGACATCGCGACGCCCTCGACGCCCTCCTCGGCCAGCGCGGCCGCGAGCGGGCGTGCCCTCCGCTCCTGGTCCTCGCGCCACCTGGTGTCCACGGCCGCCTCCGTCCGGCTCTCAGGCTAGCCAGTCCAGCGCCCGTCCGCTGGTCGAGCGGTCTCCGGTGATCGGGCCCGTCGGGACCAGACGGTGGTCGAGCCCCTCGTGTCCCCCGGCCACGTGCGAGGCTGGGCACGGCCACAGGATCTGGGAGGACCCATGGAGCTCGAGCACCTCGGCACCCCCGAGAAACCCACCTTCGGACTCGACACCTTCGGCGACCGCGGCACCGACGCCGACGGCAACGTCGTCTCGCACGCCGAGGCCGCCCGGCAGGTCGTCGAGGAGGGCGTGCTCGCCGACCGGCTCGGCCTCGACTTCATCGGCGTCGGCGAGCACCACCGCGACGACTTCGCGATCTCCTCGCCCGACGTCGTGCTCGCCGCCATCGCCGGCCGCACCGAGCGGATCCGGCTCGGCACCAGTGTCACCGTGCTCAGCTCCGACGACCCGGTGCGTGTCTTCGAGCGGTTCTCCACCCTCGACGCGCTGTCCCGAGGCCGCGCCGAGGTGACGCTCGGACGCGGGTCGTTCACCGAGTCGTTCCCGCTCTTCGGTCTCCGGCTCGACGACTACGAGGTGCTGTTCGCCGAGAAGCTCGACCTGTTCACCCACCTGCTACGCGAGGAAGCCGTCACCTGGGAGGGCACGACCCGGCTGCCGCTGACCGGGCAGCGCGCCTACCCGCCCACCGAGTCCGGCCGGCTGCCGGCCTGGGTCGGCGTCGGCGGTACGGCGCAGTCGGTGGTCCGGGCGGCGAGGTACGGCCTGCCCCTGGTGGTGGCCGTGATCGGCGGCTCGCCGGCCCAGTTCGCACCGCTCGTGGACCTCTACCACCGCGCCCTGTCCGAGTACGCCCAGCCGACCCTCCCGGTCAGCATGCACAGCCCCGGCCACGTAGCCGAGTCCGACGAGCTCGCCGTCGAGCAGCACTTCCCGCACCACGCCGAGCAGTTCACGAAGATCGGCCGCGAGCGCGGCTGGGGTCCGCTCACCCACGAGGCCTACGACTCGATGCTCGGCCCCGAAGGCGCATTGTTCGTCGGGGCGCCCGAGACCGTCGCGCAGAAGATCGCCTGGGCGGTGCGCACCCTCGGGCTCTCCCGCTTCCAGCTCAAGTACTCCGTCGGCACCCAGGCCAACGCCGACCGCGAGACGTCGATCCGGCTGTACGCCGAGCAGGTCGTCCCCCGCGTCCGCGAGCTCCTCGCGTAACGGGGTCGAGGCCGCCGGAGTCACTCACCCGAACCGGCGACGCTGCAGCTCCTTGATCTCACCGACCAGCTCGTCCACCGGGCCCTCGGTGATCGCACCGGGCACCACAGCGGCGATCGGCAGCGCCGCCACCGGACCGGCCGGCACACCCCACTCCGTCAACCACGACCCGAGCTGGGCCGACGACGCGACGTACACGATGCGCCCCAGCCCCATCCAGCCGTGCGCGGCGGAGCACATCGGGCAGTGCTCTCCCGAGGTGTACACCGTGGCCGTACGCCGCTCCTCCGCCGTCAGGTTCTCGGCCGACCAGCGCGCGATCTCGAACTCGGGGTGCCGCGTCTCGTCGCCGCCCTTGACCCGGTTGCGGTCCTCGAACCGCACGCTTCCGGTCTCGTCGACCAGCACGGATCCGAACGGCTCGTCGCCGTCCTCGAGCGCCTCCCGGGCCAGCTCGATGCACCTGCGCAGATGAGTCAGGTCGGTCTCGGTGATCGCCATGCCGCCCGAGTCTGCCAGCCCCATCCGGTGGTCGAGCCCCCCACCAGTGGTCGAGCCCCCCACCAGTGGTCGAGCTGCCACCGGTGGTCGAGCCCCCACCGGTGGTCGAGCCCGTCGAGACCCCTCAACTCGGCACTCAGGTACGGACGCCGTCGAAGAACACGACCAGTCCGAGGGGATCCTCATAGCTGCAGTGCACCGTCGCCTGCCCGTTCCGGTCGAACCCGGGCACGTCGAATGTCACGACGCGTTCCTCGGTCGGGTCGTTCGGGAATATGACCTCAACCTGCTTCGGCTTGATGACATCGGTGCTTCCGACCACGTGGAACGCGCTGCCGAAGCCCGCCGGCGTCAGGTACGCCGTGACCGTCGTGCCGTCACACGACAGGATGCGCTCGTTGGTCCAGCTGGGTGGTGGCGACGCCGCGACCGCCGGGCCGGCGGACATGGTGAACGTGGCTGCGCAGAGCGCCACGGTGCAGGCCGCAACTCGGGTTCGGTTCATTGGTGGGCCCCCTTGCCGCGGCGCCCGCAGCGGCCCTCGCGGTCACTGACTCCGGCGCGCCGCCAGCTCACCGTAAACATCGGTTGACGGTCGGCGGTATGACCTGTTCGGACCAGTCGGCGACCAGCCCTGACCGCCCTTCCCCCGCGCCGGCCCCGACCGCGGCGTGCGGGTCGGGGCCGGGCGCGCCCCCTCGACTACTCGGTGGCCGGCGGAATGTTCTGGTTGAGGTGGAACAGGTTCGTGGGGTCGTAGCGACGCTTGATCTCGGACAGTCGCTCGAAGTTGCCGCGGTACGACGCACGCACCCGCTCCGCGCCCTCGTCCTCCATCATCATGTTGACGTACGCCCCCCCGGCGGACGTCGGGTGCAGGTCGGCCCAGTACCGCCGCGACCAGTCCCGGATCTTGGGCAGGTTGGCCGGGTCCCGGTCGACGCCCGCCATCACACCGGCCCAGCCGCCACCTCGATAGGCGAACGCGGTCTCGTCCTCGGCCACCCGCGCTGCCGCGCCGCTGATCGGGTAGAGGTGCATGGTGGACTGGGCGGTCGGGATCTCGTTGCCGTACCTCACGTGCAGCGCGATCGCCTCGTCGGTGATCTCCTCGAAGAAGTCGGCCTTCCAGTACCACTGGTCTCCCTTCGGGTACAGCGCATCGAAGGCGCTCTGCAGCGCCGGGTACGGCATCGGCTGCAACCCGACCAGCAGGGGCGAGCCGAACTCCCGCACCGCGGTGAGCACGTCGTCGGCCTTGTCGTGCGGGCCGGTGTAGCACCACACGATGGCGCACGCGTTGCGACCCCACAGCTCCTCGGGGAACGGTGCCCCGGACGGGATGATGATGGTCCCGATCCAGCCGTTGAGCTCCTCGGGTAGCCCGGGTAGGAGGTCGCGGTACCAGCGGAAGACGTCCTCGGTGTCGTCGATGTCGTACAGCACGGGACCGGCGATGACGGTGCCGTTCTCGCCGATCTCGTGACAGTCGAACGTGAACGACGTGACGATGCCGAAGTTGCCGCCGCCTCCGCGCAGCGCCCAGTACAGGTCCGGGTGCGAGTCGGCGTTGGCCGTGACGAAGCTGCCGTCGGCGAGTACGACGTCGGCGGAGCGCAGGTTGTCGACGGTGAGGCCGAACCCGCGAGCCAGGTAGCCGACCCCGCCCCCGAGCGTGAGACCGCCGACGCCGGTCGTGGAGAGGATGCCGGAGGGCGTGGCCATGCCGAACGCCCCGGTGGCGTGGTCAACGTCCCCCCACTGGCAGCCGCCGTCGGCGCGCACGGTGTGGTTCGCCGGGCTGACCGTCGTGCTTCGCATACGGCCCAGATCGATCACCAGCGCGTCGTCCCAGACCCCGAACCCCGCGCCGTGGTGGCCCCCGCCCCGGACCGCAACGGTTGCGTCGTGCTCGCGGGCAAAGCTGACGCACGCGATCACGTCGGCGACGTCCGCACAGTGAGCGACGGCGGCCGGTCGCCGGTCGACCGAGCCGTTGTAGACGGCTCGTGCCACGTCGTAGTGCGGGGAGGTCGGCAGGGTGACACCGCCCCGGATCGTGTCGGAGAGCTCGCTCACGGGAAGGTCTGTGCGCGGTTCTACTTCGGTGGTCATGTCATGTCCTCCGCCCCGGTGACCCGTCGTCCCGGGTCACGTCCGTCAGGACGCTAGGGGGGCGGCCGTTCGCCAAGCGTTCGCCTCATCCGGGCGGGGACGGAACGCCGTCATCGAGGTCGGCGCCGCGCTCCGCCAGGTCGCGTCGGCAGCGGGCCAGCAGGGTCCGGCTGCGTTGGCGGTCCGCCATCGCCGCCGCACGTCGCAGGGTCGGCACCGCCAACCCGTCGGCCTGCTGCCTGGCCCGTGTCCGGAGCAGCTCGGGGAGCCACCACAGCTCGTCTCGTTGCTCCGCGTCGGCGAGGGCGGAGTCCAGGACGGCCTGGGCGGCTTGCGGACGCCCGACCTGGTGGAGCACCTCGGCGATCAGGTACTGCCAGTACGGCATTCGGGCGAACTGGCCGGCCGCCCGGAGCTTCTCCACGCCTTGTCGCATCCGTGCGACACCGTCCTCGCCGCCGCCGGCCCAGCCCTCCACCACCGCGCCCCATCCGCCGTAGAAGCCGAACGAGTAGCGCTCGCAGAGCGCGATCAGCTCGCGGGCTGCCCCGGCAGCCGGACCCCGATCGCTGCACAGCTGTGCCGTCGTCGCCTGGTAGCCCAGCGCCAGCGCGAGACTGTACGGGTGATCGGCCGACCTCGCCAGGTCCACGGCCTGCTGAGCGCACGCCGCCGCGCGCTCCGGGGCGCCGAGCAGCCAGTGCGCATGGCTGCTCCAGGCCAGCGAGTGCACCTCGAGGAGGGTGCCCATGATGAGCGACACCGAGCCTCGAGAGAGCTCACCCGCCCGCTGGAAGTGCGGCACGGCCTCCTCGAGCCGGCCGAGGCTCGTCAGCGAACCGGCCACGGCCATGTCGGCCTGACCGGCCGCTTCCGGGGCAGCCTCCGCCAGGGCGAAGGCCCGGGTCGCGAAGTCGTACGAGTCGCGGGTGTGACCCTGCACGAACCGCACCGCGAAGAGCCCGACGTAGCAGGACATCAGGTCACGTGGACGGGCGAGCTTGTCGGCCAGGTGCGCGGACCGTTCCAGGGTTTCCTGCAGCCGCGGCGAGGAGTAGCCATGGATGGCGTTCAGCGGCGGAGCCATGGCCATCAGCACGTCGAGCTCCTCCTCGTCGCGAGTCCGCCCGGCCGGCTGCTCCGTCACGAGCGCCAGGCATCGACGGAAGCACCGCACCGCCTCGGAGCTGGCGTAGACCGCGGCGGCCAGCTCCGCTGCCCGCCGGTAGTAGTGCCGCGCCCGGTCCGGCCGGCCGCCCCGGTCGTACTGGTCCGCCAGCTGTGCCGCGACGTCGTCCGGGCGGTCGGCGTGGAGCAGCTCGAGGCCTTGCGCGAGGCGACGGTGCATCAGCCATCTGTGCGGCGGCGAGATCGAGGCGTACGCCGCCTCCCGCACCAGGTCGTGCGAGAAGTCGTAGCCGAGGCCCTGCTCGCGGAGGATCCCGTGCCGCCACAGCTCGTCGACCGAGCGGACCACGGTGTCGGCGTCCAGGTCACTGGCCTCGGTGAGGAGATCGAGCGTGAAGTCACGGCCCACCGCGGACGCCAGCCCGGCGACCTCCCCTGCGTGAGGCGACACCTCCTCGAGCCGTCGCTGCAGCACGGAGGAGAGACGGCCGTGGGGCACGATCGTCCCGGTTTCGCCGGGCTCGCCGGCGCTGCGCAGGGCCTCGAGCACGTAGAGCGGGTAACCACCCGTCGCGGACACGAGCAGCGAGACCTCCTCGTCGGCCAGGGTTCTCTGCAGCACCGATGTCCCGAGCTGGCGTACACCGACACGGTCCAGGGGCGGCAGCTCGATCTCCGTCAACGCACCCGCGGACCTCAGCGAGCGCAGCAGCTGGGCCACGTCGGCGTTGCCTGCCAGCTCGTGCTTCCGCGCGGTCGTCGCCACCAGCAACGGCGCATCGCCGGCCCGGCGCAGCAGGAACGCCAACCACGCGGTCGTCTCCGCGTCGCACCACTGCAGGTCGTCGAGGACCAGGATCATCGGCCGGTCCACGGCGAGCACCGCTTGGGCGAGTCCCTCGAAGAACCGGTGCCGCCGCCAGGCGTCGACCATCGCTCGCGCTGCCGCCGGCTGCGGCGCGGGCTTGTCACGGCGGTCACCGGACGGGCCTTCGGGGACGAGCCGCGCGACCTCGACCCGCCAGGGCTCGTCGAGGTCCGCCCCGGCGCGATGGATGCGCGGGTCGCGCAGCCACTCGGCGACAGGGGCCAGCGCGAGCCCTCCGGACATCCCGAAGCAGCGCGTCGTGGCGACGACCGCACCTTCAGCCCGGGCCTTGAGGCCGAGCTCGGCCACCAGCCGGCTCTTGCCGACACCGGCGTCGCCGTTGACCACCAGCAGCTGGGGGTGACCCTCGGCGGCTCGACCCCAGCACGCGCTCGCCTGCCGGAGCTCCTGGTCACGCCCCACCAGCCCCGCGTCCTGTGCGGACGTTCGATGTGCCGTGCCGAGGGAACCCGGCGCCGTCCTTCCTCGGTCACCGAGTCCGAGCAGCTGCTGCGCGAGTTCCGTGGTGGCGGCGGAGGGTTCGGCGCCGAGCTCGCGCTCCATGACCTCGGCGCACTGGTGGAAGGTGCTCATCGCGCCGGCGCGGTCGCCGAGCTCACCCTGCAGGCGCATCAGGCTGCGGTATCCCGTCTCTTCGACAGGTTCGATGCGTACCCGCATCCGCGCGAACTCGATGGCCCTCGCGAGCCCGCCCTTCGCTTGCCAGCCGGCGACCAGCCGGTCGCACAGCTCGATGCACTCCCGCCGGAGCGCCTCCCGCGGCGCCAGCACCCAGTCGTCGTAGACCCCGGGCATCAGGTCACCCTGGTACTCGTCGACCGCGGCGGCGGCGTGCTCCAGCAGGTCGTCGTCGGTGCCTTCCGCCAGCGCCGCGAGCGCCAGCCGGCGCTCGCGGTGGAACACGCACACGTCCACGCGACACGTGGGGCCGTCGTGCCACATCAGGGTGGTCGGCTCGACGACGAGCGAGGGGTCGTTGTCGAGTATCAGGCGGAGGTTGTGCAGCTCCCGACGCAGGTTCGTCCGGGCCTGCGCATCGCTCGACTCGGGCCAGAACAGACCGGCCAGCCGCTGCCGGGTCTGGGGAGCGTCGGAGTGCACGGCCAGGAACCCGAGGAGCGCGACCGAGCGCGCCGAGTGCCCGCCGATCGGCGTCCCTGACCCCTCGACGTACTGCTCGCCCAGTAGTGACACTTCCAGCAACCGAGGCCGCCCTCCTCCTCAGCGCAGGATACGGAAGGCAGGCCGTCCCCACGACCCGTCAGACCCAGCGGCTGGTCGAGCCGGGGTCGAGACCACTCGTCCCGGCGGCGCGCGGCTCAGGGCTTGACGGCGACCACCGGGCAGGGAGCCTCCATCAGCAGCTGGGTGGCGACGCTGCCCATCAGCATCTTGCCGACCTGGCTGCGGTGCCTGATGCCGATGACGAGTGCCTCGGCCGCGACCTCGCGGACCACCTCGAGGATCTCCTGGGCGACGTCGGTGCCGATCGACTGGCGCAGCTCGACCTCGACCGGCGCGGCCGAGAGCCGCTCCTCGAGCTCGCGACGGCCCTGCTCCCCCACGTACTTCTTGTCGACCAGGGAGTCGCCACGGCTGGTGTTGACCACGACCAGGCCGGTGCCGCGTCGCTGGGCCTCGGTCAGAGCCTCGGTGAGGGCGGCCTCGCCGTACTCGTTGGGGATGTAGCCCACCACGACGCTCATCGTCCGACCTCCTGGTCCTGGGCACGGTCGGCGGGCTCGTCGGGCACGATCGGGCGCCCACGCAGGCGGGACAGCACCGGCGGTACGACGAGCGCGAGCACGATGATGACGTAGATGACGATCGCCAAGGGCTCGTTGAAGAGGCCGCTGATCGCCCCGTCGGACAGGTCGAGGGCCTCGCGCATCTTGGTCTCCATGAGCGGGCCGATGATGACGCCGAGGATCAACGGCAGCACCGGGATGCCGAAGCGGCGGATCACGAACCCGACGGCACCGAAGACCAGCAGCAGCGCGAGGTCGAAGGCGCTCTGGTTGACCGCGTAGGCGCCGAGCGAGGCGAAGAACAGGATGCCGGCGTATAGCTGCGGTCGCGGGATCTGCAGCAGCTTGGCCCACAGCGGCGCCAGCGGCAGGTTGATGACCAGCAGCAGGGTGTTGCCGATGAGCAGGCTCGCGAGCAGGGTCCAGACCAGCTCGGGCTGGTCGGTCATGAGCGTCGGTCCCGGCACGATGCCGTAGGTGCGCATCCCGGCGAGCAGGACCGCCGCGGTCGCCGTCACCGGCAGGCCGAGGGCCAGCAGTGGCACGAACATGCCCGCGGCGCTGGCGTTGTTGGCGGCCTCCGGCCCGGCGACACCCTCGATCGCGCCGTTGCCGAACTCGTCGGACCCGCGGGCCAGCCGCCGCTCGAGCATGTAGGAGAGGAACGTCGGCGTCTCGGCACCGCCGGCCGGCAGTGCCCCGAACGGGAACCCGAGGGCCGTGCCGCGCAGCCACGGCCGCCACGACCGCGACCAGTCGTCGCGGCTCATGTAGGGCCGGCCGACCGGGATCACGTCGATGGGCTGCCGGCGCAGGTGGGCCGCGATCCAGAGGGCCTCGCCGACGGCGAAGATGCCCACCGCCACCACCACGATGTCGACGCCGTCCGCGAGCGAGAGCACGTCGAAGGTCAGACGTGCCTGCCCGGTCGAGAGGTCGAGCCCGATGAGCCCGATGGTGAGCCCGATCGTGAGGCCGATGAAGCCGCGCAGCTTGGACGACCCGAGCACCGCGGTGACCAGGATCAGCGACAGCAGCATGATCGCGAAGTACGACGCCGCGCCGATCTGGACCGCGACCTCCGCCAGCGGCGGGGTGAAGAACGCGACGAGCAGGGTGCCGATGGTGCCGGCGATGAACGACCCGACCGCGGCGGTCGCCAGCGCCTGCGCCGCCCGCCCGCGTTTGGCCATCTTGTTGCCCTCGATGGCCGTCATCACCGACGCCGACTCACCTGGCGTGTTGAGCAGGATCGACGTGGTCGACCCGCCGTACATGCCGCCGTAGTAGATGCCGGCGAACAGGATGAAGGACTGGGTGGCCTCGAGGCCGAACGTGATCGGCAGCAGCAGCGCCACCGCCATCGCGGGGCCGATGCCCGGCAGCACGCCCACGAAGGTGCCGAGCAGCACGCCGACCGCGGCGAACAACAGGTTCTCCGGAGTGAACGCGTTGGCCAGGCCGTCGAGGAGGAGCTGGACGGTGTCCATCACAGCACCCCGTCCAGGATCCCGGGCGGCAGCGGCACGTCGAGGCCGACGTAGAAGAAGTACCAGCTGCCGACGGAGAGCACCGCACCCACCAGCACGTCACGCAGCAGCGTCCGCGAGCCGAGCGACCACGCGCACCCGGCGAAGAGCAGCGCTCCCGTGATCGGCCAGCCGAGCACGTTCACCAGGGCGATGTTGAGGACCAGGATGCCGACCAGCTTGCCCACGGTGACCCAGTCGGGCGGGGTGGTGAGGTCGATGTCCTCGCCCTCCTCGCCCTCGGCGACGTCGCCACGGGAGGTCGCGACCGCCAGCAGCACCGCGAGCACCACCATCACCGTGCCGATGACGTAGGGGAACACCCGCGGGCCGACGGGGTCGTCGAAGCCCACGTTGAGTCCGCGGGCGTCGACGATCGTGAGGATGCCGACCACCGCCAGTCCAGCGGCGAGGAGGTACTGGGCGCGGTCGACGCGCACCGGTTCGGCCGTGGTCGCCATCAGATCAGTCCCAGCTGTTGCAGCGTTCCGGACACCCGCTCGTCCTGCTCGTCTATGAACTCGCTGAACTCGTCGCCGGTCTTGAAGTCGTCGGTCCAGCCGTACTGGCGCAGCTGCTCCCGCCACCCCTCGGTGTCGTGCATGCTCTCCAGGTAGCCGACGAGCTCGTCGCGGCGCTCCTCGGAGATGTCGGGCGGCGCGAGCACGCCGCGCCAGTTGAGGAAGACGAGGTCGATCCCCGACTCGGTGAGGGTCGGCACGTCGGAGAAGGCGTCCTGCGGCGAGCGCTCCTCCCCCGACAACGCGAGCATCCGCAGGTCCCCCGACTCCACCTGTCCGATGAACTCGGCGGGCCCGGAGAATCCGGCGTCGATCTTCGCGCCCAGGAGTGCGCTGGTGAGCGGGCCGCCTCCGTCGTACGTGACGTAGTTGACGTCGTTGGGGTCGATGCCGACCTCGGCCGCGAGCTGCATCGGGAAGAGGTGGTCGGGTCCGCCCGGCGACGAGCCGCCGCCGATGGCGAGTGAGCCCGGGTCCGCCTTCCAGGCCTGCACGAAGTCGTCGACCGTCTCGTACGGCGAGTCGGCCGGCACCAGGATCCCCTCCGGCTCGCTCATCAGCTGGGCCAGCGGAGTGGCGTCCTGCAGCTGGTAGTCGCTGGCGAACGAGTACGTCGACCCGACGACACCGAGGCCGACCGTCATCATCGTGTGCTCGTCGCCGGCCTTGCCGATGAGAGTGGTCATCGCTCCCGCGCCACCGGCCCCGATCACGTTGTCGACGGTGAAGCTGCCCCCGGTGATGTCGGCGTCCTCCATCACGGTCACCGCGGCCCGGCCGGTCTGGTCGTAGCCGCCGCCGGGGCTGTTGGGGATGATCATGAGCAGGTCGCGGGTGTCCTCCCCGCGGGTGACGCCGCAGGCCGCTGTGGCCACCACCAGCGACATCAGCAGCAGCGCCTGGACCAGGCGCACCGAACGTCGCAACGTCCCGATCCCGAGGCTCGCCCGCACGTTCACCACTGTGCCGCATCCACTGCCGGTGGTCGAGCCCGCTGTCCGGTGGTCGAGCCCGCTGTCCGGTGGTCGAGCCCGCTCCCCGGTGGTCGAGCCCGTCGAGACCCGTCAGCCGAAGTCGAGCCGCATCAGCACCCGCGGGAACCCGCCCGACACCGCGTCGGTGTCGGCGGCCTTGGTGAACCCGGCCGCCTCGAACAGCATCCGCGTCCCGACGTACGCCATCGTGGAGTCGACCTTCTCGCCCCGGTTGTCGACCGGGTAGCCCTCCACCGCGGGGGCCCCCTGCTCGCGGGCGTAGGCGACCGCACCCTCCAGCAGCGCGTGCGAGATGCCGCGCTTGCGGTGCCCCGGCTTCACGCGGATGCACCACACCGACCACACCGGCTGGTCGTCGACGTGCGGGATTTTCGTGGACCGCGCGAACGGCAGCTCGGCGCGCGGCGCGACTGCCGCCCAGCCCGCGACCTCGCCGTCCTCGAAGGCCAGCACGCCAGGCGCCACCGGCCGGTTGCACAGCTCGCGCATGTACTCGCCTCGCGCCGGGCCGACGAGCGACGTGTGCGTCTTCGCGTCCAGGCGGTGGCTCAGGCACCAGCACACCGAAGACGTCGGGTTCTTGGGCCCGATGACCGCCGCGACGTCGTCGAACCGGTTCGCCGTCGCGGGCACCACGTCGATAGCCACGCGTCCACGCTAGCCGGGCCCTCCCCCAGGAACGCCCGCCTGCCGGACTACAACTGGATGCCGCGGGTGAGCGCCCCGTCCACGACGAGGTTGGTCCCGCTGATCCGGCGGGCCACGGGGCTGGCGAGGAAGACGACGGGAGCGGCGACCTCCTCGGGGGTACCCATGTGGCCGGTCGGGTTGAGGCCCACCGCGGTCCGGTACAGCTCGGGGTCGCCCTGCTCGATGCTGGCCCAGACGCCGCCAGGGAAGTAGGTGTTGCCCGGGGAGACCGTGTTGGCCCGGATGCCCTTCTCCGCGAGCTGGAGGGCCAGCCCGTTGATGTAGCCGATGATCGCGGTCTTGGCCGTGCCGTACGGTCCGGAGGCGAAGTCCGACTCCCGCCCCGACACGCTCGAGATCGCGATGATCGAGGGCGCCGGGGACTGCTCGAGGTGCGGCAGCGCCGCCCGGACCAGCCGGACGGTGTGCATGAGGTCGACGTTGAGGCTCTGCTGCCAGTTCTCCTCGCTGTCCGGGATCGCGAGCGCGCTGACGTTGGCGACGACGGTGTCGAGTCCGCCGTACGACGCGGCCGACCGGTCCACCCAGGCGGCCAGTGCGTCCCCGTCACCGACGTCGAGGACCGTGCCGGTGACCGGGCCGCGCCCGCTGAGCGCCTCCTGGGTGGCGCTCACCTCGTCGACGTCTCGCGCGCAGAACCCCACCGTGGCCCCCTCGTCGAGGAACGCCTCCACGATGGCCCGGCCGATGCCACGAGTGCCACCGGTGACGAGGACGCGGGTGCCGTTGAGCTGTAGATCCATGGCTGGCCTTTCGTAGGAGACGTTGGGCGGGTCAGACCGAGCCGAGCGCCGCGGCCCTGTCGCGCAGGTCGGCGTGCATCCCCCCGAACGCTTCGGCGTCCGGCAGCAACGACTTCGCCGCCTTGACCACGACGCTGTAGTTGGCGTCCACGACGTTCGCGACCGGGACCTCCGCGATCTGGGAGCA